>CAYQTO010000072.1:0-16947 GCA_964420455.1 uncultured Candidatus Sumerlaeota bacterium | reverse complement strand
GCCGGATCTCGACCTGTCGCCGTTTCAGTAATCGCGACGAGGGTGGGGTGGGCGGGGATTCGTCCCCGCTACCCCGCCATCTCCGCCCGATACCAGTCCCAGAACCGGCGCAGCCCATGCTCAACGGCGGTCTGAGGCTCGTAGCCCAGGAGCCGACGCGCCTTGTCGACGTTGGCAAAGGTGACCTTGGGCTCGCTCGGGGGCGCGTCTACGACCTTCCTGCGGACCTTTCGCCCTGCAAGCCCCTCCAGGATCTCGAGAAACTCGGTCATCCAGATCGGGTGGCCGCGGCCGATGTTGAAAATCTCGTATCCCATCGGCCGGTCGATCGCTGCCATGACCCCGGAAACAATGTCGTCCACGTAGGTCCAGTCGCGGCGCATATGGCCGTTGTCAAAGAGCGTGATTTCGCGATCATGGAGCAGGCTTTCGAGGACGATCCAAGGCATCATGTCTGGCCGGCCGCGGGGGCCGTAAACGTTGAAGAACCGCAGCGCGGTGAAGTCCATGCCGTGCATGTTGTGGTAGGCGTGGCCGAGGACTTCGCCGCTCTTCTTGGACGCGGGGTACGGGGCGAGGGGCCTGTCGGTGGGGTCGGTTTCGACGAAGGGGACCTTGTCCGTCTGGCCATAGACGGAGGAGGTGGAGGCGAAGACGAAGCGCGTGGTGCCGATTTCGCGGGCGGCCTCGAGGAGGTTGGCGGTGCCGCCGATGTTGACGCGGATATACAGGTCCGGTCGCTTGACGGAGTAGCGGACGCTGCCGAGGGCGCCGAGGTGGGCGATGACGTCGGGCGGTGCGGCAGCGACGGCACGCATGGTTGACTCGCGGTCGGCGAAGTCATGCTCGAGGAGGGTGAAGGAGGGGTTGCCGACGAGCGCGGCCAGGTTGCGGCGCTTGCGCTCCGGGCTGTAATACTCGTTGAAGTCATCCATGCCGGTAACGGTGTCACCGCGGGCCACCAGGGCCTCGCACAAGGTGCTCCCGATGAATCCGGCGGCTCCGGTAACGAGGACGTGCAAGGCGCGTGGCTCCTTCCCAAGGGGACGATTGGGTGGATCGTGGGGGATTCGCGAAGGAGCGGCAACCTTCTTTGCCGTGCGCCGGCCCTCGGGGAGCAAGTCCTTGACCCCTCTGCCGGGGCGGGGAATACACCTGCGTCGGCGCGCGGGGAAGAACTCCCCGCCTCCCGGCGACTCTCCCCTGTTCAGGAAAATGGAACACCATGTCGATACTTGTTGATGGGAATACGCGCCTGTTGATCCAGGGCATCACGGGGCGGGAAGGCCTCTTTCACGGGGGCCAGATGAAGGACTACGGAACGAAGGTGGTGGCGGGGGTAACGCCCGGCAAGGGGGGCCAGGTCGCCCTCGAGGACGTGCCGGTCTTCAACACCGTGCGCGAGGCGGTGAAGGAAACCGGCTGCAACACCTCGATCGTGTACGTCCCCGCGCCGTTCGCCGCCGATGCGGCGCTCGAATCCATCGAATCCGGCATCCCCGTGGTCATCCTCATCACCGAGGGAATTCCCGTGCAGGACATGATGACCGTGTATCACGCGGCGGGGGCGAACGGGACGCACCTGGTGGGTCCGAACTGCCCGGGTGTGATCACGCCGGGCCAGGCGAAGTGCGGCATCATGCCGGGCCATATTCACAAGCCCGGCCGCATCGGCGTCATCAGCCGTTCCGGCACCCTGACTTACGAAATCGTGTGGGAACTGACCCGTGCGGGCATCGGCCAGAGCACCTGCATCGGCATCGGCGGCGATCCCATCGTCGGAACGTCGCACCGTGACGCGCTCGCGCTCTTCCAGAACGACCCGGAGACCGACGCGGTGATCCTGATTGGCGAGATCGGTGGCGCGGCCGAGGAGAAGGCCGCGGAATGGGCCAAGAGCAACATGACCAAGCCGGTGATCGGCTTCATCGCCGGGCTGACCGCGCCCCCGGGCAAGCGCATGGGCCATGCGGGCGCCATCATCAGCGCCGGTGGGGGCACCGCCCAGGCCAAGATCGAGGCTCTCAACGCCTGCGGCATCAAGACCGCGGAACGGCCCGACCAGATCTCGGCCATGGTGAAGGAAGCCATCGGCGCCTGATCTTGCCGCTACCCGTTCCCCGAGAACAAAAGATCCCCCGGGCGAAGGCCCGGGGGATCTTGTCTATACAGCCGTCGTGATGGCGGAACCGTGCTTACTCGACAGCCTCGTCGATGCCCTGGAGGGTGGGCAGGTCGCCCAGTTGGAGCTCGGACCGGCCTGCCAGCTCGCGCACGAGGACGATCAACTCGCGGGCGACCCGCTCATAATCGCTCAACTCCCCGGGGCCGGCGGTCGCAAGCCGGGTCATCAGCGCCTCCAGTTCCTCCAGCGCCGTGCCGTAGGAATCGAGGCTGATGATGATCTCCTCCGCCTCGAGTGCCTCTTCCATCTGCGCCTTCATCATGTCCTTGAACTCGAGCCGGCCGGCCTCCGTCTCGAGCGCCTCGCCGATCTCCCGCATGGTCTCACCCTGCTCCTCGATCACCGTCTCGAAGCTGTCGAGGACGAACTCGACAACTTTGCTGACCTGGATCTGGGCGTTCTCGCGGACGGTTTCCTCGATGAACTCGCGCCCCTGGGGGATGCGGTTCTCGATAAGGTCGTCGGCGAGGTTGTTGACGAGGATGGGTGCCTGCTCCGTGGCCATGCGCTCGAGCTCCGGGCGCGACTCGGCGATATACGTGCGCGCCTGGTCGCCAGCCATCGCCGCGATGTCCTCCGGGGCAAGCAGGCCCCGGATCGTTGAGCTCGCCCAAGTGAAGTAGGCGCCGATCACCACCACCAGCACGATGCCGATGATGATGGTGGTCATCTGGCCCCGCTTGATCCGCGCAACCTCCTCGTCGAGGCGGTTCTCGATGACTCCAACCTGACGCAGCAAGGATTCCTGGTCTGCCATTTGGGTCACCTCATTCCTCGCTGGCCAGGTCGGCCAGCGCTTCGCGGGTTTCGGGTGTCAGGGAACGCTGGAGCGCGAGGAGGCCAAACTCCGAGAGCACCCGGTTCAATTCCTCTCCGAGTTCCACGTCGTTCATCTCGGCAACCACCTGCGGCGTCTCGATGAGGCGCATCTGCGTCTCGATATTGGCGAGAGAGGTCACGTGGCGATCGAGCTTCTCCTCGACGAGTTCCTTGCTGGCTTCCTCGAGGGCGGTGGAGAAGTTGCCAATGATGAGGTCGCGCTGGGCCGGATCGTCGATCTGTGGGAGGAGGTCCGTCAGGCCGTTGCGAACCGCGATTTCGATTTCCACCGCGGCGTCCGCCAGCGAGGTCTCGGCGAACTGCTGGAGGTTGTCGAAGAGAAGCATCGTGTTCAGATCGACCGCCGCGACGAGATCCTCCCGCCGCTCGTCAATCTTCTCCTGTACCGCTGTCTGGATTTCAGGGCCAATGTCCTGGAGGCTTGCCTGCACCTCCTCCTGCAACATCGGAGCGATGCGTTCACTGAACTCCGCCTGCATGGCTTCCGCGTACTGTTCGCGGTTCTGGTAGGCTGACCAGATCGGCATGATCAGCATGGTGACCCCCGCAAGGGCGACGACGACGATGACCACGGTGATGAGGCGGGCGGTCATTTTCGCGCTGGACTGGGCCTGGCGGACCTCGTCGAGCTTGCGGGAAAGTTCCCCCAAGCGCCGCTCGACGGCCTCCAAGTCGCCGGACGCAGCGCCTGAAGCGTCTGCTGCCATGGCAAACCTCCGAAGATGGGACTTCTCGGCTTTGTCGCTACAAGCGGCATCGAGCTTTACATCCTCCCTTGTGCACAACACTTATTTTCTTTCTCGCCTCGACTTGGATTGGTTCAAAAGAGAACAAGACCGCCGCTCATGACGCGTTTTACAGCACGCCCCCTCGATGAATCGGAGGAATCAGCCTGGATCGCCCTCTGGGAGCGCTCCGGCCGCCTCCTTGTGCACCACCCCGCGTGGATTCGGGCCACTGCTCCCGGACCGGTGCTACTCCTCGGAGTCTTCTCCGGGAGCGAGCTGGTCGCCGGCATGCCTTTCCATGTCCGGCGGCGACGCGCCGTCCTATGCTGGGTTTCCCCCACCCCGGGAACGTTCGCCGGCCTTGTCTATACAAACGATGCGGGGGGCGAATCCTTCCTCCGCGACGCGCTCGCCGCGGTGGCCGCAGCGATCCCCGCGGGCGTCGGCTACGCGGACGCCGTTCTGGGCCCTGATGCCGTCGATGCGCGCGGCCTCGCCTGGGCGGGATGGCGCCTCAGGCCCCACTACAACTACCTCTCGGAAATCAGCAGGGAAGGCGACCTGTTGCGGCAGGCCGAAAACAATGTCCGCCGCCAGGCGCGCAAGGCGGAGTCGGCGGGCATGCGCCTCCTCACCGGGCCCGAGGCCGTCGAGGCCCTGGCGTCGCTCTGGGAACAGACCCGGGCGCGACAGGGCCTTGGGGAACAGGCAGGTGCGGCGGCGGTCCGCGCCCTCGCCACGACCGACCTCACCACCGCCTCGCCAGATTTCGGCGCCGAACCCTTCGCGCTGGTCGACGACGCAGCCGTTCCCCATGCCGCCGCGCTCCTCGCATGGGATGTCACCCGCGTTTCCTACATGGTGGGTGCGGCCCGGCACGCGTCAGGAGAAACGGGTTCCGGTGCGCCGTCCCTCCTGCAGGCGCTCGCGACCGATGCGCTGGTCGCCCGCCGGGGGCCGTTCCTGTACGATTGGGTGGGCGCGAACACGCCATCGGTGGCGGCGTTCAAAAAGAAGTTCCGCCCGCGACTCGAGGTGCTTGTTCGAGGCTACCGGGCGCGGGGCCTCGCGCGGCTCTGGCGGCTCTAAACGAGACGGGCGGGCCGGTACTGTGGCCGGCCCGCCCGGGGGAAGTCGGGAGGGAAAGGTATGGCAGGGCCGGTTGGCCCCGGCAGGGCGTTACTCGTCGCCGTCGGAGCCGATCGCCTCGACCGGGCATCCCTCCAGCGCGTCCATGCACAACTGGAACTCCACTTCGTTCTCGGGCTGCTTCGAGACGAAGGAGTAGCCCTTGTCATCGTCGCGCGAGAAGTTATCCGGCGCCGTGGCGCGGCAGGCATCGCAGTCGATGCACTGGTCGTCCACATAGAACTTGCCGGGCACGTTTTCGGGAAGCCGATTTGTCTTATCCGCCATGGGTCGATCTCCGAAGGAACCTTTCTGCGAGGGGTAGGCGTTTGGTTGCCAACAGCCAAGGGAGGCACTAACGGGCGCGGAGCGCTGGTGGGCAAGGTCCAATTCCCTGTGACGCGTGAATGGGGTGCCAGACTTATGCCAGCGGCGCGGGGAGACCCGTGCTCCGTCTGCGGCAATCCGCGATTCGCATTGACGGACACCACGGTAGCACGTCTTCTCCCGATCCTGCGTGCGGACAGGTGGCCGAGCGGCTGAAGGCGCACGCTTGGAAAGCGTGTATACGGTAACCCCGTATCGTGGGTTCGAATCCCACCCTGTCCGCCACCCTCAACATTACAGTCACCAGCTCCCTCCGGCCGTCTGGCGACCACCGGCCGCAATCTGGGAAGAAGGCCCGCATGGTGGGCTTCCATGCCTTCCAAGGGATGATTCGCTTGCCTTTACCTGCCACTATGGATGGGTAAATCTGGCTGAAATTTGTGCCACCATATTTAAATTACAACAGACTGCTGACTTCAATCCGTTCCGCAAGGAATCGAAATTTTCCGTTATTTGCATGATAAGCTGGATTCGCAGATCTGCTTCAACCGGTTACCTCTGTGGTTATCGTACCAGTGTCGCCGGTGGAAGAACGGCTGTCTCGGGGAAATCCCCGAAATCAGCATCGCCTCCTTGTCGGATCCCTCCTAAATTTTCGACAAATTCGGAACGAACGCCTTGACCGGAGAACGAGACTTCGAACAGCGAGGGGTCAAGCATGCGAAAGCCTGTATTAGCACTTCCCCCCCACCTGGGGGGCATCCGCCCAGAAGGATACCGACAGACCCATGCGCCGTTGCTTTCTTTCCTCCCCTTCCCACACCTTCCCCTTGCTGTTCGCCCTTCTTCTGGCCGTTCCGGCGGCACTCGCCCGCGAGGTCCCATGGAGCGGAGTGACCACCTACGCTGGTTGGCGGGGCCCTGTCGACGTCCATGACGGGGACGGGGATGGCTTTCCCGAGATCGCCCTGGTGAACACCAGCGGCGTGGCCTTCCGGTTCGTGCGGCAGCCCAATGGCGCCTACGACGTCGGGAATTTCCTCAGTGGAAATTTCGGGACGATCCGCGACATCGAGATCTGGGAGGACGCAGCCTCCGCGAACTCCAGCCGGTTCATGATCACCAGGCACGCGATTCAAGGGCGCCTTGCACAATTTGGACGCACATCGCCCGCCGGCTCCAGTGTGATCTCTTCCGATAGCGCCAGCGATACCATGTCCGGCGATTGGAAGGAAACCGACCGGGTGATGGCCATCGCGGACCTCGACTTCGACACCCGGGAGGACGACATCGTCTTCTTTGATGGTAATGCCCCCGGATACATGTCGTTCATGTATTGGGAGCAGGCGACAAACAGTTTTCGAGTCACACGGCGGAGCACCCAGCAGTTCTCAGGCATCGACAATGCCGAGAGCGAATACTACCGGCTTTCGACGGCGGACTTCAACAGCGACGGATGGCCGGACCTCCTTTGGATGAACTCCGAACCGAATGCTTTCGGCCAGCCCGACATTCAGGTGCGGCTCCATAACAGAAGAACCGACATAGATAACAAATACTTTACTGAATTTGGCGTGCACCGGATGACCTTCGGCGGGATGGACCACCCGCGAGATATCATTCCCGTCGATGTGGACAATGATGGTAACATGGACTTTGTGTCCACTTGGGAGGAGTTCTTTCCCACTTACCGGTCGGTGGTTGGATGGTGGCGGAACTCGGGCAACGGGATGGATTGGACCAAGAAGGACGAGTGGGACATTCCCTCGGTCCAGTACCTCGCAGCGGGGGACGTGGATCGGGACGGCGACAGCGACGTGATCCTTTCGCGGTCCGTGAATGGGTTGCCGCTGCTGCACTTGGACATCGAGCCCATCGGCGGTGGAAACGTCACGATGACCCAGCGCACCGTTGGAGGAAACCTCGCGGGAAGCTCGGTGAACCTGGCGGACCTGGACAACGATGGCGACTTGGACATCGTCTATGCAAGCGACAGCGCCCTGCACCTGATCTACAGCAATTCCGACGTGTCCGGGCCGAGCCCAGGGACAACCCAGCGCCTTGAGACCAACCCCACGGCCGACGCCCTCGTTGACCTGCGGCTGACCTTCGATGAACCCGTCTCGGGACTTCGGACGTCCGATGTCTCGCCCTTTTCTCCCGACGGTGTGACGGGCTTGAGCATCGAGTCCGTCGTCCCCGTAGGCAGCGAACCGACCACCGCCTATACGGTCACGATCCGCACCACCTCCAACACGCAGGGAAGAATCGGTGCTCGCCTGAACAGCGGTGCCCTCTCGTCGGTTCGCGACGACTGGGGAAACCCGCTCCGGCTGACGTCGATCGCCTCGGAGCAGTTTTACAACCTCGACCGCGTGCGGCCATCGGTTACCCAGCTGGAGGGCACCGAAACGGACACCATCGGCCCTACGACAACGTTTCTTGTGAGCTTTAACGAGCCCGTCGAAAACGTGCTCCCCTCGCATTTCGACCTCACCGCTTCCCAGACCCAGGGGGCCTCGGTGGAGTCTGTGCAGGCGCTCGGTGATGGAAGGATTTGGGAAGTTGTCGTGAACGTCGGGACGGGGAGCGGCCAGTTGATTGCGGATCTCGTGACCAACAGTGATATACGCGACCCGCTCGGGAACATCATTGATCCCGCCAGCTTCGGATCCGTCGGCCCGGCCTCCATTCAGGTTGTCGGGAGCCCGGTCGCCACGTACGCGAGCGGGGTTCTGACGCTCAACGCCTTCCGAAACACAAACGCGGTGATTGCGGTAAACGGCGGCCGCGTGGAGATCAATGGTCAGCGCCCGGAGAACGGCGGAAATCCGGTCAACGTCCCCCCCTCCAGCGTGACGACCATCACCTACACGGGGGGAATCGGGGCCCTTGAGGGGGTTGATGTGCTCGATCTCTCGGGGGTTACGACCGGCGCGTTCACCAACCTGTCGGCGGTCAACTTTACGGGGAACAGACTCGAGGACGAGATTATCCTTCCGCCACTAAGTGCCGCGGAAATCCCGCGTATCCAATTCACCCTCAATGGCACCTCGGACGGGCTGGGGATCACGTCGCCGGGCACCGGGGCGCGGAACTACATCATCGAGGACTCCTCGTCGGGGACCTCCAGCGGACGGACCGAGGACGGCTTCATGACGTTCACCGGTGTTGATGCGATCACCGCCGGGCCTGGGGACGATACGCTGACGCTCGAGGATTGGACCTGGGAGGTCCACCTCGGCGCCGGAAACGACACGGTGGTCTACGACCGGAATCTGACGCTCACGGCAAGCCTGGAGAATCCCCAATCCATCGCGCCCGGTATTGTGACGCTCACGGGTGCGGAGAACATTCTCGGCGGCGCCCTCGGCGATTCCATCACCGGCAACGGGGGGGGGAACCTTCTCGACGGTCAGGGTGGAAACGACAGCATCTTTGGTCGCGACGGGGCGGACATCCTGCGCGGTGGCGGTGGCAACGACACGATCGAGGGCGAGGGGGGTAACGACACGCTCGACGGAGGGTCGGAGAACGACACGCTGCGCGGTGGTCCGGGGAACGACACGTTGATCGGCGGGCCGGGCGACGACAGTCTGCTGGGTGGGCCCGGCGACGATGTCTATACGATTGGTGCCAGCTTTGGAACCGACACGCTGACCGAGAACGCAGGCGAGGGCCTTGACACGGTGGACTTCAGTTCGCTGCCGGTCTCGGCCACGCTGGAGCTCGGCGCCTCCTTGAGGCGTCTCTCCGCCGGCGCCGAGGGCCAGCTCGACCTCACGGCGAACACCGTCGAGCGCTATCGCGCCAATGGTTCACCCTTCACATACACCATCAGCGAGGCGCCCCCCTCGGGCGTCTCGATCGCGGGGACGGGGAACTCCAACGGCACCGTCAACCTGGGTCCGGGCCTTGGGGGCGATGTCTCCATCGACGAGGTCGCCGGCCAGGGGACCGACACCCTCGACGTGGTCGCCACGGCAAGCGCCGACAACCTGAAGATTTCCGCGACCAATGTGGAGTGGAACGGGAGCTTCGCCGTCAGCTTCACCGCCGCGGTCGAAGCAATTTCGGTGGAGGCGGGCGCCGGCGAGGACACGCTTGAGCTGACGCCGAACATCAACTCGAGCTTCAGCATCGACGGCGGCCCCGGGACAGACGAACTGATCATCAACTCGACCGATGTCGAGAACCTCGTCGTTCTCGAGAACGGCGATGGAACGGGCACCATCCAGCAGGCTGGATTCGCCAGCATCCCATTTACCGGCATCGAGTCGGTGACCGTGGACGGCGCGTTGACGACCTTGAACGTCGGCAGCCTGACGGTGGATGCGGAGGCGATCATCAAGACGGGCCCGACCACGTGGCGCGCAGTGCCGCCGGTGACCCTCAATGGCCTTGTCGACTACCCTTCAGGCCCCGACCTGCAGATCGACGAGGCGGCGGAAACAATCATCGGTAGCGGCGCGCTCGAGCTCGGTAGCGTGCCGGAGCAGGATCCCCTCCTGCTCGCGAACGGTCCCTTCGCCATCGATGCCACCAGTGGGGTGATGATCCCGACCAACGGCGCCGGGTTCCTCACGATCTCCAACGTCGATGTCACGCTCGACAGCGCGACCATCCGCGCCAGCGACGTGACGATCGACGGTTCCTTTGCGGACGGCAGCCTCCTCAATACGAGTTTCGAGGGGATGGTCCTCTCGCCCGACACGGGGGTTTCGATCCTGGCGGGGATCTTCTATACCGGCCTCGGCGGCCAGCAGCGCCCCTTCGCCCCCACGACGGAAGACTTCAGGGCGGACGGCTTCGACCTGCTGTTCGAAGGGCCCACCTATCCGGGGATCGAGGGATGGAGCCTCGGCCTGACGGCCACCAATGGCGCGATCTCCTTCACCGGAAGCATCATCGCCAACTGCAACGGGAGCGACTGCATCGAGATCACCATTTCACAACCGCAGTTCTTCGAGGACGGCAGCGTCCGACTTCCCGCAGCGACGCTGACCGGATTGCCCGGAGGGACCGTCAGCCTCGCGGGAGTGCTGGTTTCCCCCTCCCTGGTGAGTATAGACAGCGGGAGCATCGAATTTGATGGCTCGCTGAGCGTCACCCTTGAGGCGGGGACCTTCACCGCCGAGGGAATCGAGATCGGCAGCGGCAACCTGACGGCACCCGGAGGTGTCGACCTGTCCCTGACCAACCTCGTGGTCTCCCCCGCTGGCTTCAGTGTCGAATCGGGCGCCATCACCATCTCGCAGGTCAGCCTGACGCTCGAGAACATGGGCTACAGCGCGACGGATCAGGCTTTCCAGGCGGGCCTCGCCTCCGGCGCGATCGCATCGGTGGGTTCGATCACCATCGAGGGCTTCGAGGTCGATGGGCTCGGAAACGTGTCCGCGACCGGGGGGTCGATCGTGACTCCCCAGGTAACGCTCGCGCTCAGTAACCCCGAGTTCGAGCCGAACCGAATTTTCATCGGGACGGCGACGGTCGCCGGTACGCCAACTTACGGGGCCTCGAACTTCCTCTTCGAGGTGCGCGACCTGTCGATCCTTCCAGGGCAGGTCTCCCTCCAGAGCGGTACCGTCCAGATCAATTCCTACTCGATCGAATTGTTGGAGGGCGACTTCTCGGCGATCGGAATCTCTGTCGCAGCGGCGACGTTGGAAGCCGGAGCTGTCGCGATCGCGCTTGAGGACTTCAGTGCCGACTCCTCGGCGATCAATCTGGGGACGGGGACGCTTGAAATCTCGAACCTGGTGCTTTCGCTCGAGGAGTTCCGGTTCGAGACCGCACCGATTCGGGTGGAAGCGGCGCTCGTTTCCGGGGTGGTTGGCGACCTCGGGTCCGCCAGTATCGAGGGCCTGAGGATCGACCAGACAGGCAACGTGTCCGCCACCGGAGGGACCTTCACCGCTGGCCCCATCGATGTCGCCCTGCTTGGGGCCGATTTCCAGCCCGACTACGTCTTCGCTGCGTCGGCCCGGCTTAACGTCAATGGCCAAGGCATCGACGTCACCAACGTCTATATCGATTCCGATGGGGCATGGGTGGAGGGCGCGCTCATGACCGTTGCCACGGTCTCGCTGGAGATTGCCAACGGCGATTTCCGACCCCGGGGCTTCCGGGCCGACCTGGCAGACCTGATCGTGGAGAATTTTGGCCAGGTACTCGTCGAGGATGTGACCATCGGCGAAGGCGGTGTGCGTCTCGGACGGGGCCGGTTTGAGTTCGCCGGTTTGACAGTGGACGTGGAAAGCGGCGAGCCCGAGGATGGCGGAGGCGGCATCGCCCTCGCCGCCTTCGTCGAGCTCCCCAGCAACCTTTCCGGCGCCTCCACCGGGGCTGATTTCATCGTCCGCGGCGACGGTGGATTTGTCCTCGAGGCCTTCGAACTGTGCTTTCCGCAGTCGAACGTCCGCGCCTCGCGCATGATCCTCCCCCGGGTGTGCTTCCTCTATGACCAAGGGCCGCCGGAGCTCTTTGACGGGTCCGCGTCCTTCCGCATTCCCGCCGTCATCACGCTCGATGCAAACTTCCGGATCCTCGACGGCCAACTCGACCGCATCGGGGTTGGCCTGTTCGATCTCAACAAGCCGATCGGCAACACAGGCGCCTTCCTTCAGGACATCACTGCCGAGGCGGGCAACCTCGCCCGGATCGAGCGCTGCGGATCCACCGACATCCCCGTTCTCGGCGTTCGCCAGTGGTGCGGCATGCCCCCCCTGTATATCCAGGGCTCCATGGGGATCACGGCTGGCCCTCGGGTGTTCGGCCAATCGCTCCTGACGGGCACCCTCACGGCCTACTTCGACGAGTCCCTGATGGCACTCGAGGGAGTGGCCCGTGTCCTCATCATGGACGTCGGCGGCGCCTATGTCGTGGTCAAGTGGACCGGAGGCGATGCGGGCACGCGCTTTGGCGGATTCTTTGTCTATCAATATATCATCCGGGGCGAGGGCGAGGCCTTCATCGGGTTCAACGGGTCGGTGTCCGGCTGGGCGACCGTTGGCGTCGTCATCCCCGAAAGTGTGCCCCTGGTGGGTGGCAAGAGCCTCGCGGAGCTCGGTGCCTCCTTCCAGAACAATCCGGTAAAGGTGGCCGCCTGGGCCCAGGTCCTCGCCTGGAAGGTGATCGTGAGCGTTGGCGGCGGAAGCGTCGACTTTGACGTGGAGAAGGAACTGCTCCGCCCGTGGGAGGTTCCCCTCCGCTACCAGGTGGCCGACAAGTCCGTCGATGGGGCCGCGGTGGCCTTCCACGAGAACCTGCTTATCGAGTCCCGCGAATATCGCGACGCCGCCGGTAAGTCCCCCGAAGGAAAACAGAACCTCCACACGGTTGACATTCAGGGCGAGGGAATGGCCATCGTCCGCATCAACTACGAGAACGAGGGGGCGGATCCGTCCTTCACCCTCGTCTCGCCAGACATCGAGCCCTTCACCCCCGAGGACTATCCGCTCGACGCGTTTGATCCCAACCAGCCGGCCCATTGGCTGGCGAATACCGCCACGCGCGACGCCGGCTTCCTCCTGCCCACTCCCAAGCAGGGCACCTGGACCGTCCTGGTCGACAATCCCGAGGAACTCGGCGACTACGTGATCGAACTGATCCGCCAGGACCGCCAGCCCGACGTGGAAATCACCAACGTGGTGGCCGACGGCGCCAGCCTGGGCGTCGGCTATACGGTCGAGGACGACAACGCACCGACCACCGTGTCGCTCTTTCTCGACCGCGACCGCGCCGGCTTTGACGGGTCCCAGCTCGGTTCGTCCAATGTCGGCGGCAACGGGCCCGGCGTCTTCACCCACGACCTCGCCACGAGCCCCGTCCAGCCGGGCCTCTACTACGTCTATACAATCGCCGAGGACGGCGTGAATCCGCCCGCCCTCCGGTACCACGATGCGCCCGTCTTCCTCGCCCACCCGGACGCACCGCCGACCATCGGCGCCGTCGATGCCACGATCGCCGGCGGCACCGGAGTGGTCGCCTTCGAACCCCTCGAGGACGAGACCGGCATCAGCTACCGCGTCGATGCCACCCCGGACCTTGAGACCCTCCACTACGTTGTCGGGGCCAGTGTCCCGGCGGGCTCCAACATTGGCGTCCTCGATGATCTCGAGACCGGCCGTAGCTATCGCTTCACGGTAAAGGCCATCGCCGAGGTCGAGACCTCGGAGGAGAAGCGCCGCGTCGGGCTCGAGATCCTCCGCGAGGCCGCGAAGCCCTACCTGGACGAAGAAAAGACGGCGGCCAAGGGCACCACCATGCGCGACCTCCTTCCGGAAATGCGCACACGGATCGCCGCCCTCGGCGGCAAGGCCCTGTTCGAGCCACGCGGGCTCGAATCGCTCGCCCAGCAGGCCGCCATGACCGCCCTCCACAATCACCGCGCCGCCAAGATGGCCACGCCCAACCCGGTCTTCGACAAGGCATGGGCCGAACACCTCGCCTCGCGCGGCACCGCCGCCAAGAACGACGAGTTCCCCGAGGAGGAGTTCATCCTTGTGGAAAGCTTCGACCTGGCGACCGACACCGCCCTTGCCCGCTCCGGCACGCCTGGCAACAGCATCCCCATCATCACCTCCTCGCCCACGACCGTGGCATCGCCCAACGAGCCCTACGTCTATACCGTTGAGGCGGAGGACGCGGACAACGACCCGCTGGGCTATACGCTCGTCGAAGGGCCCGTCGGCATGACCATGTCCCCCGCGGGCGTCCTCAGCTATACGCCCATCATCGAGGGAGCTGAGCAGGTTGTCCTCGAGGTCAGCGACGGCACCGACACCGTCCGCCAGGAGTTTGTCCTTCACGTGGCGACCCTCGAGGTGCCCGGAGACCTGCGGTTCGTCAGCGTCCCCCCGACAGAGGGCATCCCCGGCACCACGTGGACCTATACGCCGGACGTCGAGGGAGGCCTCCCCGCCCTCGGCCGGGAGTTCACCCTCCTGGAAGGACCGACCGGCATGGCGCTCGACCCCGCCACCGGCGCCCTGACTTGGGAAACGCCCGATGCCCCCACCGAGCCCGCCCGCGTCACACTCCTCGTCCGTCAGGAGGACCAGACGCTCGACTTCGAAATGGAGGACGCCCAGTCCTTCACCATCGATGTCGATGGAACTCTCGACCAGAACCCCGCCGGGCCCGACCCCACCCGCGTCGACCAGTGGGACGTCTTCGAGGTCAGCAGCCCCGTCGATAAACGACCGTAGGCCCGCTCCGCTGCCCCGGTTCACCCCAACAAACAGCGAGCCCCGGACACGCGTCCGGGGCTCTCGCTTTCCTCGCCGCATCAGAGTGAACCCTCTGTCGCGCCGCTTCTACCGCCTCCAATGCTTTCCCAACCTGCCCCATCGGGACCAGGCTTTGGGGAAGCACTCTAGTACTTCTCCCAACTCCCGCCTGCCGCCGAGAAACCGGTAAGCACGGATTCCGCGATCCAGCCCTCCGTGCCGCCAATGTTGACCAGCCACCACGACTCGCCCGTCGCGCCGATGCCGTTCAGTCCATGATCGACGACCGAACCGGTCGCGCCCTCTGAAACCGTGGAGAAGCTCCCGAAGTTCCCTCCGGGGCCCTGGCGCAGCGCCGTCGCACTGACAACTTCGAAGGTGCGCTCGGCCGCGAGCGCCGTCGATTGGCTCGGCACTTCGATCCGCACCATCATCAATCCGTTGTGCGTCGGGCGCTCGGCTCCGTCGGAAGGCTGATTCACAATCGTGCCGTCGACCCACATGGCCGACGATCCCCCGCCGTCCTGATTGATCCCGTCGGTGGCCCCGAGCGTATCGCGACAGAACTCGCCCATCTCCTGGGCCGACATGCCAACCGAGCCCGAACGTCGGCCGTCAATCACGATAAAGAAGATATGGTCGTCGTTAAAGGCTACCGCCGTGCGCGGATTACGGGTCGTGGCACCCACGTTCTCGCTGTGAGGATCGATCACGCCATTGCGCAAAAAATCGAAACTCCCCCCGATCGACGCATAGGTCTTTGTCCAATCAGGCCAGCCGCCCGTCGAGCAATCCGGGGCGTAGTGGGTGATTTCCTGGGAGATGCGAATCTCCGCACCCGGGCTGACGTTGGATGCGAGCTTCGTCGCCGCGCTCCCCGTCGCCGAGAGGACAATATGGTCGAAGGGAATCGGCGTGTCGCCGGCGCCCGGCCGCACGTCTACCACCGTCCCCGAAGCGTAAGCCGGCTGGGGCAGAACCAACGTGGGACGAGCCATCCGTACGAGTACTTCCGTCCCCCCCGCGTCTGTCCCCGTCGAGGTGCCATATTGCGGGGTGTAAAGCACGAGGTCGCCGCTCTCGCGCGGCAGATTGATCGCGTTGATATTCTGGTCGTCGGCCGTCGTCGGGTAGGCAACGTAGTTGCGGCTTGCTGGATGATTGACGCATCCGCCGATAAAGGCGCCCCGGTTCAGCGTCCACGCAAACCCGCTTCCCCCCGAAAAGTTGGTAAACCTTTTCGCGTACCAACCGGACTGGATGTGGCCGCTCTCGGGCATGCCGAGGTCCGTGTCCCAGAAATCGCCGTTGATGGCCACAACGACGTCCTGAACCGTATCACCCCATGTCTGGTTCCAATAGCCGATTGAGCCGTCGCGGCGCGCCGCCATCGAACTGACCGTCTCGCGCGTGTCGCCGTCGAGCTTTCCCTGGCCGAGCACCGAATCGATCGTCACGTCGAGGTTGGCGCGGTCCATTCGCGCAACGTAAACGTCGTTGGGGTCCGAAAGAGTGAACTTTTGGTAGTCGATGCCAGGGGCGACCTCGGTCCATTGGGCGGCGGCGTCAGGCGCCGACACGGCCATGGCCGCGGCCAGAATCAGCGCCGGACAAGCAAGACGATTCATGAGGGGGTTTTCCTCGGCTGATGAGTTTGAGGCATCGCTGATGCCGACGACGGAGGTTGTCAAGAATGGAGTGCAGGGGCGCTACTCACTTAACTGCCCGAGCAGCTATCCGCGTCTTCGCACCCTCGACCGCAGACCGTGAGAGCGACTTCGCTCTCCTCCGACAGCAAACGGAACCTCGTCACCGCAGCGGGCCGGGTGGGACTTGGCACCGACGGTCTCACAGTCCCCAACACGCCCTCCTCTCCCACCGGTTGGCTCGCGCAGTAACGAAGCCCCCCCACCACGGGAAAAGCCCCGGACCAAAGCCCGGGGCCGCACCCGCCACCGCCCATCCGCGAAAGCTCAACCTACCAGTCCAGAACCGTCCTCACACGCAGACGCCGCCCCGCGCCACGCCACACCACACACGCCCGCGGAATTTTCTCGCCGAAACGCGGCATGTACCAGGACCGCTCAACGCCACACGCCACGTCGCCCCTGATCCGTATATGCATCTGTACCTCATCCCGCCGGACGTCGAACGCTCCCGGCCCGGTCTGGCGGACCTCGCAATCCGGATGGAGGTGCAGCCGGCCTGCTGCCTCCACCGCCACGCCGGCCCGCACGACATCCGTCAATTCCAGACGCCCCGCCCCCGACCAGGAGAACTCGCGCTCGTGCACCGCGCCCCCCCGAAGACGCGTATATCCATCGTGCCACGCCCACAGCCGAAACGCCCCGCCCCCGGGCTCCCACCGAACGTCCCTCACGCGACCCCGCCGCGCCACACGAAACGCCCCCCAAAACTCCGCCTGGTCCTCGCCCCCAATCTCCACCGTGTTGTGCGCCCAAGTCGACCGGCTATACGACCGGTCCTCCCCCGCCACGTAGCTCGAAAC
>CAYQTO010000071.1:13167-16978 GCA_964420455.1 uncultured Candidatus Sumerlaeota bacterium | reverse complement strand
CCCATGATGGCGCCCCCCGCGTGGGCAATGTCCCCAACCCCCCCCCGCCCCGTCGACCCCGCGCCAATCGACGCCAGCGTGTCGATCCCGAGCAGCACCAGGATAAACGCCCCCAGCACCGCCATCGGCATCGGCAGGAAAAAGAACACGTACACGGTGGAGCGCGGAAAGTAGACCATCGTGGCTACCGTAAGCGCATAGACGACCGCACTGAAGCCCAGCAGCCCCCGCGAGATGTTCTCGCTCGGCCCTGTCGCGTCGAAAACAAACGCCAGCGCCGTATGCAGCACCGCCGCGAAGACCCCCGCCAGCATCACGAACCAGAAGAACCGCCGGCTCCCGATGTAGTTCTCCACCATGGAGCCGAAGAAAAAGAAAATCAGCGCATTGAAGAACAGATGCAGGAAGTCGAAATGGGTGAACATGTAGGTGACGAACTGCCAGATGTGGCCCTGAAGGACCGCCTGGTAGGGCGTCAGGATGAAGACCCGGTCGACAATCACCTGGACGAGGGGAATCCTCCCGCCGAGGACGTTGAGGGCGTAAAGGGCAAGGAAGGCAACCGCCAGGATGTAGAACACCCGGCGGGTGACATCCGGCATATACTGGCGAAAGAAGTCGTCGGTTTCGCGGAGGAACTTGTTCATCGTTGGCCTCGCTGGGGGTGACCGGTGACCCGGGGGTTTTGGGTATAGGGGGGTTGGAGAGACTTGGCAACGGGGAACTCTTTGGCTCTTTTTGGCCAGTTTTAGCAGGTTCGACCATCGTCCCGCGATGGCGGGATCCTGCGGTCGCATTTAACCACTTTTGGACCGCTGGGGTCCGCCCTTTTCCCTTTGTGCCGCCACGGGCCTGCGGATACCCCCCTGACTCCACGGCGGTCAGCCGGGCCCTCCCCCGCACGCCGACTCCTACAAACAAAGGTGATCGCGAATGAAGCCATCCGAGGTTCTCTCACTCGTCAAAGAGAAGAATATCCGGTTTGTGGACTACAAGTTCACCGACATGCCGGGGGTTCAGCAGCACTTTACCTGCCCGGCGTCGGAACTCGAAGAGGGCACGTTCGAGAACGGCCTGGGATTCGACGGCTCCTCCATCCGCGGCTGGCAGGCCATCAACGAATCTGACATGCTCCTGATGCCGGACCCCGCCACCGCCATGGTCGACCCTTTCTGCGAGATTCCCACGCTCTCCCTCGTTGGGAACATCGTCGATCCGATCACCCTCGAGAAGTATCCCCGCGATCCCAGAAACATCGCCATCAACGCCGAGAACTACCTCCGGTCCACCGGCATCGGCGACACCTGCTTTGTCGGCCCCGAGCTCGAGTTCTTTCTTTTCAGCGAGGTGCTCTACAACTACGAGGCTCACTCCTCCTATCACCTTGTGGACAGCCCCGAGGCGATCTGGAACAGCGCCCGCGAGGAAAGGGGCGATTACGGCCGCGCCAACCTCGGCAACAAGATCCGTCACAAGGAAGGCTACTTCCCCCTCCCACCGGTCGACACCCTCCAGGACATCCGGAGCGAAATGGTCGACATCATGGAGCGGTGCGGCATCCACGTGGAGACCCACCACCACGAGGTGGCCACCGCCGGCCAGTGCGAGATCGACATGCGTTTCGACTCGATGCTCCGGATGGGCGACAAGGCGCTGCTCTACAAGTACATCATCCGCAACGTCGCCCGCCGCCACAACCTTTCGGCCTGCTTCATGCCCAAGCCGGTGTTCGAGGACAATGGCTCGGGCATGCACACCCACATGTCGATCTGGAAGGACGGCAAGAACCTGTTCGCCGGCAACGGTTACGCGGGCCTCTCGGAGGCGGCGCTCAACTTCATCGGCGGCATCCTCAAGCACGCCGCGGCGATCCTCGCCTTCACCAACCCTTCCACCAACTCCTACAAGCGCCTTGTGCCCGGCTACGAGGCTCCGGTGAACCTTGCCTACTCGCAGCGCAACCGCTCCGCCTCGGTCCGTATCCCCATGTACAGCCCGAGCGAGAAGGCCAAGCGCGTCGAGTTCCGCTGCCCCGACCCCATGGCCAACCCCTACCTCGCCTTTGCCGCCATGCTCATGGCCGGCCTCGACGGCATCCAGAACAAGATCGACCCGGGCAAGCCCCTCGACAAGAACATCTACGACCTGCCGGCGGACGAGGCCAAGGCGGTGCCCAAAACTCCGGCCAGCCTCGAAGGCGCTCTCGACGCCCTCGAAGCCGACCACGAGTTCCTCACCAAGGGCGACGTCTTCACGCAGGACTTTGTCCTCTCGTACATCGACTGGAAGCGCGAAAACGAGGTCGATCCGATCCGTCTCCGTCCCCACCCCTACGAGTTCGTGCTCTACTACAACCAGTAACCGCCAGTCGCGGAGGGCGGCACCACCGCCGCCCTCCGCTCCCTCCCCTCTTCTTCCCCCTTGCCGTCCCTCTGCCCTCTGGGCTTTCCTTGACCGCTTGACTGTTCCGCCCTTTCAGGAGATCGCCCCGTGAAAAAGATCGAAGCCGTCATCAAGCCCCACAAGATCGAGGATGTCCGCTCGGCGCTCGCCTCGCTCGGCATCATGGGCCTGACCGCCTGGGAGGTCCGCGGTTTCGGCCGCCAGAAGGGGCACCAGGAACTGTATCGCGGCAGTGAGTATCAGGTGAACTTCATGCCGAAGGTCCGCCTCGAAATCGTCGTCGGCGACGACCAGTGCGACGAGGTCGTCAAGGCCGTCGCCGAGGCCGCCCAGACCGGAACCATCGGCGATGGCAAGATCTTCGTCCTCGACGTCCAGAATGCCATGCGCATCCGCACTGGCGAGACGAACGAGGAAGCGCTGTAGGGCCCCTCCCGGCAACCGCCGCCCGAAATTCATCACAAGTTGCCTTTACCCGGACCCTCCTTCCCGCGTAGGAGGAGCGAACCCGCTTTCTACCAAAAGGATGCTCACATGGCCGCCGTCCCCTCCACCATGCTCCCGCTTGGCACCCCCGCCCCCGCTTTCTCCCTCCCCGCCACCGACGGCAATACCGTCTCGAATGGCGACTTCGCCGGCCGGCCCCTCGTTGTCATGTTCATCTGCAACCACTGCCCCTTCGTGAAGCACATCCGCCAGGGGCTCGCCGCCTTTGGGCGTGACTATCGGGACAAGAACATCGCCATCGTCGCCATCAGCTCCAACAACGTGGAAACCCACCCCGACGACAGCTTCGACAAGATGAAGGACGAGGCGGCCGACGCCGGGTACACGTTCCCATATCTTTACGACGAGACGCAGGAAGTTGCCAAGGCGTACCGCGCCGCCTGCACGCCGGACTTCTACGTCTTCGACGCGGCGCACAAACTCGTCTATCGTGGCCAGTTCGACGACGCCCGCACCAACAGCGACACGCCCGTGACCGGCGCCGACCTGCGCGCCGCCGCGGACGCCGCCCTCGCCGGCCAGCCCGCGCCCGAGCCCCAGAAGCCCTCCATCGGCTGCAACATCAAGTGGAAGCCCGGCAACGAGCCCGACTACTTCGCCACCTGATAAAGGCCTTTCGGCTTGATTTCCAAGGCTCTCCCCGGGAGCGTCCAAAGCAGTCCTGAATCCCTCCTCAAACCTCTCCGATGGATCCCGAACTCCCCCCCGCCAACCATGTCCTTCTCGTCGTCGGCGGGGTTCTATTGGTGACGTGGTATGGCATGCACCGGCTGCGGGAGTGGCGCCCGCGGGACGAAGACTCCAGCGAGGAACGTTTTTCCCGTCCGATGCCGGCCGCCGTGGCCACTGCCTTCGAGGCCGAGTTCCGCCCCGCTCGGCAGCACCTCGCTGCGGACGCCTG
>CAYQTO010000071.1:0-13157 GCA_964420455.1 uncultured Candidatus Sumerlaeota bacterium | reverse complement strand
GCCCCGCCCGCCCGAGCGCTGATTTTCTTCTCCCCGGCGGCGAGTCCATCTGCCCAAACTGCGGCATCACCTACCCGGCCGGAACCCTCTACTGCGACTGCGGCTCGGAACTGGTCGAGGAGGACGATCTGGAGGAACCGGCCGCGCCGATCCATGAGGAGACCGACAGGGTCTCCTTCGACCTCGGCAGCGAGGAACTGGTTTGTGTTCACGTGGCGGAGACGGTGTGGAAGGCGGGGCTCATCAAGAGCTACTTGGAGCACCACGACATTCCCTGCGCCACCCTGGGAAACAGCTCCTCGGGGCCCTACGCGATGAACATCGGGCACCTGGCGGAGGTGCGAATCCTGGTCCACGCCCACCATGCAGAGCAGGCGCGGGTGCTCGTTTCCGAATGCACGCTGTAGCGGTGCGTCCCCCTAAATCGTCAGGATCGCCCGGCTGATCTCCATGTAGATCACCAGCCCGAGAATGTCGACGATGGTGCTGATGAACGGGCTGCTCATCAGCGCCGGGTCCAGCCCCACCCGCTTGAGCAACAGCGGAAAGACGCTGCCGGCGATGTTCGCCATGATCACCACGGCGGCCAGTCCCAGGCTCACACACAGCGCGATGCGGATGTCGAGATCGCTCTTGATCACCGTCGCCATAACGAACCCGGCGGCGCCGAGCATCAGCGCGAGCAACAGGCCGCCCCGGACCGACCGCAGAATCACCCGCGCGAGTTGCGCGAATCCCACCTCGCCCACGGCCAGCGCGCGGATCACCATCGACGCCCCCTGGGTTCCGGTGTTGCCCCCCGTGGCGATCAGCGCCGGCAGAAAAAAGGACAGCGCAATGTGCTCCTCGAGCAGGATGTTGTACCGCGCGAGGAGAAAGACCGCGAGACCCTCCACCAGGAGCAACGCCAGCAACCACGGCAGGCGGCGCCAGACCGACGAGAGCACCGGCTCCTCGAGGAAGGGCTGGTCGCCACCGGGAACCACCGCGGCCATCAGTTCCATGTCCTCGCGGAACTCCTCCTCCGCGACGTCCATCAGGTCGTCCACGGTGACGATACCCACCATGTTGCCCCCCTTGTCGAGGACCGGGAGCGCGATGAGGTCGTAGCGGCGGATGATCTCGACCGCCTCCTCGGCGGGGGTGCCCGTTTCCAGGGAGACGAAGTTCCGCTGGTAAAGATCGTCTATACGGGCCTGGAGGGGGCTCGTGACCAGCTTGCGAAGCGAGACAAAGCCGAGCAGCTTGCGGTGCTCGCCGATCACATAACATGCATAGACGGTTTCCTTGTCCTTGCCGAACTCACGAATCCGGTCGAGCGCCTCGGAAACGGTGAGTTCCGGCGTGACCTCGACGTAGTCCGGGGTGATGAGGCGCCCGACCGTGTCCTCGGGGTAATTGAGGATGGCGCGGGCGAGGGCACGATCCTCCTCCGGCAGGACCTCGAGGAGCTGGGCGGCTACCTCCGGCGGCAACTCGTCGAGCAGCGTCGTCCGGTCGTCGACGCTCATCTCCGAGAGGAGGTGGGCAATCCACTCGTCGGACAGCGAGCGCAGCAGCAGGTGTTGGTGCTCGACGTCAAGGTACTCGAAGACCTCGGTCGCCTGTTCCTTGCTCAGGAGGCGAAAGACGACGGAGACGAGATCGTCCTCGAGGTCGGCGATGATGTCGGCGAGGTCGGCGGAGGGCAGGCCGGCGAGGTCTTCCTTGAGCGAGCGAAAGTCCTTGTCGCGGACGAGCTCGGCAATGGTGGGGGCGATGAGCTTTCCGAGCACGGGGACAGCGGCCTCCTCGGGGCGTTGGGGGCGGTCTTGAACGATTGTGGGAATCGAAACCGGGGGGGAACGACGGGGAAAATCAGTCGAGGTCGAGTTCGCTCAGGAGCGGCGTGTGGTTGATGCCGCCGATGCGGTTGACGATGAACGGCTTGGTTCCACTCCGCTTCTGGCGGGGCTCGTCGAAGAGCGCAATCACTTGCGTGCAGCGCCCCTCGTCGAGGTTTAGGACGAGGGTGGAGGATAGCTGGTGGGAAAGGAAGATGCCCCGCCCCCGTTCGTCGAACAAGCCGTCGTGGGAGAGTTGCCGCTCGAACCGCTCGAGGACCGTCCGCAGGCTCAGTCCCCCCGCCGAGTCGGTGACGGTGAACCCCGCCAGCGTCGAGGAGCTTCCGTACTCCACCGTGATCTCCTCGCCCTCGTCCAACTCCTTGAATTCGTTGATGTGGTACTTCTCCTCGCCGCCGGCATCACGGAAGGCGTGAAAAATCGCGTTGTTCAAGGTCTCTTCGAGGATGAGGCGGACGTTGTAAAGCTCGTGGATCTCAAACCCATTCGTCGCGAAGTGGTTGATGACCGTTTCGACGGTGGCAGTCTTGTCGGCGATGGTGCGGACAGAGGCGGTGTGGAGCTCGCTGGTACGGTAAAGGTAGGCGGAAAGTCCGAAACCGTTGCGCGGGTTCTCGATGCAAAAGAGGAAGCGTTCCACCTCCTCGGTGGTGATGTTGGGAATCTTTCCAAGGAGTTGGTAGATGTTGTGACGTCGGAGATCGGAGAAGTAATGCTCGATGGCGAGGTCGGTGAGGAGGCCGATGGGGCGGGTTCCACGAAGCTCATAGAGCTGGGTGAGTTGGGCGATGGAGGCATCCCGCAAGGTCGCCACATCAAGGAGGATGGCGTTGGAGGGGTTCTCCTGATCGGCCACGAGGAGGTCGTTCATCGTGCCAAAGAGGACCGGGGTGGTGGCCTGCTGGAGGACGTTGTAGAAGTCGCGATTGGCCTCGTAGTCGCGCTCGAGAACGTACACGATCCGTGTTCTCCAACCGAAGGCACTCACGTTTCCGGCTCCACGCCGTCATTCCCCGCGGAATCCTCCACAGGCGCTGCAACCCAATCTATCAGACGGCTCGCCACAAGGGCTGCCTCAAACAGGAACTGAAGCGGCAACGCCAATGCCATCAAGGTGACAGGGTCTCCCGAGGGAGTGATAATGGCAGCAACAAAGAGCAACACCACAAACACATGGCCACGATGACGCGCCAGCCATGGCACCGTGACCAGCCCCAACCGGGTCGCCAGCAGAATGGCAATCGGTAGCTCGAAGACGAGCCCAAAGGCAAGCAGCATGGAGACAGCGAAGGTGAAGTACGCCCGCGCGTCGTTGAGGCTTGCGGCGTCCGCGATGATGAAGCGGAACAGGAACTGGAAGGTAATGTCCATGAGGGCGTAGGCGAACAGGGCCCCGACGGGAAACAGGACCGACGCGGCCACGAGCAGCGGGAGCGCCAGGGCCTTCTCCTTGCGCAGAAGGCCCGGCGCCACGAACGCCCAGATCTGCCAAAGGATCACCGGTATCGCCAGCACCACCCCCACCAGCAGCGACATCTTGATGCGCAGCATGAAGGGGTCGGTCGGCTTGAGGTAGATCAGCGGCGCGGAGGGCTGGTCGCCGTATTGGCGGAACGGCTGCCCGGCGCCCGGTTGAAAGAACGCCACGCCGCGCACCTCGTCCTCGGGCACGGACAGGGCCTCGGGATTACGCAGCCGAAGGTAGAGATCCTCGGTGACCTCGAGCTCGAGGAAGATTTGCGGCTTCTCCGCCTCGAACGCCTCCTGGGCACGGACAATCGGCAACGCCAGTTGGTCCAGCACCCAAGGGGAGATGAACCACCCGGCTACGACACCAAGTGCGATGGCAAGGACCGCCTTGAAAAGCCGCCAACGCAGTTCTTCAAGATGGTCCAGCAGGCTAAGGGAGGAATCCGCCTCTCGGGACACGGGTGGGCTCCCGTGCTAGGGGCGTCAGGAGTTCCCCGGCGAGGGGGACTGATCGGAGGCCTTCGAGACCGATTCCAGGCGGGGCTTCGCCGGCTCCTCGTCCATGTCCTGAATCGACTGGGTCACCTTGTTGGTGGCGTCACGGAATTCCCGCATGCTCTGGCCAATGGAACGTGCCAACTTCGGGAGCTGCTTGGGACCGAAGATCAACAGCACCACGACGAAGATCACAATCAACTCCGTCGATTGGGGCATGGTAATGAAGGCGGGAAGGAGCGGCATGGAAATCCTCGGAGGCGGTGGCCCTCGGGCCGGGACAACAGGACGCTTCTCCGGGACCTCCCAACGAGTCAACCCGCATGATTTCATTGCCAAGGGGGGGCGCCTCGGGAAGCTTTCGGCCTTCCACGGCCCCGATGCCGCCGGAACACCCCGCCCCGACCTTCGACACCGCATGCACGCAGCAACCGACGCCGGGACCTCCCAGCCTGTCCCCCAGGATTCCCCCGCCATAGGCGATCTCTCCCCGGCCCTCCTCACCGCCATCTCCCTTATCTTTATCCTCTCGGGTGCCACGGCCCTCGTCTACGAGGTCGTCTGGACGCGCCAGCTCACCACCTTCTTCGGCAGCACCCTCTACGGCGTGGCCACCGTCCTCACCGCCTTCATGGGTGGCCTGGCCCTGGGCAGCTACCTCGCCGGCCGCGTCGCCGACCGGCTCCGCAAGCCGCTGGCCGCCTACGGCTGGTTCGAGATCGGCATCGCCTTTTCCGCCCTCGCCTTCCCCGTCCTCCTCGACGCCAGCCAGCCCCTCATCGGCACCCTCTACGTGACCGGCGGCGAATCCACCTTCTACCTCTTCTCCCTCGTCCGCTTCGTCATCGTCTTCTTCCTCCTCCTCGTGCCGACGACACTGATGGGCGCGACGCTGCCGGTCATGTCGAAGGCGGTGACGCGGACGATCAGCCATCTGGGCCACCGCGTGGGCATGCTGTACGCCCTGAACACGGCCGGGGCGGTGCTCGGCGTCTTCGCCGCGGGGTTTATCCTGCTCGAGGCGCTCGGCGTGTTCGGAACGACGATGGTCGCCGTCATCGGCGACATTGCCATCGGCGTCTTCTGTGTGGTGGCGGGCCAGCGTCTGGTCGTCCGCCCCGCCCAACCTCGGCTCCCGGCCGAACCCGCCCCGGGAGCCCCCGCCGCAACCCTCTCCCCCGCCGTCCTCCGCCTCGTCCTGCTTACCTACCTCGTCAGCGGGTTTGTCGCTCTCGCCTACCAGGTCGCCTGGACCCGCGCCCTCATCTTCAGCTTCGATACCCTCAAGTCGACCACCTACAGCTTTAGCGGGATGCTCCTCGTCTTCCTGCTGGGGCTCGCCGTGGGAAGCGCCATCATGCAGGCGGTGGTCGACCGCCAGCGCGACCTCCTTCGGCTCTACGCCCTTCTCCAGGCGGGGATCGGCCTCAGCGGCGCCCTGTCGTTCTTTGTGATCCTGTCGGACCTTCCCACGCTGCGGGAAATCGCCGACGACCAGTCGCTGATCTACTGGAACGCAGTCGGCAACGTGATGATCAAGACGGCCGCGGCAATCGGCCTGCCGACCCTGCTCATGGGCATGGCCTTCCCGGTGGTCACACGCCTGGTCGTCGGTTCGGTCGACAAGCTTGGCATGGACGTCTCGCGCGTCTATGCGCTGAACACGGTCGGGGCGATCCTGGGGTCCTTCCTTGCCGGGTTCGTGCTGATTCCGGCGATCGGACTGACGAGCACGATCGCGCTCCTCGCGGCGGTGAACCTGGCGCTCGCCGCGCTCCTCTTTCAGTCCAATGCGGAACTCGAGCCGCGCCTGCGGCTTGTCTATACCGCGGCGGTCGTCGTCGGGGCGGTGCTCGTCCTCGGACGCATCTTCTTCGCCTCCGTCCCGCTCCAGCGCCTCCAGCCCAATGAGACCATCGTCCACTACGAGGAAGGGGCCATGGCCACCATCAGCGTGGTCGAGAACCATTTTGGCGACCGCATGATCTATGTGGACGACGTCGGGGTGGCGGGCACCGACAAGGTGATGCTGACGGACCAGAAGTCGCTGGCCCATGTGCCGATGATGCTGCTGGGCGGGCGGGCGGAAAACGTCCTCAGCGTGGGCTTCGGCTCCGGCGGCGCCAGCTACAGCTATACGCTGTATGACGACATCGAGCGCATCCGCACGATCGAAATTGCGCCGGAGGTCCTCCGCGCGGCGCCAACGCTCACCGACTCGAGTTTCGGCATCATCACGCCCGACTCGCTGGTCGAGCGCGCCAAGGCCGCCGGCGCCGGCCGCATCTCCGGATTCCGCCACCCCCTCGAGGACTACGTCCATACGCCCGCCCCGGGATTCAAGACCTTCGATCCCCGCTTTCAGGTGCTGATCGACGACGCCCGCGCCTACCTCCGCTTCACCGACAAACGCTACGACGTCATCGCCACCGACTGCACCGACCTCCGCTACAAGTCGAACGCCAACCTTTACGACCTTGAGTATTTCACGCTCTGTCGCGAGGCCATTACCGATCGCGGCCTCGTCGTCGTGTGGATGCCCCTCGCCGGCCTGTCGGATCGTGCCTTCCGCAGCGCCCTCCGCACCTTCCAGGAAGTCTTCCCCGAGATGACCGTCTGGTACTTCACCAACCAACCCACCCACTACTGCCTGCTGATCGGTGGCAAGGGGCCGCTGCGGATCGACTACGATGCGGTCGCCCGGGCCGTCACGCTCCCCGGCATCGCCGAGGACCTCCAGGAAATCGGCCTCGCGGATCCGGACAAGCTCCTCTCCTCCTTCGTCTGCGACGAGCGCACCCTCCCCGGCCATCTCGCCGGCGCCCCCCTCAACACAGAGGACCACCCCATCATCGAGTTCGAGTCGCCCCGCTACGGCTACGACCCCAGCCCCCTGCGCGACAACCAGTGGGCACTCTACGAAATCCAGGTGCCCATCGAGCCGCTCCTTGTCGACGCCCCCCCGGGCGCCGCCGAACGCATCTGGCAACTCCAGCAGGCCAACTTCGTCGTCTTCCAGGGCCACTGCCTCTACCGCGATTTCGACTATCGCGGCGCAACGCGCAAGTACATGGAGGCCCTCGCCATGGTCCCCTGGGACGACTCGATTCGCGGCCTGATGGACTTCGAGGAGCTGTATAGACACTTCGACAGTTCGATGGAGCGGGGGCCGACGCTGAACACGCTGGTGAGCGGCCAGGGGCTCGCCGAGGCCTACTTTCTCCAGGAGCGGCACACGGAGGCGGCGACGGTGGCCTCGCGGGCGGTGCGGCTCGTGGAGCCGATCCTCCGGGATGCGCCCGAGGGCAGCGACATGCGCCGCCTCACCCTTGCCGCCGGCTTCAGCCTCAATGGCATCCTTGCCCGCTCCTACGCCGCCAACGGCACCGCCCGGCGCGCCGGCGAATACCTCGAGCGGGCCCGCAGCTACGCCCCCAGCGAGCAGGAATGGAAGGCCCTTTCGGAGGAAGTGCAACGCATGCTCGACGCCCCCGCCGGCGGCTAGGCCTGCTCCGAAACCTCCTCTTCAGCCTCCGCTTCCCCCCGCCCGGCGCCCCCCTTCATCCACCGCTGTATATACCATTGGGCCGCCATGACGACGATGAAGAGCACCGTGCCCAGCGCGAGCTGGTACCACTTGCCCTTCGCCGCACCGCTCCCGAAGACGCAAAACACGATCGTCAGCGGCAGGAACCCGATGATGTTGGCGGCCGTGTATTCCCGAAAGTCGACCCGACAGAGACCGCACAGCAGGCTGGTCAGGGTGGCGTTGGTGAAGGGGAAGAGCCGAAGGTTGAGCGTATAGCGGAAGCCGTTTTCCTGGAAGCGGCGTTGAAGAAGGCGCATGCGGCGCTGGCCGACGCGGCGGCGCACGGTGCCCTTGAGCACGGAGCGCCCGAGCATGTAGGTGATCGTCGCGCCAGAGAGCGTCGTCGTCATGGCCAGCGCGATCCCCAATACCGCCCCGTAAATCCCCCCCGCCGCGATTGCGATGAGCGAGCGCGGCAGCCCGAGCGCCATCAGCAGGGCGCCAAAACCCACGAAGACGATGTAGCTGAGAAACTGGTCCTCGAGAGAATCGTCGGGATGCAGCCAATTGCGGACGTCGTCGACATTCTCGAACTGGGCGGCGAAGTAGCCGACCAGACCAAACATCCCCGCAATGACGACGATCCGCAGGATGTCCTTGAGGAGGTGGGACTTGGGGCGCGGGCCTGTGTCGGCGGTTTCGGTTTCTGGTGGCGATTTCACGGGGTTTCCGGCGGTCATCGATGTTCCCGGACGCGGTAGCGCAAGGCGCGGCACTTGAGCCAGTACACACCGGCGAGGTCCGCGAGGCCAACCCACAGCCGGCTGTTGATTCCACCGCCGTACTTGCTCGTGCCGTGGCGACGGGGCCGGTGGGCCACAGGCGTTTCCGCGATGCGGAAGCCCCGCATCTGGAACAGCGCGGGAAAGTACCGGTGCGCATTGCGAAAGAAGCCAATGTTGCGCAGGCAGCGCCGCTTGAAGACACGGAGCGAGCAGCCGACGTCGGTGATGTGGTCGTCGAGGATGCCGCGACGGACGCGATTGGCGATGCGACTGGAGGTGCGGCGGATCCAGTTGTCTGCCCGCTTGGCCCGGATGCCGCACATCATGTCGACATCGCGTCGGCGCATCTCGTCGATCAGGCGGGTAATGTCGCGGGGGTCGTTCTGGCCATCGCCGTCGAGGGTGGCGATCAGCTCGCCCCGGGCGGCGCGGAACCCGGCCTCGAGCGCCGCCGACTGCCCGCTGTTGGGAATCAGGTGCAGCGCCCGGAACCTCCGGTCTTCCTCCGCAAGGCGGTTCACGATCCCTGCCGTGCCGTCCCGGGATCCGTCGTTCACCATGAGCAGTTCCCACCGCCCTGCGAAGCCGCCGTCGAGAACCTCCCGCACCTCCCGACAGACCTCCTCCGCAGACTCCTCCTCGTTGTAGAACGGGATCACCACCGACAATTCAGGCCTGTCCGCCACGCATCGCTCCTTTCCTGTTCCGGGCCAATCTCCGCAGGCCCATGCCATGTGGGGAGCACCAGCGCAACGAAACAACGCCCCCCGACAAACTTTCCCCAACGCTAGAGGTTGACGCTCTTGCTCGTGCACCGGTCGCTGGCACTTGGAGATTTATTCCCACAATGGCGAGGTCCATGGCTTCCGCAGGCCAACCGGTGTCCAATTCTTGGCTGGCGCGTGCTGCGCGGGCATCAGGTGCGGTGCTTCTGGCTGTGCTGTTGTGGATTTCGGCCTCACCGGCCGGCGCGCGGGGATCCTACTACACTGTCCAGCGGGCGGAAACCGTGGCCGCGCTCGGTTCGCGATTGGGGGTCTCGCCCGCGGAACTGGCCCGCGCCAACCGCCTCGGACCGACGAGCACCATCGCCCCCGGGACGCGCCTCTGGGTGCCGAACGGAACTCCGGGTCCCAGCTCCCCAACACCCCAACGCCCTGTCATCCGGACCAGCCCCTCCTCCCAGCGCCCGTCGCCCTCGCCCCCCACCCGCCGCCAGCTCCCGGTCATCGACACCAGCGCCCCCGAGGCCCGCGTCTATACCGTCCGCCCGGGAGACTCGCTCTGGGCCATCGCCAACCGCCATGGGCTGACGGTGGACGACCTTGCCCGGAACAATGGCATCGATCCCGCGCGGCCGTTGAGGGTTGGCCAGAGACTGGTGGTTTCCGGCTCTCTTCCTTCACGCCAGCAGCCGCCCGCCCCCAGCGCCGTGGTGCGCGATGTGCCCGGCGGAGCGGTGACAGTTGATCGGGCGGCCCCAGCCCGTCCCCAGGGCTCCTCCGACCCCGCACGCGCCAGCCGCCATGGCTTCTCCTGGCCGGTTACCGGCCGTGTCATCCGGGGCTTCACCAACCGCTCCGACGAGAAATACACGGGCATCGACATCGCCACCCCCCGGGGCACGGAGGTCCGCGCCGCCAAGGACGGCCTCGTGGTCTACGCCGGTGATGGCATCCCCTTCTATGGCAACATGGTGATCGTGGACCACGCGAACGACCTGGCGACGGTGTACGCGCAAAACTCGCGGCTGCTGGTGCGTGAAGGGCAGCGGGTGAAGCGCGGGCAGGCGATCGCCCGGAGCGGGGGCGGCTCCGCAAACGCGGAGCCCTACCTGCACTTCGAGATCCGCCGCGGCGGCGACGCCATCGACCCCCAGCCCTACCTCCCGTAAGCCCGGAAAGTCGGCTTGCCTGAGCACGCTCAAGCCGCTATGGCACCCGTAAGTCGTGCCGGATTCCTCGCCCGCTGGCACGACTCGTGAACGGTTAGGCCGGAAGAACGGCGCCGCCTCGCCCCCGCGCCACCCAAAAGGACACCCACGTGGACGCCATCCAGCCGCAACACCCCGCGATCAACAGTTGGTCTCCCGACTATCTCGACTCCCTGTACAAGCAATGGAAGAGCGCGCCCGACAGCGTTGACGAGCGTTGGAGGCATTTCTTTGCCGGGTTCGAACTGGCTTCCGCCGGCGGCACGACCCCCGCGGAGCCTCGTGGCTCCGCCAACGAGGTCACCCGCCAGGCCAAGGTCAATTCCCTTATCTACCACTACCGGGACATCGGCCACCTCATGGCCAATCTCGATCCCCTTGGGCGGAAGCGCGAGCGTCCCGAAAACCTCCGCCTTGAGGCCTTCGACTTGTCCGAGGCGGACCTCACCGCCACCTTCTTTACCCCCATCCCGGGCATGCCGGGGCCCCTCCCCCTCCGCGAGATCATCACCTTCCTCGAGGGCATCTACTGCCAGACCCTCGGCGCCGAATACATGCACATACAGAATACCGCCGAGCGGCGCTGGATCCAGGACCGCCTCGAGGGCGAGAACCGGCTCCCGGATCTCAGCCAGGAGGAAAAGCACAACCTCCTGCGCAAACTCCATCAGGCGGAAATCTTCGAGAACTTCCTGCACACGCGTTATGTCGGCCAGAAGCGCTTCTCCCTGGAGGGTGCCGAGACCACCATCGCCCTGCTGTGGTACGGGCTCGAGGCCGCCGCGCTCCATGGCGTCCGGGAGGTCGTCCTGGGCATGGCACACCGCGGCCGCCTCAACGTCCTCGCCAACATCCTCAACAAGGCCTACGACGAGATTTTTGCCGAGTTCGAGGACAACTACGAGGAGGAGGAGGTCGGCGGCGGCGACGTCAAGTACCACAAGGGCTACTCGTCGAACTTCATGACGACCCGCGGCGACCTGCTGTACCTGACCCTGGCAGCAAACCCGAGTCATCTCGAGGCGGTGGACCCGGTGGTTGAGGGTCGGTGCCGGGCAAAGCAGCGCCTCGCGGGGGACAAGGACCGCTCGTTGGTGGCGCCGATCCTCATTCACGGGGATGCGGCCTTCGCCGGCCAGGGAATTGTCGCCGAAACCCTCCAGATGGTCAAGCTCCCCGGATATACAACCGGCGGCACCGTCCACCTCATCGTCAACAACCAGATCGGCTTTACAACGGACCCCGAGGACGCCCGCTCCTCGGTTTACTGTACCGACGTGGCCAAGATGGTCCAGGCGCCGATCTTTCACGTGAATGGCGAAGACCCCGAGATGTGCGCCAAGGTCGTCCGCCTCGCCTTCGAGTACCGCCAAGCCTTCCACAAGGACGTCGTCATCGACATGTGGTGCTATCGGAAGTACGGCCACAACGAGGGCGACGAGCCGGCCTTCACCCAGCCCCAGATGTACGAGATCATCCGAAGCAAGGAGTCCGTCCGCGCGATCTATACAAAGCGCCTGACCGAGGACGGCATCATCAGCGAAGACGAAGTGAAGCAAATGCAGACGGACTTGGAGGAGGTGCTGGACGCGGCCCAGGAACACGGCCGCGAAAACCCCGTCCCCTACAATCAGTCCGCCTTCCGCAAGAAGTGGACGGGGTTCCGTAGCAGCTTCAGCTTCGACAAGGTGGACACCGCCGTCGCCGAGGACAAGTTGTTGGCGCTCGGCGAGGCCTGCTCCCGCTGGCCCGACGACTTCAAGCCCCACCGCAAGGTCCGCCGCCTCTACGACGAGCGCTGGAAGGCCCTCTCCTCCGGCAAGCCCTTCGACTGGGGCACCGCCGAGATGCTCGCCTACGCCACCCTCCTCGACGAGGGCATCGCCGTCCGCATGACCGGCCAGGACACCCGCCGTGGCACCTTCAGTCACCGCCACGCTGTCATCACCGACATCGAGACCGAGGCCGAGTACACTCCCCTCAACCACCTGTCCACCGACCAGGAGCGCTTCTGCATCTACGATTCGCCCCTCTCCGAAGCCTCCGTTCTTGGCTTCGAGTACGGCTACTCACTCGGCGACCCCCAGATGCTCATTCTGTGGGAGGCGCAGTTTGGCGACTTCGCCAACGGTGCCCAGGTCATCATCGACCAGTTCATCACCAGCGCCGAGGCCAAGTGGGACCGCTACAGCGGACTCGTCATGCTGCTGCCCCACGGCTACGAGGGCCAGGGCCCCGAACACAGCTCCGCCCGCCTCGAGCGCTTCCTCCAACTCGCCTCCGACGACAACATCCAGGTCGCCAACCTCACCACCCCCGCCCAGTACTTCCACATCATTCGCCGCCAGATGAAGCGCGCCTTCCGCAAGCCCCTCATCATCATGTCTCCCAAGAGCCTGCTGCGCCATCCGAAGGCCACCTCGGTACTGAAGGACCTCTCGGAGGGGACCTTTCAGGAGTTCCTCGACGACAGCCCCGAGGATCGCGGAGCCGTGCGGCGCGTGCTCCTCTGCAGTGGCAAGGTCTATCTGGATCTTGCGGCCCGGCGCGATGAGGTAAACGCCACAGAGACCGCCATCATCCGCGTCGAGCAACTCTATCCCTTCCACGCCGAGATGGTCGCGCAACTCCTTGCCCGCTATCCGGACGCCTCCGAACTGTGCTGGGTTCAGGAGGAACCCAAGAACATGGGCGCCTGGTCGTTCATCAGCGACGCGATCGAGGAGAAGCTTGGCTTCCGCCTGACGTATATCGGCCGCCCCGCCTCGCCAACCCCCGCCTCCGGTTCCCCCGGTGCCCACCGGCTCGAGACCCAGCAACTCCTTGAAGCCGCCATCCCCTCGCCCGCCCGCGTCAGCGTGGTTGCCGGCTGACCCCTCCCCCCACCGAAAGGTCCTGCCCACCCCATGGCCGTGGAAATCAAGATCCCCAGCATCGGCGAATCGATCACCGAGGTGGTTGTCGCCCAATGGTTCAAGAAGGATGGCGAATCGGTCGACCGCGACGAGGCGGTGCTCGAGATCGAGACCGACAAGATCAACCAGGAGATCGTGTCGCCGGAGGCCGGTGTTCTCCGCATCGTGGCTCAGGAAGGCGACACC
>CAYQTO010000070.1:5372-17105 GCA_964420455.1 uncultured Candidatus Sumerlaeota bacterium | reverse complement strand
TCAAGAATGAAGCGGCGCTCGGGATAGAGCGGCGTCAGGTTGTCGAAAAGGATCTTCTCCTTCGCCGTCTGGGGATCCACGTCGTTGATCTTGTCGACCTTGAGGAGGGCGAAGTACTTCTCGCCGTCCTTGGGGGGGCGGATGGCGCCGACCACAGTGTCGCCCTTGCGCAACCCGAAGCGGCGGATCTGCGACGGGGAGACGTAGATGTCGTCTGGCCCCCAGAGGTAGTTGTAGGTGGCGGAGCGCAGAAAGCCGAAGCCGCCCTCGGGGAGGATCTCGAGGACACCGTTGGCCTTGAGACCGTCGCCGCCGAGATTTTGGCGAAGGATCTGGAAAATCAGGTCCTGCTTGCGCATGCCGGCGGCGTTGTCGACGCCGAGGTCGATGGCCAGCCGGGTGAGTTCGTTCATCGACATCTTCTTGAGTTGGGCGAGGTCGGCAACTTCCGCCAGCTTCTTGCGGCGTTCCTCGCGGACCTTCAGGTCCTCTTCGCTCAACTCCTCGGGTGCGGGGGCGGGTCCTTCCGCCTCCTCGTCGTCTCCTTCGAGATCCTGATAGTAGCCCTCGTCCATGCCGGGGGGCAGGGGCTGACTGCCGCCGTTGCCTCCGGACCGCTTGCGGCGCCGGCTGCGGGGGACGTGCTGGGGCGCCTGGGCTTGGGCGGTATTCCCGGGGTTCTTCTTTCGACGCATGGGAGGGGTCTCCTGACTGTGGAAGGGACTTGTTTTTGGAGGGATGAGGGAAATGGGGGTGAGCCCGGCCGGCAGTGGCGCGGGCGGGCCCTCGCGAGGGAGGGAAGACTAGGAGGGAAAGTCCTGAAGGGGAAGATCCGCAAGGGGTTGCGGGAGGCCTTTCGGGAACAAATTCTGGAGCAGGTTTTGGACCTGACTTGCGGTTTTTGCGCGGGATCCGGAGTTTTCGATGAGAAAATCACTGCGGCGGGCCTTCTCGGCCTGAGGCATCTGGGCTGCGAGGCGGTCCCGGACTTGGGAAGGGGTCATGGAGCGATCCCGAAGCAGCCGGGCAAGGCGGGTGTCCTCGTCGATGGTCACGGTCACCGTCCGGTCGCACAGACAGTCGAGGCCGCTTTCGAACAGGAGAGGCACGTCCAGGACGCGAAGGGGAGAAGAAGCGTGGGCTTTCAAGAGTTCGTATTCGCGCGAACGGACGCGCGGGTGGAGGATGGATTCGAGGCGCGCACGGGCCTCGGGATCGCGGAAGACCTTACGGGCGAGTTCAGGACGGTCGAGTTGGCCGTCCGCCGTCACGATTTCGGGTCCGAAGACGTGTTGGATTTCCGCGAGAGCGTCGCTGCCGGGTGCCGTTGCTTCGCGGGCCAGCCGATCAGCGCTGATCACCGTTGCTTGGCATTGTTCGAGGAGCGACGCGACGAAGGATTTCCCGCTGCCGAGGGAGCCGGTCAAGCCGAGAATCAGGCCGGGTCCGAAGGATTCGCGCGGAGGGAGTGGCGGGGTCACGAGCCGGGTGCGGAGAGAAGAAGGTCGCCCAGGTCCAGCCGGCCACCAACGGGAACCCGGGCAGGGCCAACGGTGGCCCGGCGGCCGCCGGGTGCCTCCAGATCCAGCGTCAGCAGCCCCGCCGGAAGGTGCTCGAGGACGAAGGACCCGGTCGCGTCCTGGAGGGTTGCCGTATAGCCGAGGCCGGTCGTCGCGCCGCCGGGCCGGTCGTCGCGGACACGGACCGTCGCCGTCACCGTGGTGAGCGGCTCGCCGCCGACGCCCACGGCCCGGAAGCCCGCCGCCGTACCCAGATCGTAAACGATATAGACCGCCGGGCCGCCAGGAACCACCCCGGCCACCGTCTGGTCCATGGTGATATACACGCCATCGCGAATCACCGCCCCATTCGTCATAACGAGGTGGGGCTCCTCCGGCAGTTCCTCCAACCGGAAGCCGCCGGTGGAATCGGTGTGGGTGGACGCGTCCTGGCCGGAGGAGCTTCGTGCATAGACGGCATGACCTCGCAGCAAGTTCCCGCGCTCGTCGAGCAGGGTGCCGAAGAGACGGCCTGGGGCGGTCTCGTCTGTCGCCTCCAACGTCACGTCGCCAAGGTCCACAGGCGCCGTTGAAAGCACATTGACGTCGGTGGCGATGAAGCCTTCCGCGGCGATGCGGAGCACATGGGGTCGGCCTGGCAGGAGGCCGCGGAGTTGAAAACGCCCTTGGGCGTCGGCGACAGTTTCCACAAGGGGAAGTCCCACGTGCTGGCGGACCGCCCGGGCCTCCGGCGGCTCCTCCGCCAGCAGAACCGTCGCCCCATCGATGGGCACGCCGTCCGCATCAACGACGCGGCCGGCGGCATCGACCCCTTCGGGCACGCGGAGGTAGTACGACGGCGCGATCGCGTCCGGTGCGACCGGCCCTACGAAGACCGGCGCGTGGTTCGGCGCCCAGGCCGCGATCAACAATGGCTCGGTCGCCGTATCCGGATCGAGCCCGATCGAAAAGCGGCCCCCTCCCCGCGTATACACATAGCTGGTCCCCGGATAGACGGTCATCGCGTCCGGCGTCGTGAGGACCACGTACACGGAGAGCCAACCGGCTGCCACGTCATGGATGCGAGCGGTGCCCTCCACGGCGAGCCCTCCCTCGAGGGTGATCGCGAGGTGGGGTGCCACCCCGTCTTCGCCAACCACGAAGCTTTCCATGGCGGGGCGATAGCCGTCCGCGGAGACGCGCACCTCGTAGGAACCGGGGTCCACAGCGAACAACTCGAAGTACCCATCGGCGCCACTGACCACGTGGCCGGTCGCTCCGTATCCGTCGTGGAGGTGGACATTGGCGCCGGAGATCGGCTGACCATCGGACGCCCCGACGACCTCGCCGCGGACCGGGAGGCCGGGAGGCAGGAGGAAGTCGATGGTACGGACCTGCCCCTCGCCGGAAAGGGTGGCGCCGCGCGTGGGGTTCGGTGCGGCGGGGCTCGCGAGGCGCAGCAGATAGGATCCCTCCGCGAGGCCATCGAAAAAGTAGAACCCCGAGGCGTCCGTGCGCGTCGTCCAACTGTGGGCGGTTCCCTCGAGGCTGAGGGAAAGAACCGCGTCGACGGGCCGTTCGCCACGGAGAACGGCGCCCGTGATCGCGCCGTCGCCGGTGGGGGGATCGGGCGGGGTTTCCACCGTGGCTGTCGTGTCGGCCGCAAGGGGATCGGTCGCCTGCCCCGCTGTGGCGGCGGGAAAGGCGGGGGCAGTCGCGGCCATCGCGCCGTCGGACCCGCCGAGCGACGCGTTGGTGTCGGCTGGCGACTGTTGGTCGCCCCGGGAGGTGGCCGCGGCAAGAGTCGTGGTGGTCGTCGTTTCGTCGCCCGTGGCGGGAGCCCGGGCATCGATGTGATCCCCCTTTGCCCCGGTGTTGATGGAATCCCCGCTTTGGGAACCGGACGAGCGTGCTTCCGGCGCAGGACGGAGGGACTCGGGTGCCGGGCGCCGGGCCCGCTCGCGCCCCGGGCTTTCAACAAAGTTTGCGGAAGCCGCAGGATCGCTGGCCCCCCGTGGGGGGGACGAAGGGGGAGACGATACCGCCACCAAGACCCCCCCCGCAAACGCGGCAAGCGCCAGCGTGAGGCCAAACAGCAGGAGAGGAACGCGGAGACGGCTCATGCGGAGGAGGAAGGCTCAGGCGCCGGGGCTTGTCAACATTCGGCCCAGTTGTCGCCCACAGCAACATAGACGCGCAGGGGAACGGCGAATTCGAGAGCCGTCGACATTTCCTCGACGGCGATCTTCCTCAGCGGGTCGATCTCGTCCTCGGGAACGTCGAAAATCAATTCGTCGTGCACCTGGAGGATGAGGCGGGCGGCGAGATTCTCGCGACGGAGCCGTTGGTCCACGCGGATCATGGCGATTTTGATCAGGTCCGCGCTGGTGCCCTGGATGGGTGTGTTGACGGCGATGCGTTCGGCGAGCGACCGGGCGTTGGGGTTCCGCGCGTCTATATCGGGAACGGGACGCCTCCGGCCCAGCAGGGTGGTCACATACTTGTCCTTCTTCGCCTGCGCCTTGGTCTCCTCGATGAAGGTCTTCACGCCGGAATAGACGGCGAAGTAGTCCTCGATGAACCGGTCCGCCTCGGCTCGGGAGATTTCCAGGTCACGGGCGAGACGAAACGCCGTCATGCCATAGATGATGCCGAAGTTAATCGCCTTGGCAGCGGTTCGCTGCTGTTTGGTGACTTCGGTTTCGGGGACATTGAACACCTTGCTGGCGGTGAGGGTATGGATGTCGCCGCCGGAGGTGAAGGCATGGGTGAGGGCCTCGTCGCCGGAGAGGTGGGCGAGGATGCGGAGTTCGATCTGGGAGTAGTCGGCGGCGAGGAGCTTCCATCCCGGGCCGCGGGAGACGAAGCCCTCGCGGATGCGGCGGCCGGCCTCGGTGCGGCCGGGGATGTTCTGGAGGTTGGGGTTCGAGCTCGAGAGCCGTCCCGTCGCCGCAACCGTCTGGTTGAAGCTCGTATGGACGCGGCCTGTCCTTGGGTGGATGAGGCTTGGGAGCGGGTCGAGGTAGGTGCTCTTGAGCTTCTCGACCTGGCGATAGTCGAGCAGGCGCGCCGGCAGCGGGTGTTCGTGCTTCAGGTTCTCGAGCACGGACACGTCGGTGCTGTGAACGCCACTTTTTCCCTTCTTCCCTCGGGTCAGTTTCAATTCGTCAAAGAGCAACTCGGCGACCTGCTTGGGCGAGTTGATCTTGAATTCGCGCCCGGCGAGTTCGTGGATTTCCTTCGTCAAACGATCGAGTTCCGCGGTGGCTTCTACCGAGAGGCGGGCGAAGTGCTCCCGGTCTATCGCCACCCCCTCGAGCTCCATTTCCGCGAGGATCGGCACAAGCGGCACCTCCACCTCCTCATAGAGGCGGTCCATGGAGGCTCCGGCGACGCGGGGTCTCAGCTTTTCGTGCAGTTGCCGCGTGCAATCGGCGTCCTGGCAGGCGTACTCCCCCACCTTGTCGATGGTCACCCCGGACATGGTGACGAGGTCGGTGCCGTCACCGATGAGCTCGTCGATTTTGGTCATGCGGATGTCGAGATGGGCAAGGGCGAGGTCCTTGAGGCGGAGGGTGCCGGCACTGCGGTCGGGGTTGAGGAGGAAGGCGGCGAGCAGCGTATCGCCGGCGATCGCACCCACGGGGAAGCCAGCCTCGCCGAGAATCTTGTAATCGAAGTTCCAGTGGTGGGCGACCCAACGGATGGAAGGGTCGGCAAGGAGGGGCCCGAGGAGTTGGCGTACGTCGTCGAGCGAGGCCTGGGCGTCGTCGGTCTCGTGGCCGAGGGGGATATATACGCCCTGGTTCCGCTGCCAGGACAGGCTGATGCCGACGAGCCGTGCGGTGAGCGGATCGAGGTCGTCGGTCTCGGTATCGATCGAGCAGAGACCCGATTGGCGAATCGCCGCGGCGGCCGTTTCGAGTTCACGGCGGGTGCGGAGAATCGCGTAGTCGACCGTGCGCTCCGCGACGGTCTCGCCGCCGAGGGCTTCGAGCAGGCTGCGGAAGTTCATGCGCTTGTAGAACTCGCGGAGCTCGGGCGTGGGGCGGAAGGACCACTCGAACTGGTCCCAGTCGAAATCGGCGACGGCGTCGGTCCTGAGCGTGGCGAGGTCGCGAGAGAGGCGTGCGGTGTCCGCGGCGGCTTGCACCTTCTCGAGGATCTTCTTCGCGCCGCGGAGCTTGAGTTCCGGATCGGGCTCGGTGGCCTCCAGGATGGCCTCGAGCGTCCCGTAGTGCTGGAGGAGGGCGACGGCGGTCTTCTGGCCCACGCCGGCCACCCCCGGGATGTTGTCACTCGTGTCGCCCAGCAGGCCCAGGTACGCGGGCACCTGGTCCGGCCGGATGCCCATCTTGTCCGCGACGGCCCCCTCGTCGAGGAGTTCCACCTTCTGGAGGTGGTCCCGCCAGACGCGGATGCCCGGGCGGACCACCTGGAGCAGGTCCTTGTCCACGGAGCACACCAGCGCCTCGCCCCCTGACTCCACCGCCCGCATCGCCAACGCGCCGAGGACATCATCGGCCTCGAACCCGGGAACCTCCATGATCGGCACGCCCAGAATGTCCAGCACCTCGCGGATTCGGTGGTATTGGGCGATCAGGTCGTCGGGCGAGGCGTCGCGGTTTGCCTTGTAAGCCTCGAACACCTCCTTTCGGAAGGACGGCCCGGGGGGATCGAAGACCACCGCCAGGTGGCGGAAATTGATCTCACGCAGGAGGCGAAAGAACATGTTAAGGAAGCCGTAGATCGCCTGGGTCGGTTCCCCGTCGGCGTTCGTGAGCGGCTGGCCGATGGCGTGATACGCCTTATGGACATTTGAGTGCCCGTCGATGAGCACGAGGGTTTTGGGATCAGGAGGCGGCACGGAGAGGGGGGATCCTTACAGGAGGTGGCAGAAAAAAAAGATGCCCCGGGCGCTAGGCCCGGGGCGAGGGGAAGGTGTGTGGAAGGAGAACTGCGGTCAGTCGCGGACGACGTTACCCGTAAGGAAGATCAGGAGCGTGATCTGGTCGAGGTCGGACTGCATGCGCTCGAAGAGATACTTGCCGATGAAGGGGATGTCGCGGAGGATGGGCACGCCGGACTCGAGGTCGGAATTCCGCTCGGACCGCCAGCCACCCAGGACAATCGTGCCCCCATCGCGGATGCGGGCCCGGGTTTCGAGCGTCTTGACGAGGGTGCCGAGCTCGCTGAAGACGGTCGCCGTCGGCGTGGCGGTGGCAGGCAGGGTGGGGTTGCCGAGTGCCTCCTCGTCGAGCGAGGTCAGGGCGCCGATGTTCTGATCGAAGTCCTCGATCACCACATCGATCCCGAGGGTGATGGAGCCGGCGCGGGTGACCAGCACCTCATCGAGAGAGACATCGACCGGGCTGATGCCGGCGGGCACGATGAAGTTCTCCGTGTCGTTTCCGGTGGCACCTTCCTCGGGCCGGGCGAAGCCGAAGTTCCGGTCGATCTGGAACTCGGCCGTCTCACCATTCAGCACCACGATGCGCTGGCCGTTGATGACGTTAATGATGCCCTGGGCTTCGAGCACCTGAAGGCGCAGGCTGACCGGCGATTCGCCATTGCTGGAAAGGAACTCGAAGACGGTTCCACCCATGAGCAGGTTCGCTGCATCGGCCGTCTCGATGGGCGGCTCGAAGGGGAAGCGGAACTCGTCCTGAGGCTGGGCAAACCGCGAGCGGAGCACCGAGTCGCTGAGCGTCAGGCCCTCGGTCAGGTCGCCGATGATGAAGTCCGGCTTAAATTCCTTCGCCTTGTTCGTGATGACCTCGACGAACTTCAGCTCGATGTCGACCTGGAGGACAGGAATGTCGAGGGTGCGAATCCAGAACTCGACCTCCTGAAGCTCCTCGGCGCTGCGATACTCGACGAAGATCGAGTTGATCGGCTCGACGACGTCGAGGCGGATACCAACTTCTTCCGCCACGCGGGCGCGCTCGTCATCGGTGTCCTGTTCGTCTTCAACGGCGGCGCCGTCGACACCGAACTCGCCACCACCCTGGCCACCGGGGACAAAGCGGATAATCAGGCGGGCGCGGCCTTCACCGGGCGTTGAGGAGGGGCGAATCTGGTCCGCCACGATCTCGAAGTCCTCGACGAACTCGGAGCGGAACTCCTCGATCGTCACGTCCTGGCTGGTGGTGCCAGTGCGGACGATGAGCTCGACGCTATCGTCGTTCTCATCGCCAGCGTCGTTTTCCTCGATACGGGTCACGCGGAAGAAGGCGCCCCGGAATTCGAGCTCGTCCTCCACACCAAGCGTCTTGGTGATCTGGTCGCCGTCCGCGGCCCCGCGCTGGCTGGTGCCGGAAATCCCGAGGAACGCCTCGAGCTCGCCGAGGACGTCGCTGGCGCTGCGGAAGTCGATGGGGATGATCTTAGTGCGGCGCCGGTTGCGGATCTGTGGAAGGGCTTCGATGTAGTTCTGAACCGTCTGCAGTCGATCGGGATAGTCGACGATGGTCAGCTGGAGGGTGGCGGGGTCGTAAAAGAGGCGGCGTCCCTCGCGCTCGGCTGCGGAGCGGCCCTCGCGGGCGTAGAGCAGCGTCTCCACCACCTGACGGACGTTGTCGGCGAAGGCGCGGACAAGGTCCGGGTTCTCCTCGAACTCGAGCACGGGTGTCAGGTTAGCCGAATAGACAGCCAGTTCATCCGAGTAGAAGCGGCGGAGGAAATTCTGGTCCTGGAGGATTTCGCGGACGCGCTGGACGTTCTGGGGCGTGTCCTTGATGATCAGGGTGCTGCCCTCGAGGATGAGCTTGCGCTCGGTGTTGAAGGGCTGGTCGTCGTCAGCGGAGAGAATCGCCTCGAGGAGGGCCTTCACCTCGAGCGCCTTGTTCTCGTCGATCTCGAAGCTGTCGAAGATGAGCGTGGTGCGCTGCTCGCCGCGGAGGTTGTCAAGCAGCTGACGAATCTTGTCGAGGTTCCGGATCGAGTCGGTCACAATCAGGATGTTTGAGCGGGGATCGACGAAGACCTCCTGACCCTCGAGGACCGGCTGGCCCGTCGGACCGTAGAGGAGGCGGCCAAGGACGCCATCGTCGATGAGCGCCTGGGCGGTGGCCACCTGGTCGGGAAGCAGGGCGAACACCTCTGTGCGGAGGTCCGGCTCGATGATGACGGTATCGGTGCCGGGCTCGCGGCTCCAGCGCAGGCCGATCGGGAGGAGCACCGAATCAAGCACATCGGTAAGGGGCTCGTCCTCGAACGCGGCCTCGACGCGGGCGTTCACCTCGCCGGCGATGACGAAGTCGATGCCGGAAATCAGGCGTAGGTTCTGGAGGAACTCGGAGAGGACCGTCGGCTCGAGGGTGCGGAGGGGGATGAGGGTGTTCATCTTCTCGAGCGCGGCGGCCTCGCGGCGCTCAAACTCCTCGCGTGCCGTCTGGTTGGCGAGCAGCGCATTGTATTCTTCCTCGGTGTTCTCGAGGTACGCATCGGGCTCGTTGTAGGTGGGATCGATGGCCTTGGCGTCGAGCCAGCGCTGGCGTGCGCGGGCAAGTTCGCCGGCTTCGTAAAGCTGGACGCCTTCCTTGTAGGCGGCCTCGGCCTGGCGGCGGCGGGCGCGGTCCGCCTCCCGCTGGCTGGGGGCTGCGGGCTGGGCTGCGGGGGCCGCGTCCTCGGCCGGGCGCGTGGTGGGCTGGGTGGCGGGACGCGCCGGGCTGACCTGGCTCGGCACCTGGGCAACTTCCGCAGGCTGGCGGCGCACGGTGGCGCGGTCATTCTGGAAGGTTGGGCGCGGAGCGGGTGCGCTCTCGGCGACCGGTTCCGGCGTCGACACGACCGGCTCCGGCGCGGGCACGGTGCGTGTCTGGCGAACGGCTTCCGTTGTTTCCGTGGGAGCAGCGTCCTGCTGGGCGCGGGCGGCGGACTGCCTGTCGGCAAGGCGGCGCTCGAGCCGGCGGACGTCGCGGTTGCCGGCATCAAGGTTGCCGGCCTCGGCGAGGAGCGCCCGGGCGTCCTCGAGGCGGTCGTTGTCGAGGGCCTCCTCGGCGCGGGCAACCAGCGAGTCAATTCGTTCGGCGTTGACGGCGGTGCGGGCCTCGCGGAGGTCCACCAGACCCTCGCGGGCGTCGCCATTGCCACGGTCAAGTTCCAGCACGCGGCGATACGCGGCCTCGGCGGCGTCGAGGTTGCCTGCGCGGAGCTGGCGTTCGCCCTCGGCAAGGCGCTGGGCGATCTCTCGCTCGTTGGCCTGGGCGGCAAAGGCGCGCTCCGCCTCTGCCACTTCCTCGAGGAGGCGGCGGGCGTCGCGGTTGGTGCTGTCGATGGCGAAGATTTCGTTCAGGGCTGCACGAGCCTGATCGAAGCGGTCGGCGTCGAGGGCGTCCTCGGCGGTTTCGAGGGCGGCGTCGATCGTCGTCTCGTTCTGTTCGGCGAGATGGCGGGACTCGGCCCTTTGGATGTCGGAGGCGAGTTCGTTCAGATCGTCCTGGAAGAAGCCCTCGGCGGATTCGCGGGCGGAGGCGAGGAGGCGGCGCGCCTCCTCGAAGTTGTCGGCCTTGAGGGCGCGCTCGGCGGCGTCGATGCGGGCTTCGACGCGTTCCTCAAGGGCGCGCTCGCGGGCCTTGGCCTGCTCACTCTGGATGCGCTCGCGAAGCTTGAGGGCATCGCGGTGTGTCCCGTCCAGTTCGAGGGCCTTGGCGACTTCGGCGAGGGCGTCCTCGAAGCGGTCGTCCTTGCGCAGGTCGTTGGCGGAGTCGAGGAGGGCGTCGACACGGTCCTCCCGTGCCTCGGCGAGGGCCTCGCGCTCGGCGGCATCGATGGTGCGGGAGAGCTCATCGAGGCCGGGAGTGCCGGCGTCGACGGTGCGGGCGCGGGCGAGGAGTTCGCGTGCGGCGGCGAACTGTTCCTTGTCGAGCTCGCCGCGGGCCTGCTCCATGAGAGCAAGGGCCTGCTCGCGCTTGGCCTCGGCATCGGAGGTGTCATCGGTCTGGACAGGCTGGGCGTGGCGGCCGGTGGGGGTCGTTGCTGGCGCTGCGGCGGGAAGGGCGACCAAAGCCGCGAGCAGCCCGGATGCAAGGATCCGGGACGCGGTTGCCCAATACGGGGACCTCGAGCTAAGCCGATACATAGGCCTCGTCAATCTCCTTGGAGTTGCCTGAACCAAGACTTCCTGTTGTTGCTGCGGGGTTTTCAGGTCATCGGCCAGGGGCAAAGGTGTCAAGTGAGGATACCTCGCTGATGATTCAGGGGATCGGGCGGCGCGGTGGGTCCATCCGCCTTCCTGCAGCTTATCCATCCGTGGCCTCCGCATCGGCGGTTTCCGCCTCGATTCTTTCGAGGAGATCGCCGGCCTCCCGGTGACCACGGTTCTGGCGAAGGATATCCTGGAGGAGCGAGCGGGCCTGGTCGATCCGGCCTCCGCGATAAAGCTCCTCGGCCTGCTGGTACTGCGCGTTGAGGCGGTCGTTCATCGCCTCCATGTCCTCGGCGCTGCGCCGGCTGAACATGGGCCGCTCGATCAGGACGATGGCCTCCGGGTTCTCGCGAATGTTCGGATTCGTGAGAACGAACTCCTGCTGGAGACGCTCGAAGGCGGTCGCCGTGCCCTCGTCAATGCGGTCTGGCTCGACGCCCTCGATGGGCAGCTTGACGTCGAACTGCTTGGGGGCGGGGGTGGGCGGTTCGGGTGGGGTGAAGTTCTGCTCCACGAGGAACAGGTAGCCGGTCGAAAGCAGAAGAAAACCCAAGATCGCCAGAACCGTGAGGTCGAGGCGCTTGAGGAGCTTCTGGCCGATTTCCTTGAGTCGATCGTTCATCCGTGGGGAACCGTTGCGGGGCGCGGATCAGCGGCGCCGGCGACCTCCGGGGGCAGTGGGTTGGCGTCGTCCGTCAGGGGCGGCGCCGGGGAAGGCGCCGGGGGGCATGCCAGGCGCAAACGGGCCGCCAAAGCGTGGGCCGGCGTTCACCGGGGTCGGGGTCGGAGTCGGGGTGATCTGAAGGTGGTTGATCTTGTCGGAGAAGCTGAACTCCAGCTGAAAGCGTGTGGCGGGACGTGGCTGGCCGGGGGTGGGGCGGCTGGTCTGAAGGTCCACCACTCTCGGCTCGAGATCGAACTGGCCCTCGAAGCGCTCGCTCAGGGCCGTGTTGAAGCCCGGCGCGTCCACCTCGTTTTCCGTCTGGCAGATCACCACCACCCGGCCGTCGTGCTCCAGGTACATGTCGAGGATGACGACTCCCGGCGGTTTGGACTCGGAAATGCCCACCAACCGGTCGATCCAGT
>CAYQTO010000070.1:0-5362 GCA_964420455.1 uncultured Candidatus Sumerlaeota bacterium | reverse complement strand
GAAGGACTTGTCGAGCGACACATAGAGGTTGGCCACGTCGTTGTGGGTGGCCTGGGCAGTGTCGAAGGCCTCGATCTGCGTGCGATCGCGGTTGATCTGGTCCTGGAGGGTCCGTGCCTCGCGTTCGTAGACCTCCGCGTAGCGGGCCCCCGCCATGGAACCGAGATAGGCCATGGCGCCGAGGATCAGCAGCATCACCGCGGAAATTTTGTAGGGGAAATCGCGCGTGATCTTGCGTTCCTCGGGAAGGAAGTCCACGTCGATGTTCGAGAGCCCGAGCCCTTGGAGCCCGAGGCCGAGAGCCACCGTGTAGGGGCTGAGGGGCCCGGCGTTCGCCGGCCAGGAGATGGCAGCCTGCTCAGGCGCCTCGGAGGAGAAGGTGACCGGCAGGGCGAGCTTTTCCTCGAGGTAGGAATCGATCCCGGGAAGGGCCGCCTGGCCGCCGGAAAGGACGATCGTGTCGATCGCCATGCCATCGGGCTGGGTGATAAAGTAGTCGAGGGACTGGCGGATCTGGGTGATGAAGCGGTCCGCGACCTGGGTCACGGCCATCGAGGCGTCCTCGTTGACCTGACTGTCTTCCTCGAGGTCGAGCTGAAAGCTCATGAGCTGCGTGGAGGAGGCCTTGATGCGCTCGGCATCATTGAAGGAGTCGATGCCACAGGCCTTCTGGATGGCCTTGGTCATGTCGTTGCCGCCCACCAGAATGGTTCGATTGAAGGGGACCAGTTCGTCGGCGCGCCCGCGTCCGATGGCGAGGTCGATCGTCGCGGCGCCGATGTTGATGTAGCCCTTCACTTCCTCGTAGGCGAACTCGTCCTCCGGGGATGCCTGCTCCTCGACGGCGGTGGCGGCATCGGCGCCCTTGTGGGCGGCCCCCTTCTTCGCCCCTTTCCGCCGGCCGGTCCGCTCGCCCACAAACTCCATCGCCTTATCCGAGGAGAGACCCAGAAACTGCTGGGCGGTGAACAGGGCGAAGGAGGACACGCTGACCGCCATGGGCGTCACACCCACGCGGTTCACCATCTGCATGAAGTCGCGGACCTCGTCGGTGCGGACGGCGGCGAGAAGGATTTCCTCCTCGTTCTCGCCGGGGATCGGGCGGTGCTGGTATTGGAGGATGGTTTTCTCGACGGGGAAGGGGATCTGCTGGCGGGCCTCGTACTGGATGATGCGGGCGAGGCGCTCCTCACTGGTGCGGGGGACGCGAAAGCGGCGGGTGAAGACCCATCGGCCGGAGATCGAGAAGATGCCCTTGCGGGTGCCAAAGCGGCCCTTCTTGAGGACCTCCTTGGCGGTGGCGACGATGGCCTGACGGACTTCCTGGGCCGACATGGCAGGATTGGCGCCGGTCTTCGCTTCCTCGGCGCGAATCACGCGGACCCCGTTTTTGTCGAGTGCGACCTCAACAATCTTCACGGAACTAAATCCGAGATCGACACCGAGGCATTGCTTCAGGTGCGGCATGTCGGCTCCGTCATCCCCCCGCTAGTCTCGTGGCCCGTGCCTGGCCGGCCCTGCATCCGTCCAAAGCGCCCGAGACCCGGTAGGCCTTCCGTCATGGGATAGAGCACAAGAAGCGGGCGAGAGTTGGAAGTGGGCAACAACAAATCCACGTCTGCAGGACCGCCCCCCGAAGGCAACCATGCCTTCCAGAGTATTCGTTCTCCACTGCTTGCGCGTACCGGGATTGTGGGTCGCCTTAGTCAAGTAGGGTCAATTCGTTTCCGGGTGGACAGAAGGCTTTTCTGGGGCATCGAGAACCCGGTCGACGGCCTCGATGACAGGCTCGGGGGCAAGCAACATCATCGGCGCGTTCGGTGGCAGGCCGCGGGCTTCCTCCTCGATCCAATCGCCGGGGGCCGCGGCAACGACCTCCGCCGGCGCAGGCGTCTCGCCCGCCAATGGCGGCAGGGGCCCCCATCGGCGCGGGTCCGACCAGCCGAACAACAGCACCGACGGCGTCCCAACGGCCTGGGCGACGTGCGCCGGGCCCGAGTCGATCCCAACAAACAGACGCGCCCCGCCGAGCAAAGCCGCCAGTTCGTCTGTATTCAGAACTCCGTGAAGGGACTCGATCCAGGGGTTTTCGGCGCGGAGGAATTCGGTGCGGCGGCGGCCCGCGGGGCTTCCTTCGAAAAACACCCGATAGCCCCGTTCGTGCAGGTGGCGGGCGACGGTGGCGAAGCGCTCCAGCGGCCAATCGCGCGGGGCCTCGCTCCCCTCAACATGAAGGACAACGTAGCGGCCCGGCTCGGTCTCGGCGCGCTCGAGGATTCGGGAACGCCGGTCCAGAGCCGCCGGTGTGGGAACCACCCGGGGGCGCTCGAGTTGAGTCTCGACCCCCAGCGGCCCGAGGAGCCCGAGCAGCGCCGCGACCTCGCTTTGCCGAAAGGTCTTGGGCACGGCGACATCCAGCAGGTCGCCCCAGAGCCGGCCTTCAAAGCCATTGTCCTCGCGCCAGCCCACCACGGGCGCCTGCCCGAGCAGGAACAGCGGCGCCGGCGGCAGGTTGTGCGTGTACATGATCAGGACCGCGTCCACCGGTTCCTGGGCGAGCCAGCGACGCAGGCGCCACTGCGCGTCGAGGGTGCGTCCGCGGGCGTCGTGAGGGACCGTCAATACTTCCACATTCTCGGGCACATTGGCCGCGAGCAACGGCGCAGCCCCGTCGCCGACGACCACGTCGATCATGGATTCGGCATAGCTGGCGGCCAATTGCCGAATGGCAGGCAGCGCAAGGACCGAATCTCCAAGGAAGGGGTGACAGACGACGAGGAGACGATCGGGGCGCATGGAGGGGTCGGGGAGATCCTCGGCCCGGCGGATCGAGCGCCCCGCCGGGGCGATGGCGAGGCGCCCAAGGGTCTTGGTGGCGGAGGCGGCGGCACGGACCGTCTCGGCGAGAAAGGCGCGGGAACGCGCGGTGGGGGCGACGCCGTGATCGCGGTCATCGATGGCGGCTTCCAGAAGGGCGCGCTGGCGGGCGGCCCAGACAGCACGATTGGTCCAGGCGCGCCCCCAGGAGACGGGGCGGGAGATGTAGTCCTCCAGCGCGCCGAGGGGTGAGAAGACGACGTCGCGGGCGGCGGGGCGGATTTCCTCGCGGCTGTGGTCGCGGTTCCAGGCGCCGCGGCCGTCCTGACGCGCCCGTTCGAAGATTCGAGCGCGGTCGACCCGCTCCTGGGGAACCTGGTGCCAGACGATGGCCCGGCGTTCGAGCCCGACCGGCCGACCGGCCCGCCGCAAACCGCGCCAGAATTCCGAATCCTCCCGGCTGAATTCGTAGTTCCACGTCAGCGAGGACTTGTCGTCGGACAAGGTGCGAAAGCGGAACTCGGGAAGGAGCGTGCGCCGAAAGGCGAGGTTCGAGGTGGTGGGCAGTTCGAGCTTTCCGCCGAGGGGACCGAGATAGACGGGAGTGGAAAGCCCAAGGGTCCAGGCGAGTTCGGGCCCGTACCAGTCGGGGGTTTCGAGCGGTTCCGCGGGAAGCACGAGGCCACCGACGGCGTCCCATTTGTTGTGATCGAGAGCGGCAAGAAGGCGCTCGAGCCAGGGCCCGTCGGCGAGGCAATCGTCGTCGAGAAAGGCGATGAGATCGCCCGATGAGGCATCGAGCCCGGCGTTGCGGCACTCGGAGAAGCTGCCCTCGGGACCGTCGACGGGACGGAGCTCAAAGGGGAATCGCGCGGAGGCAAGAAAGTCGGCCGTGTCGTCGGTCGAGCCGTTGTTGACGACGACGACCTCGTCGGGGCGGCGGGTGCCCTTGGCGAGCGCGTCGAGGCACGCCGTAAGGAGCGCGCGGCGGTTTGCTGTGAGGACGATCACGGACACCCGGGGCATGGCGGGACTGTGCTGGTGGGGGAAAAGGCCGGGCAACGGGGAAAGCGTTGGCCTTGCGGCGGTCGCCATCGGGCGGCGTAGGAACACGCGCATCCATGGCACGCATCGCACACAACTCGGCCTTCGACGCGGTGGCCCAGGCGGTCACCATCGGCCTCAGCCTGGCCGCCGGGATCGTGCTGGCCCGACTGATGGGCGACGAAGGGCGCGGCGTCTATGTATACGCGACGAGCTTCAGCGGGATGCTGGCGCTCGGGTTTGCGAATCTCGGGTTCGAGTTGGCGGCGAGCACACTCGTCGGAAAGGACCGGCGCCGGCTCGCGGAGGTTCACACGGCGCTGGTTCTCGCGGCCGGGCTGGTCGCCGCGGTGACACTCACACTTGCCGCGGCATTCGGAGAATTCCTTACCACCGCGGTGCTCCCGGGGCTGCCCGTCTATGCCGTGTGGCTGCTGGCGGCGGGGCTTCCGTTTTGGGTTTACCAGTTGGGGGCGAATGGTTGCCTTGTGGGGCTGGGGCGGGTGCGGGCGCGGGCCGGTTACGAACTGGTTCTGAACACGACCCAGTCGGCGCTGGTGCTTCTGCTCCTGTTCGGGACGCTCGGGGCCGCGCCGGAGGAAGTGGTGCCCCTTCTGGTGGCCGCGTTCTACGCGACGATTGCGGCGGGATCCGTTGCCCAGTATCGCATCCTGCGGGGACGACGGCGGCGGCGCCTCTGGCGCCTCCCCTCGGTGGCGACCCTCCGGGCCTTGCTTGCCTACGGGGGCGCTGTCTATACGGGAAACCTCGGGGCGACCCTGGGCCAGCGCGTCGACCAGTACTTCGTCCAGCGCGTGACCGTCGATCCGGGGGCATTTGGTGTCTATACGCTGGCAACCGCGCTGACGGCTCGCACGCGCCTCTTTCCCCAGGCGCTGACGCGGGCCACCTGGCGGGGGCTCGCCACCGGGGAGGGCCGCGAGGCGGCGTTCCTCACCGCCGCCTCCTTTCGCCAGATGCTCGCCCTCGGCCTCCTTCTCCTTGTCGCCGGCTCGGCCGCCGCCCCCCTCATTCCGATCGTCTATACCGACGCCTTCGCGCCCGCCGTGATTCCCTTTATCATCTTCCTCGTGGGACGCCTTTGCCAGAGCCCCACCTGGATGCTGGCGAACTTCTTCAGCGCCCACCTCTCGCGACCGGGCATTCCGATGATGGTCAACTGGGCCTTGCTGCCCGCGCAGGCAGTCGCCGCCTACCTGGCAATGTCGATGGGGGGGCTGGTCGCCGTCGCCCTGGTGGCCGCCGCCAGCTACGCCCTCCAACTGGTCGTGTTCCTCGTTCTTTTCCTGCGGTTCCAGGACCACGTCGTCCTGCGCGATCTCTTCCTGTTGCGGGGATCAGACCTTCGACCCTGGATCGAGATCGCCCGCTCCACGCTCCGGCGCCTCGGCCTCGTCCCCAAGCCCCAGAATCCCAAGTAGATCTGGCGGGCTGTAGTTGGGACCCTTGATCACCTTGCCGTCCTCGCGGTGGACAGGCC
>CAYQTO010000069.1:0-17238 GCA_964420455.1 uncultured Candidatus Sumerlaeota bacterium | reverse complement strand
ACATGGTGGAGGCGGAAATCTTCGAGAACCTGGCGGAGTTCGAGTTGGCGGCAGGCCGGATGGAAGATGCGGAGAAGACGGCGAGAAAGTTGGCGCGGCTGGTGCCGTTTGCGCCGCAGGGACACCTTCTTCTGGCGCGGGCTTTGACGGAAAAGAATCAGGAGGAGGCGCGTGCGGCCGCAAGGGAGGCGCTGCGGCTGGCACCCGGGTGGCCCCCGGCGCTGGCGCTGCTGGAGGAACTCGATGAGCGTGGCCCGGATTCCGCATCCACCGCGGAGGGGACCACCACGGAGCAGCCATCGCCATGACCTCGCACATCCGCGTGTTTGGCGCGCGGGAGCACAACCTGAAGGGGATCGACGTGACGATCCCGCGCCAGTCGCTGACGGTGATCACGGGCTTGAGCGGGTCCGGGAAATCGTCGCTGGCGTTCGACACGTTGTATGCGGAGGGGCAGCGGCGGTACATCGAGTCGCTGTCGGCCTACGCGCGCCAGTTTCTGGACCAGTTGCCGAAGCCGAACGTGGAACTGATCGAGGGGCTTTCTCCGGCGATTTCGATCGAGCAAAAGACGGTGAGCCGCAACCCGCGGTCGACGGTGGGAACGGTGACGGAGGTGTACGATTACCTCCGGCTGGTGTTCTCGACCATTGGCCAGCCGCACTGCCCGGCCTGCGGGGCCAAGCTGACGACGCAGACGGCGGAGACGATCACGGCGCAGGCGATGAAGCTGCCTGCGGGGACGCGGCTGATGGTGCTGGCGCCGGTGATCCGGGGTCGCAAGGGGGAGTACCAGGCCCTGTTTCAACGGTTCCTGAAGGAGGGCTTCGTGAGGGCGAAGGTCGATGGCGAGGTGCGCGACCTCGATCCGTCGATGCGGCTCAAGAAGCAATACAAGCACGACATCTCGGTGGTGATCGACCGGTTGTTTGTGAACGAGGAGATGGAGGGGCGGTTGCTGGAGGCGGTGCGGACGGCGCTGGCGAAGGCGGATGGGCTGGTGATCGTGGAGACGCTGGCGGATCGCCACGGGGTGTTTCCCGACGGGCTGGCGTGGGAGGGGGAGCGGACCTTCAGCCGGGAGGCAGGGTGCCCGGAGCACGGGCCGCAGGTGGTGGACATGGCGCCGCGAATCTTCAGCTTCAACTCGCGGTACGGGGCGTGCCCCCAGTGCGAGGGGCTGGGGGTGACGCCGGTGGTGGACGAGGCACGGCTGATTCCGGACCCCTCGGTTTCGCTTTCGCGGGGGGCGGTGCTGCCGTGGAAGTGGATTTTTGGCCAGAGCGGGCGTGGGCGACAGGCGATCCTCGACAGCAGCAGCCACGTCCGCGCGTTGTTTGCGGTGATCAAGGCGCTGGATATCGATATAGACGCGCCGTGGAGGGAGCTGCGGGCGCGGGAAAAGAATGCCTTGTTGCATGGGTTTCGCGGGCGGATCCCGGCGGGCATCAAGGCGAGTGCGAAAGACAGGCCGCTGCTGGAGGGATGGAAGGGAATCGTCGGACGGCTGGAGGACCGGCTGGAAGAGGCGCTCGACGATGAGGAGTACGACCGGCTGGCGGATTACCTGAGGCACGAGGAGTGCCCGGCGTGCAAGGGAACGCGGCTGCGGCCGGAGTCGCTCGGGGTGACGCTGGCCGATCGCCACATCGCCGACATCGCGAGGATGAATGTGGGGGAGGCGGCGGAGTTCTTCCGAAAGCTGAAGCTGACGAAGCGTGAGGAGGAGATCGCGCGCCAGCCACTGCGGGAGGTGCGCGACCGCCTTGGTTTCCTGCGCAACGTGGGTCTGCATTACCTGACGCTGGACCGGCACGCGGGAACGCTCTCCGGTGGCGAGGCGCAACGGATCCGCCTGGCCACGCAGATCGGATCCCGACTGACGGGCGTGCTGTATATACTGGACGAGCCTTCCATCGGGCTTCACCAACGGGACAACGAGAAGCTGCTCCAGACGCTCCACCGCATCCGCGATTCGGGGAACACGGTGATCGTGGTGGAGCACGACGAGCAGACGATTCGCGAGGCGGACTACGTGGTGGATCTCGGGGCCGGGGCGGGAAACCTCGGCGGGTCTATCGTGGCCGCCGGCACGCCCAAGCAGGTCGCCCGGGCGAAGGACTCGCTGACGGGTCGCTACCTGAAGGGGGAGGTGGCGATCAAAACGCCGACGGAGCGCCGACGGCCAGGGGACCGTTTTCTGACCATCAGCGGATGCCGTCTCCATAACCTACAAGATGTGACCGCGAGGATCCCCGTCGGGCTGATGGTGGGAATCACGGGGGTGAGCGGCAGCGGGAAGTCGTCCCTCGTCATGGAGACAGTGGTGCCGCTGCTGATGAACCATTGCTACAAAGGGTCGCACCTCCTCGTGGGCCCCCATGGGGCGGTGGAGGGGATCGAGCACTTTGACCGATGCATCCACGTGGACCAGGCACCGATCGGGCGGACGCCGCGGAGCAACCCGGCGACCTACACGAAGCTGTTCGATGCGATCCGCGAGTTGTTCACGCTGACACCGGACGCACGCATGCGTGGCTATACAAAGGGGCGGTTTTCCTTCAACGTGAAGGGGGGCCGGTGCGAGGCCTGCAGCGGGCAGGGCATGGTGAAGGTGGAGATGAACTTCCTGCCGGATGTGTATGTGGAGTGCGAGACGTGTCGCGGGCGCCGCTACAACGAGGAGACGCTGGCGGTGAGATACAAGGGGCGGTCGATCGCGGAGGTACTGGAGATGACGGTAGACGAGGGTGTGGAGTTCTTCGAGTCGGTGCCGCAGGTGCGCGGGCCGCTGGCGACGCTGGCGGAGGTTGGGTTGGGCTACATCCACCTGGGCCAGTCGGCGACGACACTTTCCGGTGGCGAGGCGCAACGGATCAAGCTCGCGCGGGAACTCGCGAAGAAGAACACGGGGAACACGATGTATGTGCTCGACGAGCCGACGACCGGCCTGCACTTCGCGGACGTGCACAAGCTGCTGGAAGTGCTGAACCGGCTGGTGGACTCGGGTTCGACGGTGCTGGTGATCGAGCATAATCTGGACGTACTGAAGAGTTGCGACTGGCTGATCGATCTGGGGCCGGACGCAGGGGAAAATGGGGGGCAGATCATCGCCGAGGGGCCGCCGGAGGATGTGGCCATGGTTAAGGAGAGCGAGACGGGGCGGTTCCTGAAGCTTGTGTTATGAGGGCGGGGGACTGTTGGAAGCGATTGCGTTGGTTGGGGGGACCGCGTAACCGGTTACAGAAATCCCGGAGCCAGAAAATCCCATGATTCGCCCCCTGATCCCGGCCGTCGCCGCCGTCCTCCTTGCTGCCAGCGCCCACGCCGCCCCCCGCCCCCCCATCGGCGCCCAGGTGGTCTGGCCCAACCAGCCCAACCTGACGGAGGTACTCGACGCGTCGGCGGCCGCCAACTCAGCCTGGGCGCGTTTCGACCTTTGCTGGTGGGGCCAAGTCGAAACCACCCCCGGCGAGTACAACTTCAACCCGCCGGGATGGCCGACGGACCTCGCGATCGAGATGATCCGAGACCGGGGACTGGAACCCTTCCCGATCCTGTCGTACGGAAACCCGCTGTACGACGACGAGGCGGGGCCCTCCACCGATGAGGGCCGGGAGGCCTTCGCCGAGTACGCGTACCAGGCGGCGCTGCGATACCGGGACGAGGTGACCTATTGGGAAATCTGGAACGAGCCGAACTTGGAACAGTTCTGGGGCCGGGAGCCGGACGCGGAGGATTACGCGAAACTCGTGGCGGTGACGGCGCCGCGCCTTCGCGAGGCGAATCCCGAGGCGGTGATAGCCGGCGGATCGACTTCGGCAATTCCGTTCGATTATCTGACGACGTGCTTTCAGAACGGGCTTCTGGACCACATCGACGTGCTGACGGTGCACCCGTACCGGGAGGAGTCGCCGGAGACGGCCCGGGCGGACTACACGACGCTGCGGTCGTTGATGGCCCAGTACACGGACCGGGACATCCCGATCTGGTCCGGCGAGTGGGGCTACACGGCGCACGCTTTCAACCTGAGCGAGCCGAACCTCGCGCGGGTGGTCGCCCGCCAGTTGGTGACGAACCTCGGCAGCGACATCGAGGTGTCGATCTGGTTCTCGATGCACCCGTGGTCCGAGAATGGGGATGTGGACCCGCCGGCCTGGGGGCTGGTGTTTGCGGACCACTCGCCGCGGCCGGCGTTTCACGCCTTCAAGACGGCAGTGGATCTGTTTCGAGCGGGGACGACTACCGTGGGGGACCCGTTCCGGACGCGGGTAACGGGATTCTCGGGGAGCTACGAACGGCGCTTCTTCGCCCTGCCGTCGGGCGAAACGGTGGTGGCGCTGTGGACACCGCGGTGGCCGCTGGCGCGGACGACCATGAGCCCCCAGCGGGTGACGGTAAGGCTCCGGGACGCCGCCGGGCGAGGGGTGCGGTTTGTGGATGGCATTGGGGTGGGGGCGCCCAACGCAACGATCAGCGAGGACAACGGCGACCTTGTGATTGGGAACTTTCCCATGCAGGATTATCCCGTTTATATCGTCGTGGAGGAGGGAGAGAAGGCGTCGATGGTGGTCTATTGAGGGGTAAGGAGGGAGCGGTCCCTTTGCGGCGGGATCGGGAGCCGGTTCCCTGAATCGGAGCAGCTCCCGTCCGGGGGGTGTCTGTTTCGGGGCTTGACATGGGGTGATGGGAGACAGAGCTTTTCGGTCGCCTTGGGCGAGGGGTCTCGCGCCTCTCCCGCGGATTGCTTCGCTCCTGGCTCAATTTCCACACTGGAGAGACCCAGTCGCATGTCCATCACCACGGATCGCAAAAAGACGCTCATCGAGGAGTACAAGACCCACGAGACGGACACCGGTTCGCCGGAGGTCCAGGTGGCAATCCTGACGGAGCGCATCAACAATCTGACGGAACACTTCAAGGATCACAAGAAGGACCACACGGGCAAGCGGGGGCTGCTGATGCTCGTCGGCCAGCGGCGCCGTCTCCTTCTTTATCTCAAGAAGACGAACATCGAGCGCTATCGTGCGCTGATCGCCCGCCTGGGCATCCGCGACATCAAGAGCTGAGCGTTTGCGGGTCATCAAGGCTGCCAGGGGCGAATCGGAAGCCGTTCCATCCGGATGCGAAGCAACAGGGGGGCGTTGCGGAAAGACCGCCACGCCCCGATTGCTTTTTTCCGGGGAGGAAAAGGAGGTGACACCGGCGGCCAAAGCTGAATGATTTGTCCGGGGGCAGGATTTCGCGGACCCTCCCCGGAGCCGGGATTTGTATGCGCCACCGGCCTGCCGCAAGGCGGGTGGCGGATGTAAATTCCGAGACTCCCGGGAAGCAAGCGAGGGCCACCCCCTCAACTTTTCAGGAGTGCTTGATACATGAGCAAACCGAGCGTTCAGACCACGGAAGGTCTGAACTTTGACGAGCATGTGGTCACCGCCGACTTTGGGTCGGGCAAAGAGATCGAATTCCGGACCGGCAAGCTGGCGAAGCAGGCGGCCGGCTCCGTGGTCGCCAGGGTGGGCAACACGGTGGTGCTGGCCGCGGCGGTGATTTCGCCTACAGAGTCGGACCGCGACTTTTTCCCGCTGATGGTGGACTACCGGGAGAAGTTCTACGCGGGGGGGCGTATCCCCGGCGGGTTCTTCAAGCGGGAGGCGCGTCCGTCCGATGGAGAGACGCTTCGGGCGCGGCTGATTGATCGCGTGATCCGGCCGCTGTTTCCCAAGGGCTTCAAGAACGAGGTGCAGGTGTATCTGGTGATCCTGTCGAGCGACAAGGATCACCCGGCGGAGCTGGTGGCGATGTGCGCGGCGAGCGCGGCGCTGCATATCTCCGAGATTCCGTTCGCGAAGCCGGTTGCGGGCGTGCGCATCGGCCTGAACGAGGACGATGAGTTTCTGGTGAACCCGACGCGGACGGAGACGGAGACGTCGGACCTGGACCTGATTGTGGGTGGCCATGTTGACGGAATCAACATGGTGGAGTGCGGCGCGAACGAGGTCGACGAGGAGTCGATCGTGGAGGCGCTGGAGCTGGCGCACGAGCAGATCAAGACGATCGTGGCCTCGATCGACATGCTGCGCGAGGCCTGCGGGAAGCCGAAGCTGACCTTCGAGGAGAAGCAGCCGGACATGGATCTGCTCGGCGAGGTGGCCAAGCTGATCCCGCCGCACATCAAGGAGATCGCGGCGACGCACGAAAAGGTGGCGCGCGACGCGCGCGTGGCGCAGGCGGTGGAGGAAATCACCGCGGAGCTGATCGGGAAGTTCCCCGAGCGTGAGGGTGAGATCGCGGAGGCGGTGCACCTGCTGGACGAGAAGGCGATGCGGCGGCGCGTGATCAAGGAGGGGATCCGTGCGGATGGCCGCAAGCCGACGGAGGTGCGCCCGATCTGGTCGGAGATCGATGTGCTGCCTTCGGTGCACGGCTCGGCCGTCTTTACACGGGGCCAGACGCAGGCGCTGGCGGTGGTGACGCTTGGCAGCGTGGACGACAAGCAGATGATCGACGACATGACGGGAATCAGCTACAAGCGGTTCCTGCTGCATTACAACTTCCCATCTTTCTCGGTGGGCGAGGCGCGGCCGCCGCGTGGGCCGGGCCGCCGCGAGATCGGCCACGGGGCCCTGGCCGAGCGCGCCGTGACACCCATCCTGCCGACGATCGAGGAGTTCCCCTACACGGTGCGATCGGTGGTGGAGATCCTCGAGTCGAACGGCTCGTCGTCGATGGCGACCGTTTGCAGCACGTCGATGGCGCTGATGGACGCGGGCGTGCCGCTGCTGGCGCCGGTGGCGGGCATCGCCATGGGCCTGATCACCGACGACGCGGGCGAGCTGGAGGTGCTGACGGACATCCAGGGCATCGAGGACCACGTCGGCGACATGGACTTCAAGGTTGCCGGGACGCGGGAGGGCATCACAGCGCTGCAGATGGACATCAAGATCGAGGGGCTGACGCGGGATGTGATGGCGCGGGCGCTCGAGCAGGCGCGTGGCGCCCGGGAGCACATCCTCCTGAAGATGGAGGAGACGATCGCTGAGCACCGGGCGGAGATGAAGCCGCACGTGCCGCGAGTGAATGTGATCACCCTGCCGCAGGACAAGATCGCGGCAGTGATTGGCCCGGGCGGCAAGATGATCAAGTCGATCGTGGAGCAGTCCGGTGCCCGCGTGGACATCGAGGACGACGGCAACTGCTACATCACGGCGGACAACGCGGAATCGATGGATCGGGCGAAGTCGCTGGTGATGAACATCATCCGCGAGATCGAGCCGGGGGAAATCTTCGAGGCGCCGGTGGTGCGCATCACCGAGCACGGGGCGATCGTCCAGCTGACGCCAAACAAGGACGGCATGATCCACATCAGCGAGCTGGAGCACCGGCGCGTAGGGACGGTGGACGAGGTGCTTTCCGAGGGGGAGATGGTGAAGGTGAAGGTGCTGGAGGTGGACAAGGATCGCGGCCGGATCCGGCTGAGCCGGAAGGCGCTGATCGAGAAGCCGGAAGGCGCGCTGGAAGGGGGGGGCGAGGACCGGGGTGGCCGGCGGGATGGCGGCCGGCGCGACCGCGACGGTGGACGGCGCGACTCGGGAGAAAGCCGCCCCGAACGGAGTGACCGGGGCGATCGCGACCGGAGTGACCGGGGGGGTGACGAGAGCGGACGTTCCCGCCGTCCCCGCCGCCCGCGCGCACCCCGCCGCGACGACTGATCCCACCCAGCAGGACTCACGGACCTCCCGCGGCCCCGCCTCTCCCAGAGGCGGGGCCGTCCGCTTTTGCGTGACATCCACCGCCGATTCCATCACGCTAAAGACGGAGAAAAGTAAGATGCGCTGTGCTGTTTCGATCTTTCTGGGGTGCCTGCTGCTGGCGGGGGGAGTGGAGGCACGCAACCTGGAGCCCGGGGTGTCGACGCCGCAGGACGCGATCAACGCCGGCGAGGTGGACGCAACGACCCTGTTCTATCGCGGGCTGCACCTGTTTTCCAACAGCTTCACGATGGAGGATCACTATGGCGAGGGGCCCGACGGCCCCCGGCAAGGCGCTGCGGCGGACCTCCCCGGGGCGTTGCCGTATATACGGATCAACGGCCTCGACGCGCAGTCCTGCATGGAGTGCCACTCGCGGATGGGGATGCGGGCGATGGACGGCCTGGAGATGCCGCGGGAGCCGGGAACGGTGGGGGGAAGCGGGGGCATCGCCTCGAACGTGATCAGCCTGGAGGGGACGGAGGCGCTGGAGGAGGCGTTTGTGCGGAACCCGCCGCACCTGTTTGGCTCGGGCTATGTCGAGCGGTTGGCGCAGGAAATGTCCGAAGACCTCCAGACCATCCGGCACAACGCGATTTTCGACTCGGTCGCCACGGGCGAACCGGTTCGGCGGGAACTGATCTCGAAGGGCGTGTCCTTCGGGTATCTGACCGCCAGCCCCATCGGGAGCGTGGACCTTTCCGAGCTGGACGGGGTGAGCATCGACCTGGTGGTGCGCCCATTCCAGTTCAAGGGGATCGCGTCGTCGGTGCGGAACTTCGTGGTGGGGGCGCTGAACTTTCACTTCAGCGTGCAGCCACGGGAGGCGCTCGTGAGGCACCTGATCGAGGACGACGGGGATGCCGTGAGGGAGGAGATCCTGGAGGGCGACGTGACGGCGATGACGTTCTTCGTGAGCGCGCTGCGGCCGCCCATGTCCGATACGAGGGGGCTGGATGCGGATACGGTAGAACGCGGCCGGATGCTGTTCGAGACGATCGGCTGCGCGGAATGCCACGTGCCGTCGCTCCGGATGAACTACGGACCGATCTTCCTGTTCGACCCGCGGGCGACGGAGCCGGCGGAAAAGCGCGACTGGGGCGGGGACTATGTGTCCATACAGAAAGCACGGCGGGAACTGGGGCCGACGATGAGCCTCGTGGTGGACCGGCCGGAGGATCTCGCGCCCATGCGGGAGCACGCTCGCGAGGGGAAGGGATTGCGTTACCCGGGATGGTACTACGACCTGAGCGACCGGACGCTGCCGGATGAGGCCCTCCCCCGCCTCGACCGGAACGAGGACGGATCGGTGGATGTCCCGCTGTATAGCGACCTGCGGCGCCACCGCATGGGCGAGCAGCTGGCAGACGTGCGCGATCAGGTGACGGACGTTTTGAGCCTGCGGGTGCGGCGCGATGAGTTCCTGACGCGGCCCCTGTGGGGGGTGGCGGATACGGGCCCATGGATGCACGACGGGCGGGCGCTGTCGCTGGAGGAGGCGATCCGCCTGCACGGGGGCGAGGGGAGCGAGGCGGCAACGGCGGCGGCGGCGTTCGAGTCGCTGGCGGAAGAGGATCGTGCGGCGGTGGTGACGTTTCTCAAGTCGCTGCGGGTGCGGCCGCTCGGGCACATGCCGGAGCCGGGGGTTCGGCACCGGACGGGGATGGTGGTGCGCTAGGGGGAGAGCGGCTCCCAGCGGCCGTTGGCGGCGCGGTGGAGGGCCTCGAGCGTGGTACGTGCGGAGCGCTCCCAGGAGAAGGCGGCGGCGCGGGCACGGCCCCGCTCGCGGCATCGTGCGGCGACTGCCTGGTCCTCGAGGAGGCTCCGGGCGGCGGCATCGAAGGTCTCGGGAAAGTCCGGATCGAAGCGCAGGGCGGCGTCGGCGGCGATTTCCTTCATGGGAGAGCGATCGGCCACGACGGCGGGGATGCCAAGGCTCATGGCTTCGACGACGGGGAGGCCGAAGCCCTCGGCGATGCTGGGGAAGAGGAGGCCGCAGGATCCTGCATAGACGTCCACGAGGCGACCGGGGGGGAGCGGCGGTAGAACATGCACGCGGTCAAGGACGCCGGCACGGTCGGCCGCATGGCGAAGGGCGCGGCGCGACGGCCCCGCGCCCGCGCAGGCGAGGTGTACGTCTGTGGGCAGATTGCGAAGGCGCGCGAAGAGGAAGGGCCAGTTTTTGTGGGGCTTGTGGATGCCGACGGCGATGAAGAAGCGTCGGCCCCGGAGGGCTCGGGGAAGTCGGGGTGTCGGGAGGTGCGAGGGGTTCCCGACGGAGAGGACACCGGGGCCGAGGCTGGTGGTGAGGACGCGCTCGGGGGCGAAGCCGTGGAGTGTCTGGAGCTGGACCTTGACGTGGCGGGAGGTGGTGAGGGTGAAGGCGGCACGGCGGCGGAGGGCGGCGAGGTAAGCGAGCGCGTAGAGCCGGGTGCCACGACGCGGCGGGTTGGTGAGGTGGAGAAGGTCCTGGACATGGGCGACGAGGGGCCAGCGACCGCGAAGGCAGGTGGCGTAGTGGGGGGCGTACCAGACATCGGGGGGCGTGGAGAAGGAGGGGGGGGCAAGGGCCGCGCCGATTGTATAGACATCGGGTGTCCAACGGAGGAACTCTGCAGGGAGGGCTTCGGAGACGTGGGGACGCATGCGCTCCGGGTCGCCGAGGAGGAGGAAGCGGGTGTTGGCGGGCCGGTCAGCCCAGGAAAGGAGAAACTGGCGTAGGACGACGCCGATACCGCTGTGTTCGATCATGCGGGCGTCGACGGCGACGCGGAGGGGTCGGCTCATCGGGGGGGCGCGTCGGGGAGGAAGTCGGGATCGCCGTGGCGGAGGACGCGGAGCAGGAGGCGGACGGAGGCGCGGCGTTCCTCCAGCGCGGCCCGGCGCGAGGGCCGGAGGAGGGCAAGCAGCGCATAGACAGGGAGGCGTGCCGCCATGTCGGCGGTCATGACGGCGCGGAAGGCGGCGTGCTCGAACCCGCGGCGGTGGAGGTTGGCGAAGTGGAGGAGGCTGCGGTAGACGCGGCGGAAGCAGAACTCGGGAGCGCGGCGGACGGAGCCCTTCTGACGATGGGAAATGGCAATGTTGGGAAGGTGGACAACCGCGTGGCCTGCGACACGGATGCGCTCGCACCAGTCGGCGTCCTCGCAATAGATGAAGTAGGAGGGATCGAGGCCGCCCACCTCCGTATAGACACGACGGCGGACGGCGAGGCAGGACCCCTGGAGCCAGCCGGTCCGATAGGGGCGATGGCGGCGCAGGCCAAGGCGCCAGAGTCGCTTTCTGGCTTCCTCGATGACCGGGTAGATCATCGAATGGTTGAGGATGTAGGAGCAGGGGGAGAGACGGGGGAAGGCGGACTGCTGGGGCATGCCGTCGTCATGGAGGAGGGCGCAGCCAACAGCGCCGACGGCGGGATGGCGATCAAGGAAGCGGACGAGCGCGCGGAGGGCGGAGCCGTTGGCGCGGGCGTCGGGATTGAGAAGGAGCAGATGCCGGCCGCGGGCGACGGCGAGGCCCTGGTTGCTGCCTTCGGCGAAGCCACGGTTCGCCTCGTTGCGGATGAGAAGGACCCCGGGAAATCGTTCTGCGATCATGTCGGCGGTGCCGTCGCGCGAGGCATTGTCGACGATGATGATTTCTCCCCGGAGGCCGGATCGCGTGATGGCCTCGGCGGTGCCGGAGAGGAATTCGCCGATTTCGTCGGCATGGTTCCAGGCGACGGAAATGATGGAAAGGTGTGGCCGGTGCTCGGCGGTCATGCGTCGATGGACTCGTCCCGGTGGTCATGGGCGCGCCGGCGGCGGCCAACGGCGTAGCCGCGCGAGGAGGAGACCGAACAAAAGGCGAGGAGTTCCTCGATCTCGGGGGGCATCTCCTGCCCCTGCCATTCGGCGCGGACCAGTTCGATGGCACGGCGCAGGGCCCGGCCCTCGTGAAAGAGGCGGTGCTGGGCCGTCTTGAGGACGGCCCGCAATTCCGGCGAGAAGCCCGCCCGCCGCAGACCGACCGTGTTCAGTCCGATCACCCGGCACTCGCCTTTGACGGTGACAAAGGGGGGAATGTCCTTCGGGCAGATGGCTCCCCCGCCAAGCATGGCAAACCTGCCGATGCGGACGAACTGGTGGACGGCGACGAGGCCGCTGATGAAGACGCGGTCCGCAATCTCCACATGGCCGGAGATGCCGGCGAAGGTGGCCACGACGACCTTGTTGCCGACCTGGCAGTCATGGCCGATATGGGCGGACGCCATGATGTAGTTATCGTTCCCGAGGCGGGTCTGGGCGCCGGGCTTGATACCACGGTGAATGCTGGCGTGCTCCCGGATGATGTTGCGATCCCCGACGACGGTGCCGGAGGGCGTTTCCGGGTCGAAGCCGACATACTGGGGATCGTTGCCGACGACGGCGTGATAGTGGACGACGTTGTCGGCGCCAAGGGTGGTATGGGGGCCGAGGACGGCGCCGGGCTTGAGGACCGTCCGGGGCCCGACGCGGCAATGGCGTTCGACAACGCATGCCATGCCGATCTCGGCAGTGGGATCAATCTCGGCGGTGGGATGGACTTGGGCGTTGGGATGTATAGACATGGCGTTTCGGGTTCAGGGGGTGCCAAACATGCGGTCGCCGGCATCGCCAAGGCCGGGAACGATGAAGGCGTGTTCGTCGAGGTGGGTGTCGAGGGCACCCACGTAGACGGGCACATCGGGGTGGGCCTGCTCCACACGCTGCTTCCCCTCGGGGGCCGCAATAAGGCAGATGGCGAGGATGCGGGCGGGGGATTCCTTCTTTACGAGGTCGAGCCCGGCGCAGAGGGATCCGGCGGTGGCAAGCATCGGGTCGACGACGATGACGGTGGCGTTGGCGAGGTTGGCGGGAACGTTATAGTAATAGGTGCGGGGCTGGTGGGTTTTTTCGTCGCGCTCGAGTCCGATGTAGGCGACGGGGGCGCGGGGGAGGATATTGAGCATGCCGGGAAGCATGCCGAGGCCGGCCCGGAGAATCGGGGCGACGACGATCTCGGGCTCGTTGAGCATGGGGACGGTGGCCCGGCAGAGGGGAGTTTCGATGGTGACCTCGCGGAGGGGGAGGCCGCGCGTTGCCTCATAGACGAGAAGGTGGGTGACCTCGCCGACGATCTCGCGGAAGTCCTTCATGGGGGTGCTGCGATCGCGTAGGAGGCTGATCTTGTGGGCAATGAGGGGGTGGTGGACGACTTCGACGGCCACGGACGGCTCCGGGGAGGGGTGTTCGTGGATAGGGACGCTTGCGGCGGAGAGGGTCGTGGACAAGGAGATTCCCGGCTTCCGGCTTGCAGGGAGGGTTGGCGGGGAACAGTGTTTTTCGGATTGTTCGGAGGGACCAGGCAGGAACAGGGCCGTGCAACCTTTCACAGCTTCGCTGAAGCGGGCGCTCCGGCGCTTGCGGGCCTACGTCGAGGAGTCGTTACGCCGGCGCTTCTCGTTGTCGTTGACGATCGAGGGGTGGGCGATGGTCGCCACCATGCTGCTGATCGGGCTGGCGGCACTGAGCACGGCGGCGGCGCTCCTTTATCTGATGTTCTCGATGATGTGCGCGTTCTTCGTACTGTCGGCGCTGCTGGCGACGAATTCGATCTCGAACCTGACGGTGCGTCGGGAAAGCTCCCGGGTGTGGCAGGCGGGGGTCCCTTATCGGGTCAGCCTGAAGATTAGAAACGGCAAGCTCTTCAGCCCGAGTCACAGCCTGCGGCTGCAGGATTTCTTGGCGGACGGGACGTTGATGGGGGCGGCGTTCTTCGATGTTGTGGGGCCAAAGGGAACGCTGGCGCGGCGGGACTACGAGTGCGTGTTTCTTCGGCGGGGGGTGTACCGTTTCGCGCGGCTGGTGCTGGCGACGCGGTTTCCCTTCGGGCTGATCGAGCGGGTGCTGAGCTTCGACCGGCCCGGGGAGGTGCTGGTCCTCCCCCAATCGATCAAGGTAGACGAGCGGATGGCGGAGGCGCGGGCGGACTTGGGGGATTTCCAGTCGCAGCGTCGGGGCATGGGGACCGGTCTCTATGGGCTGAGGGAGTACACGCCGGAATTGTCGGCGAGGGATATCCACTGGAAGGTGAGTGCCCGGAGGGGAAGGCTGATGGTGCGGGAGTACGAGTCGGAGGAGCGGCGGCGGGCGATCGTCATCCTGGACAACCGGCGGCCGGAAGAGGACGTGGCGGGGTTTGAGGAGGCGTTCGAGCGGGCGGTGATCCTGGCGGCGTCGGTGATCGAATGGCTTTGCCTGAGCGAACACGAGGTGGAATTGCGGACGGCGAGCGGCATTGTCGGCTTTGGCACGGGACTCGCCCACCTGAACCGATGCCGAAGAAGCCTTGCGAGGTTGCCCGTGATTCCGCATGCCGAAGGCGACGAACATCTGCTGCGCGGGGGCGAGGAAGGGGTCGTCCTGTTTCCGATTCTGGCGGGTCCGCCGGCCGCCGCCCAACCGGGGTGGCACCCACTTTCCATCCTGGAATTTGAGGGGGAACTTGCCGCGGCGCTGGGATCGGGGCCGGAGGCACCCCCATGACCTTCGGCCGGTCGCTGACGTTCTTTACCTACGCGACGGCGCTGTGGGCGTTCGCGATGTTGGCGGTCTTTGTCGAGATTCACCTGACGGCCATTGCCGTCTTCCTCGTGGGGCTGGCGCTGGCCTTCAACGCGGCGCGATACAGCATCCATCTTGGGAATGCGGCCTGGATCGTCCTGAGCATCGTGGCACTCCTTCTCGCCCTGGGCGGCTGGTTCGTCATGGGCGAGCATCTTTACTCCGTTGTTTATCTCTTTCTGTTTCTTGAGATTAACAAGCTTTGGACGGGCCAGCGTAGCCGCGACCTGCTGCAGGTGTACGGACTGACGTTCTTCCAGGTGCTGGCAGCGGCGGTCTCGACAGCATCGGTGTTCTTCGCACCGGCGCTGCTCGTTTATCTGTTCCTGATCCTTGGCGCGCTGGTTACGCTGACGATCCGGTCGGACGCGGAACTGGCGTATCGGGTTCGGCGGCGGCGGGACGGCGGGAGAATTGGGGGGTCCCCAATCAGGCGGCTGGAAGCGACGGAGAAGTCGGCACTCCGCGAGCTCTGGGTGACCCCGTACCTGACGCGGCCGATGGTCAAGCGGCTGGCGATGACGCTGGCGGCGATCCTGGTGATCGGGAGCGGATTGTTCCTGGTGATCCCACGGCTCCAAGCGCAGTACTTCCTTGGGGGGCTGACGCCGGCGCGCCATGCGGGGAGCGTGTCGGGCTTCTCCGACCGCATCGTTTTCGAAAGCTCGGGAACGATCCAGAGCGATCCGACGATCATTATGCGGGTCTTCCCGCGGGAGGGCTTCACGTTCAATGGGGGGTACCCGGAGCCGGGACTGCTCCGGCTGCGGGGAACGTCGCTCGACCACTATAACGGGCGCGAGTGGCGAAGGACGGAAATGGGTTTTGGGGTTCAGATACAACAACTGACGAGCCAGGCGTTGAGCTTTCAGTTTGGCCGGCAGGTGCCCCGCGAGGACTTCCGTCCGATCACGACGGAGATCACCCTTGAGCCGAACACGCGGGGGTTCCTTTTCGGGCCGGAGCGGCCGGCGCGCTTCTACATGGAAAATGCGATGCCGCTGACGATCGACCACAATGCGTTGTCGATCCAGATCGCGGATCGGGACGGTTGGCATGTGCCCCTGCGGTATCGGGTGGTGAGCTACCCGCCGAGAACGCCCGGAAGCGATTCCGAAGAGGAGGGGGAGGAAGAAACCGCGGAGGGCCCGCCGGTGCCACCGAACCCGTGGCAGCTCGTGCGGGAAACCTTTGGCTCGGACCGGGGGGTGCGGCGCACGGGGCTCTTTCACGCCTATCTGCAGATTCCGAATCACCCGGACATGAGGGTGGTGGGGAACCTCGCCCGCGAGTGGACGGAGGGGCTGCAGGATGAGACGGAGATCGCGAAGCGCATCGAGATGGAACTGAAGAGCCAGCTCGACTACAGCCTGGAGATTCCCTTTGCATCGGATGAACGCCATCTCTCGCGGTTCCTTCTGGAGGAGCGGCAGGGCCACTGCGAATATTTTGCAACCGCGATGGCGATGATGCTTCGTTCGCTGGGGATCCCCGCCCGGATCGTGAATGGATATGCGACCGATGAGTGGGTTGCCGGGCAGAACTACTTCCTCGTGCGCCAGCAGCACGCGCACTCCTGGGTGGAGGCGAACATCCCCGGCGAGGGCTGGACGGTCTTCGATCCAACACCGCAGTCGGGGATCGGCGGAGGGCGGTTCGGCCAGACGTGGTATTACGCGCTGTCACGGTGGTTCGACTCGCTGAAGCTCGTGTGGTATACACACGTGATCGACTACGATGCGAATGACCAGAACGTGCTGTTTCGGACGTTGATGGGATCTTTCCGCGAGGGTGAGTCGTTGGGTGACCTGCTGGACTTGGGGGGGCTTCGGAGGTCCCTTTCCACGGGGCAGGGCCGGATGCGCCTGTTCCTTGTGGGACTCTTCGTGGCGATGGCGGGGACGGGTGTGTGGTTGCTGTGGCGCGAGGCGCGCCGCAGCCGCAGGCGGGCACGGAGGGAAACCAGGGAGGGTGGCGACGTCGAAGGCTTCCCGGTGCCGGAGTATCTGGAACTGTTGCGCGAGGTGGAGCGGCGCGAGGAACGATCGCGTGCCCAGACGCCGCTCGAGTACGCTCGCCATGTCTCCGGCCGCCACAAAGTCCTCGGCGACTTCGTTCCCCTGACGATCTGCTACTACGGAGCGAGGTACAACGGCACGGCCTGGTCTGAGGGGGAAAGGGCGCGGACGCAGGACTTGCTCCGCCATTTGCGCCATGGTCGCCTGGCGAGTGCCCCGAACGGACGGGCAACCACGACCACAGCCCGGGATTCCCACCGATCATGAGCGATTTCTCCCTCCGACCGCCCCATCTCGACACGAGCGTCTTCCGGATCGGGACGATTCCCGTAGGCGGTGCGTCGCCAACGGTACTGCTCGCCGGGCCCTGTGTGATTGAATCGGAGGAGCACTTGCTGCGGATGGCGGAGGGTGTACGGGAGGCCGCGCAGGAGGCAGGGTTTCCGCTGGTGTTCAAGGCCTCCTTCGACAAGGCGAACCGCACATCGGGTTCGTCATACCGGGGACCGGGGCTCGATGCGGGACTTCGCCTGTTGGCGAAGGTGAAGGAGGAGACCGGACTGCCGGTGGTGACGGACGTGCATACGGAGGAGCAGGCAGGGCCGGCGGCGGAGGTCTGCGACCTGTTGCAGATTCCGGCGTTCCTTTGCCGGCAAACAGACTTCGTGCAGGCGGTTGGACGAACGGGCAAGCCGGTGAACGTGAAAAAGGGGCAATTTTTGGCGCCGGGGGATGTGGCAAACATTGTGGCCAAGTTGGGTGAGGTGGGGGCGGAGGCGGTGCTCCTCACGGAGCGGGGCGTGACCTTCGGTTATGGGAATCTGGTGACGGACTTTCGGGGGCTGG
>CAYQTO010000068.1:6543-18008 GCA_964420455.1 uncultured Candidatus Sumerlaeota bacterium | reverse complement strand
GAGACCCTCGTCGATTCCAAGGTTTCTGTCTGATTAGCTGAAGGTTGCCGGGGCCGGGGGGCGAATCCCCCCGGCGCTCGGTCTTCTCCCCTATTCGGGATTGTCTTCCCTGATGAGGCGCGCGCGAACGGCGGCCTTCAGTTCCTCCAGGGCGGCGTCGGTGCGGGGACCGCTCACCTGCCAAACAACGCGGCCTTCGTCATCCAGGAGCATCGTATAGATGGTCTCGCGGGTGGGGAGGCGGAGCGCGTCGGCGACGTCACTGACGTCCGTATAGACGGTGATGGTGCGGGCCCGGGCCTCCTCGTCGGGAATCCCGGAGCGCATGCCGCCATCGATCCAGCCACGGATGACCCGATAGCTGGAGGAGATGGTGGGAATTTCGAAGAAGCGAAAGCCGGGCGCTTCCTCCTCGAGGGCGACGAGGGCGGGAATCCAGGTATCGACGAGTTCCTGCTGGTCGCGTTCGAAGGCCATGATGACGACGCGGACGCGGCCGGGGAGGCCTGCTGGCAGGCGGTAATCAACCTCGGTGAGGCTTTGGCCCTTCAGTTCAGGAAAGCGTGGGGACGGGTCCGCGGGGGGCTCCGTCCCGGTGGTGTCCTTGGCGGGGCCAGCGGCGCGTGGCGGGGCAGACGTATCGGCGGAGGCAAGTGCAGAGAGCGAAAGGACGGCGACGGTGCCCGTGGCGATCACGCCCAACGCGGCGAGACCGAGGACTGTCCTGCAAAGGCATTTCATGAGAGGGAAACTCCGGCAAGGTCGTGACAACGTGCTTGTACCCAGAGAGCACCGCATATGCCAGCGTGAGTTGGGCCTTGCGGCGCCGGGGGGAAACTCAGCCCTCGCGGTGGGCCTGTTCCTCATGCGGGAGTTCGAAGCCCTTGAGGTCCGGGTGGGCGCGGCGGATGGCGAGGAGCTCCCGCTCGAGCTCGTCAATGCGATCCTCGAGCATCCGGAAGCGATCGATGACCGGGTCCGGAAGGGTATGATCGAGGACGTGCTCGGAGGGCTTCACCCGGATTCCGTCGCGCTTCACGATGCGACCAGGGACGCCAACGACGGTGCAATTGTCGGGCACGTCGCGGAGGACGACCGAGTTCGAGCCGATGTAGCAGTTCTGACCGATGGTGATGTTGCCTAGAATCTTGGCGCCGGCTCCGACCACCACGCCCGCGCGGAGCGTGGGATGGCGCTTGCCGCATTCCTTGCCGGTGCCGCCCAGCGTCACCCCTTGGAAGAGCATGCAGTCGGGGCCGATATCGGCGGTGCTGCCGATGACCACACCCATGCCATGGTCGATGAAAAAGCCGTGGCCTATGCGGGCCGCCTGGTGGATTTCCACCCCCGTAAGGAGGCGGTTGAGCATGCTGAGAACCTTGGGGAGGAGGGGCACCCCGAGGCGATAGATGGCGTGGGTGATCCGATGGAGAAGGATGGCGTGGAAGCCGGGGTAGGTAAGGACGACCTCGACGGCGGCGAGGGGGCCCTCAGCGGCGGGATCGTTGTCCAGCGCGGCCTTGAGGTCGCGACGCAGGCAATGGAAAAAGCCGGGGCGGGTGCTCATGGGTGGCTCTCTTCCGCGGCCGGGCGTTCCCGCTCAAGGAGAATAACCCGCCTGTGCTGTAACCTTTCCATGGCGCCCGCGTAATACGGGACAGAGGTCGCCCGAAGCGGCCGCCTCCAAACCCACCAAGGGAGCCCCGCCATGAAAGCCGTTCGCCTGCTCACTCTTGTCGGCTTGCCCGCGCTCGCCGCGCCGGCCGCCGCCATCGACAATCCGCTGCGCCTTGCCCCCGCAGATTCCGAGTTCCTCGTCTCCATCAACGTGCGCCAGGCCCTCGACACCCCCGCCGTTGACACACTCCTCGCCGAACTGGGCGAGCAGCGGATCCGCAACCAGGCCGCCGTCATCCAGACGCTGACCGATTTCGACGCGTTCAGCGACCTTGACCGCATCAGCCTCTACGGCCGCATCGACGAGGACCCCGCCAACGTCATCGTTGCCGAGGGGCGATTCAACCAGCAGAAGCTCGTCTCCCTCGTCGCCCTCAATGCAACCTATGAGAAGCAGTCCCTCGGCGGCTATGACGTGCATCACTGGGACGACGAGGACGGCGAAAAGTACGCCGTGTTTCTCGACGCGGGCACGCTGGTTTTTGGCGGAAGCGCCGACGCCCTGCAGCGGATGAATGCGGCCCGGACCAGCACGACCGCATCCTTCCTTTCCACGCCGGCCGCCCGTGATCTCCCCGCCGACCTGGACAGCCGCACCGCCTACGGATTCCTGGTCCGGACTCCCGGCATCGATTGTGACTTCGGCGACTTCGCCCGGTCCATCGACCTCAGCCACTTCTTCCTCGAGGTCCGCTCCGCCGGCGACGGGATGGATACGACGCTTTCGATCGTGCCGGCGGACCCGGCGAACACGCCCCTGTACCTCGACGCGGTCGAGGGGGGGCATGCCGCGGCCCGCCTGCTCGCCCCCAACAACGAGAATGCCGCGCTCATGGAATCCCTCGTCACCAGCGTCCGTTCCGTTGACAACAACCGCGTGGTCGTCGAGGGCAGTGCGGACGGCGACCTGATCGCCGATCTGATTCGCAACCGCATGTAACCCCAATGGTCTCCTCCGCGATCATGTGGCCACGGCGCTTCTTCTCCTCCCCGCTCGACGGGGAGGAGACACCCCCCTCCCACGTGGAGGCCGGGGCGATCGAGCGCGTCCTCGCGGGGGAGGCCGATGCCTTTGCCGTCCTCCTCGGAGGGCACCGCGACGCCGTCTATGCATATATACACCGGATTGTCGGATCGGCGGAGGATGCGGAGGACCTGGCCCAGGAAGCCTTTGTTGTGGCGTATCGCAAGCTGGGATCGTTCGACCGGCGGCGCCCGTTCCGGCCATGGGTCCTCCGGATTGCACGCAACCTCGCCGTGAGCGCCCTGCGTCGGCGTCGGCCGGTCGTGTCGATGGAGACACTGGCGGACGATGGCGCCGTTCCCGCCTGCGACGCTCCGGGACCGGCGGAGGTGGCCGCGCGGAACCAGCGCGACCGCGACCTCCACGCTGCGCTCGGCCGTCTTTCCCCGCCCGACCGCGAGGTCCTTCACCTCCATTACTTCGAGGAGATGTCCCTCGCCGACATCGCCACCGTGACAGGGCGCTCGACAAACGCTGCCAAGGTGGCTCTGCACCGCGCCCGCCGACGCCTGCGCGACTTGGTCGATGCCGCCGACTTCACCAACGGAGACGCGCCATGAACACAGGCGACCGGAAGTTTGACGATGCTGCGCGAACGGCGTTTCACGAGACCGCCGGCCAGCCTCCGGCCGGGTTCGACGCCGATGTGATGAGACGCGTGAAGGCGGAGGCGCGCCCTCCCCGCGTCGCCACGTCGCGTCCCGCTCTCGTGGCGGCCGCGCTGCTCGCCCTGCTCGCGCTGGGCGGGGTGGTTCTCTTCATGGGAGACCGGCCAGCGGCACCCGAGCCGCGAGCGCGCCAGGTCGTGAGCCCCGCCGGTTCCGCCTTCCCGCTGCGCCTTCCCCTGCACGGCCCGCACCTTTCGCGCGAGGTGGCGGAGGCGCGCGCGGTCCTCGATGCCCGCCGCGAGGAAATCGCCACCTCCACCCGCACGGTGGTCGACGGTGCCGTGCGCACGGTCAGCGGTTTCGTCCCGGACCGTCCCGTCCTTCTGCGCCTGCCCCCGCGCGAAACGCCCGCACCCCGCACCTGAGCGCCGTCCTTTCGCCTCCCCCATTTCCTCCTTTACAGAAGCAACGGGATGCTCCCATCTGTCTGGTCATCGATCCCCTCCAACGGGGAACCAGACCGGAGGTCGCCATGCTCACAGAGATCACCAATGTTGCCCATCCCGTCTCGCAGCGGGAGCACCCCTCGTTGCTTTGCGGCGTGTTGACCCCGCTGCTCACGCCGGAACGGCTGGACGGGCGGATCGACTTCGAGGGTTTGGAGGCGCTCGCGGATCTGCTGTGCGGCAAGCCGGGGGTGAGCGCGCTGCTTGTGCGGGCCTGCGAGAGCCGCATGTGGAGCTATACGCTGGAGGAAGCGCGGGACGCGATCGGGGCGGTGATCGACGTGGCACGGGGGCGCAAGCCGGTGATCGCCGGGACCGCCGGCGGATGGTCCGGCGATCCGGCTGATGCGCCCCGTCCGGGCGTCTACCTGCGCCAGTCCGTGCAGCTCAGCGAGTGGGCCCTCGCGCGGGGCGCTGCTGCCGTCATCCAGCCCGTGCCCTCCTTCCTCGATGGAGGAATCGACTATACGCCCCAGGACAGGGTGGTGCGCTACTTTGAGGACTTTGCCAAGGCCGTGAAGGGTCCCGTGATCCTGTACAACCAGCCGCGGCTTTCCAAGGAGCACGCGCTGACGCCCCCATCGGTCGAGCGCTTGTCGCGGCAGCGGAATCTCAAGGGAATTGTCTATGCGACATCGGACTCGAGCCTGCTGGCGGAACTGGGGCGACGGTGCGATCCGCGCTTCAGCGTGATGTCGGGGTTCGATTCGTTGGCGGTGCCGGCGTTCATGGCGGGGGCAACGTCGAGCGCCGGCGTCCTGTCGACGCTGGTCCCCGAGGTGCTTTCCGCCGCCTGGAAATCGCTGGGCGAGCCAGACCTCCCGTTTGCCTTCCGGGCGCAGACGGACCTGCTGCGGCTGCGCGAGGTGCTGCGGCCGTATCAGGGGGCAGACATCGGTTGCGCGCTGCTGGCGCGGATGGGTGTTGCCATGGCGGGACGCTCGAGGGGGGCGGGCAGGGTGCCCCTCGCCGCCGATCTCGATCGCGCCCACCGCGAAATCTCACACATCCGGGCCGCCTATCTTTAGGCTGCGGGCGGCCCCGGGTCCCTTCCCTCTGAAACCCGTTGCCGCGCCAAGGGGGCGCCCCCACCGTCTGGCAACGCGCCCAAAGGCGCGTTGCATCCTCCTGCCCCGGACCGTCGACCGTTGGATGAATCGTCCCTTCCACCCTCCCGCAAGCCCTGGGGCGGACGCCTCACGGATGATGCGGTTGAAACTTTCCGCGGCAATACCGCGGAAACCCTCGGGGCCATCCTCCGCAAGTTCACGGAACTGACCCTCCTCGCCGCGGTCATCGCGGTGCCCATGATCTACCATCTGTCGCTTTCACGAGACCGCCTGCTGGCCCTGCGCGATCTCTTTGCCCCTTTGCCCCTCGAGGGATTCTTTCTCCACGAGGTGGCACCGTTTTTCGCCGGGGCCATGCCCGTGCTCGAGACGAAGTTCGCCGCGTGGCTCCTCCTCGGGTTCTTCACGATCGCCACCTACCTCGCGCTTCGTCTTTACGAGGTCTATACAGGTCTGGCGGTGCTTCCGCGGCCGGGAACCACGGCGGAGTCGGCGAAGGCCAGTCGCCATCGGATCCTCCCGTTGCTTTGCCTCATGGGGTTCCTTGCACTGTCCCTCCTGTCACTGCTGTTCTGGCCGCCAGCTGTCACGCAGGCGGCGCAACCACTGGCGCTTGCTCCCACGGACGATTCCTTCCTTGGCGCCTGGGCCACGAGCCTCGGTGGCGGAGGCTTCACCCACTCCGCCACCGCCTGGGCAATGGTCGCGTTCGTCTCGATCTACTTTCTCGTGATCGAGGACCTCTTCCGCGAGAGGCGCCTCGCCTACAAGGTCCTCACGCTTCTGGTGCTGGTCAGTCTGGTCGTGGCTGTCATGGCCGTCGTCCAGAAGGTGGCCGGCCCGTTGCTCGACGGTATCTGGGTTTCCTTCAGCCCCAACAATGCGCGCAACAACCTGGGGTCGTTTATCGGGCACAACACGGGCCTTTCGAGTTTTCTGATCGCGCCCGTCCTTGTTTCGGGGACGGTGCTGGTGGCGGTGCTGCCACGGCGTGCGCTGGTGCTCCGGGCGGGGATCATGGTAGCCCTCGGGGTCATGGCCCTGGCTATGGTGCTGGCACAGAGCCGCGCCGTGGTCCCAATCACGTTGGCGATGGCCCTCGTGGCGGTGGTGCTGCTGGTGCGTTACGGGGGTGCCCCGCAATGGTCACGGCTGTATATCGCGCTGCCTGTGGTCGTGGCGGTGATCCTCGCGAGCCAGCTGCTGCCTCACCGCCTGAATCCTCTCTATCGCGCGGACGTCACCCTGGCGGAACGGATGGGCGAGTTCCGAACCGAGCGGCTCCTGACCGAGACCCGGATGCGGATTCTGTTCGTTTCCCTCTACGAGCTACTACCGGACGCACCGCTGCTGGGCCATGGTTTCGGCAGCTTTCAGTATGTCTATCCAGCTGCTCAAGGTCGCTTCTACCAGGAAAACCCGGACACGTTGCTGGTCCCCACGTCCTTCAGGACCTTCCGGGCCCACAACGAGTACCTCCAGACGTGGATCGAGACGGGGCTCCTTGGTTTGGCGGTGGCCCTGGCCGGGGTGTTCTTCCTGCTCCGCGGTGGCTGGAGAGTCCTCCGACGGAGCCTCCTGGCGCATCATCGCGCGCTTCAGGTGTCCATCCTCCTTTCCCTGGCGGGCTTGCTGCTCCACGCGCTGGTTGATTTCCCCATGCGCATTCCGCCGCTGGCGCTGACGATCGTGCTGCTGGCGGCGATGTGGAGTGCCGGCGATCGCCTGTGGCTTTTTCCGCTGTTGCCGCCCAGGGACGAGGACGATGCCCCGGCCGCTCCCGTGGCCCGCCGCCCGGGGGTCCTGCTTCTTCCCACCGGGGTTGGCATTGCCCTCATCGCCCTCCTTGCCGCGGGCAGCGCCTTCGCCGTCTCCGGCGCACCCTTTGTCTCCTACTTCACCCGCCTCAGCCGCGGCGAAAGCTACCTCTTTACGTATATGCAAAGCAACCAGTGGGACGCCTTGGCGAGTGCCCACGCGGACTTCACCGGCGCCCGGCGCATCTTCTGGTCCGGCGGCGCGGCGAACCGTCTCCATGCCCAGGCGGAGCTCCTTCGCTCCCGGGCTTTCTTCGATGAGGCAGACTACTTCGCCCGCCAGGACGAGATGGAAAAGGCCGGCCGCTCCCGCGAGCTCGCCGTCGCCTACGCCGAAACGGCCCTTGGCGACGTCAATACCGCCCTCCACGAAGAACACTTCCATAACCTCCACTTGCTGCGCTCGGAAACCTACCTGCTGCTGGCGGACAACGCCCTGGGCGAACAGCGCACGGCATGGCGCGAACGTGGAATCGAGGAGCTCCGCACGGCGGTCCTGATGAATCCCGGCGACGCAGCGGCCACCTGGCGTCTCGTCACCCTTCTGGAGGACGACGACCTTTCCCGCCATCGGCCGGAGGTGATCGGCTACCTTGCCCAGCTGGCCCGCTTTCATGAGGAATACTTCGACCGCAATGTCTTCTCGCGGGTGCTGGACGCCTTGAGCCTGATGGCCTACGGGGAGGCCCACAGCCAACTCGAGCTGCTCGCGGAGGCGGTGCCGGACGAAGCGAGTTATCGGCTGTTGCTGGCGGCAACGCATCTGGCGCGAGGGGAGACGGACCGAGCGGAGCAGATCGCAGAGCGCGCCCTGCGGGAGTCGGACCTCGAGGAGGCCGAAGTGGACCGCGACAGCGCCCGTATGATCCTCGTGCGGGCGGCCATTCGGGAGGGGCGGCTCGACGAGGCCTGGGAACTGGTCCGGGCGGGGGAGTTCAGCCGGATGCCCCCTGGCTACCTGGAGGCACTGAAGACCTTTCTCGCTCCGTCCGGGCTGGAGGAAGGCCAATGGCGACGGGCCCTCGAGCGCGCCGGACGCCAGCATCCCATCGCCTGGCAGGTCGCCGCCCAAGTTGCATGGGAACTCTTCGGCCAGCGGGACGATGCGCTCGCCTTCATGGAGTCGAGGCAGGCGGTGGCGGATCCCCCGCTGGACTTGCAGGGCTATGTCCTCCTAGCCCGCCTGCAGGCTGAGGCCGGAAGCTGGGATGCGTTTGAGGACACGGCTGCGGCGATTCGTGACCTTCGGTCGCCGTTCTATCCCCGCCGCCTCGCGCTGGAAATCCTTGCCGGCCTGGAAGCGCAACGCGCCGACACCGCGGATGGGGAGGGGTCGTCGTGACGACGTTGGTATTGTCCTGGGGAACGCTGCCGGCGGCGGCGATGGAAGCGCTGGGGTCGGGGTGGCTGGTGGTGGAGGTGGCACCCGGTCTTGGAGGCGCGTGGACCGAGCGCCGTGGCGCCCACGAGATCATCCGTTTTGGCTGTCCGGAGTCGCCGGTGTCGCGGTGGCTGGATCCCGCGAGCAGCCCGGGTGGCCGCCACAATGCGCTGTCGCTCGCTCTCGAGCGGATGGTCCACGCGCGCGGGATTCGGCTGATCGGCGTGGCGGACGAGCGACTGAGGCCTGCGGCGGGCCGCGCCGTCGCGGCCTACGGCACCCTGGTGTGGGTCGAGAATCGTGGCGCGGCCGAATCGATGGTGGACTTTCTCCTGCGCCTCGCGCAGTTGACCCGCCGGCCAGGAGACGACGCCGCATGAGGGACGCGCTCGCGCGCTTCCATCGTGATGTGCACACGCCCGAGCGCGAGCTGGCGCTGCTCCTCCTTGTCGCCGTGCCGCTCACGTGGTGGGCAACCCTCTATCTCGCCCGCGCCAGCATCAACATGGCCTTCATCGCGACGGGGGGACTGGCGGCCGCCGCCCTTGCCTGGTTCGGCGGACTGCGCCTCGCCCTGCCATTGTACTTTGGCACCCTGTTGATGACCGAGGTGCGCCTGCCCGGATTGCCGCTTTCCCTCAACCGGGGGATGGCGGGCCTGCTGGTCCTTGCCTTCGCTGTCGACCTCCTTCGCGAGCGGGCCCGGCCCGCCTTCTCCATCGTCCTCCCGCTCTACTTCCTGTTTCACCTCTACGTCCTGGTCGGCGCCCTGGCCACGCGGCCCGAGGAGGCCGGCTACCCGATCCAGATCGCCTTCTACCAGCTCCCGTTCCTCGCGATCCTTCTGTATTTCTTCGATCGGGCCCGCATGAGCCTCCTGCTCTGGGGATTCCTCCTCGCCGCCACGGTCGCCGTCTTCCTCCCCGGCGCGCTTGAACTCGCCACCGGGCTCGACCTCCGGTCCGATCGCATCGAGGTCATCCCAGGCTTTCGCATCAATGGTCTCGCGGTGAACGCCATCGTCTTTGGAGCCACCGCCGTTTGGTCGTTCCTCCTCGCGCTCTTCCTCTGGCTGGCGGCGCCCGACACCCGGCTCAAGGCGTTGGCTCTCGGTCTCGCCGTTGGCTTCGCCGCCCTCGCCGTCCTCACCCAAAACCGCCAGACGCCAGTCATCATGGCCGCGGCCTTCCTGGTCTTCCTCCTGCTGATGCGCTCGCCCTGGAAAGCCCTCTATATCGGCGGATCCTTCAGTGGGGGCGTCGTTCTCCTCCCCGCGGTGGTTTACCTCCTGTGGGACCGCATCACCCAGGCAAGCTCCCTCCTGAACGACATCTCCCTCATGGAACGGTACGACAAGATCCTCGTGGCGCGGGAGATGTGGCGGGACCATTTCTGGTTCGGCGTGGGGCACGACCACTTCGGCTACCTGTGGCAGGACTACAAGCCCAAGGGCGACCTCGTCTGGATCTACGACGACTGGACACGCAAGTGGATCGACTCGGGCTACGTCCAGATCTTTACCGAGTATGGCGCCGTTGGCACCGGGCTCCTGCTCCTGCTTTTCGGCGCGGCCCTCGTCTTGTACATCTATCTATACAGCCAAAGCTGGCGGCTGCGGTCCCCCTGGCTGACGAACTACCTCGCCTTCGTCGCGGCGCTCTTCGGCCAGTTCCTCGTCCAGAACCTCGTCTCGGACGCCGTGATGGCGCCCCAGATATTCATCCAGTTCGCGTTGCTCTTCGGGGCGGTGGCGTTGTTGCGGGCGGAGCGCGAGCGGGAAGCCTCGGAGCGCCCGCCGGAATGACTGCCCCCCGGGTGGCCTTCTGCTTTCACGATCCGGAGCCGACCGGGGCGACCGTCTGGCTGCGGGACTTCCTGCTCTCTGGCGGCTGGCCCCGTCAGGCGGCGGTTCTCCTCTTCCCGGCTCCAAGCAAACTCGCCGATGAATTCCAGATGAACGGCTGGACCGTCGAGGTTCTGCCTGGCGAGATGGGGGCCCTCTCCCGTGCAGGCACCACCCGCATGGCCCGCATGGCCCTCAACCGGGCCGGGCTCGTGGGCCGATACCGGCGGATCTTCGGGCGCCATCGGGTCGCCGTCGCGTACGTGAATACGAGCGTTCAACTGGCTCCCATGCTTGCCGCGCGGTGGGCCGGTGTGCCCCTCCTGGTCCACGTGCACGAGGCGTGGCGCATGGGCCGGACCCACGGGCTCAAGGCGTGGGCGGTGCGCCATCTGGCGGACGCGGCGTTGTTTGCCGCGCGGCGGGGCATGCGGCTGTTCGGACCGAGGCCTGCCGGGCGCCGATGGGCCTTTTCGCCGAATGGTGTCGACCCGGCGCTGGCCGCGCTGGGAGCGCGCCGCGCGGAAATCCGCCACTCCCTTGGCTGGGCGTCCGACGACCGCATGGTCCTCTTCGTCGGCACGCTCTCCCGTCGCAAGGGCTTCGACGACCTGCTCCGTGCATGGCCCCATGTCCTTGAACATGTACCCCGGGGGCGGCTTGTTGTTGTCGGGCCAACTGATCCGGAGGAAAAGGATCCGCTGATCCGGCCCTTTCCCGGAAACGCTCCACCGCGCGTCGACGCTCTCGGCTATCGGCGAGATGCCCGGGAACTCCTCGCTGCCGCCGATCTCCTCGTCCTTCCCAGCCGCGGCGAGGCCATGCCCATCGTCGTCTCCGAGGCGTTGATGATCGGCACGCCGGTGGTGGCCCGGTCGGCCGGCGACATCGCCTTCCAGATCGGACGCGAGAACGAGCGGGGGCTGTTGTTCCATGGCTCGCTGGAGCGCGAACGGGGCGGGCCGCTGGTGGAGGCGCTGCTGGGTCCGTGGGAGGCCTCCCGCCGGGCGGCGGCGGGGCAGGCGTTTGCCCGCGAGCGGCTGACGCGCGAGCGCCAGAACCGCCAGGTGGCGCGCGAGATCACGCGGCTCGCCCGGGGGAAGCGCTAGAGCGGAATGGGCCGGCGGCGGGTGTCTCGAAATGCGGGGTACCGATCCAAATTTGGACAAGCACGGTAAGAAATAGCGCCTTCCTCTGTCCGCGTTGCTCCCCAAGAGCCCGACGCGGGTTCGTCCCAAAGCTCGCATCATCAGTCTCCCGGAAGGATTCCATGGAGCAACCGGGCCAGCGCGGTTTGCACAACGGACCGTGGCACGTCGCTCGCCGAGGGGTTTTCCGCGGTGGGTTCCACCGCCAGAATCGGTTGCGCGCCCACCAACAGGGCGCGGCGACCCCGAGGAGAACGATCCGTGACGATCCCCCTTTCCAGCCCTTCCAACAACCACCCCTACTACGAGCAGGGGGACTACTACACCCATGACCAGGAGGCCGGCATTGTCGCCCTGCGAAATGGATCACGTGGCATGATGGTCACCGAGG
>CAYQTO010000068.1:0-6533 GCA_964420455.1 uncultured Candidatus Sumerlaeota bacterium | reverse complement strand
GGTGGTGTCTGGAGGAGGAGGTGGGCGATGCCGCTGGCATGGTGATGTACAAGATGGGCTATGAGTTCGGTCTGCAGGATTTCAAGGACTTCCAGACACGTTTCGAGCGGGAGTACGGGGGAAGCACCCGGCTGTCGGACGCGAACGTGAACTTCATCCTGGAGCAGTGGTGGTGGCCGCTCAATGCGGAGGGATGGGGCGGCTACAAGGTCGACTTCTCGCACCGAAAGCAGGGAATCATCTTCGTGGACGTTTACGATTCCGCGGTGGCGAAATCGGTGGGAAACATCGGCAAGCCGGTTTGCCACATCTATGCGGGCATGTTCGCCGGGGCGCTGACTTACCTGTCGAAGCACGAGTTGTCCGGCATCGAGATCCAATGCTTTGCCATGGGCGAGGAGTACTGCAAGTTCCTGATCGGGAGCGAGAAGCGTGTGAACGCGGCGTCGTTCTGGGTGCAGGAGGGGGCTTCGTCGGGGGAGATCATGGAGAAGATCGGCGACTGAGGACCGCGCGGGGAAGTTCGCGGGGCGCCTGACCGCCCTGCAGGGGCTGTGCGGCCGATGGGTGGCCGCACGGCCTTTTCCGTTTGGTCCTCCGTTCTGACGGCACTGCCTGCGGGGCCTCAGGAATTCCTCTGTAAATCGACCACTTACAATAGTCGTCTTCGGGTGACCTGATCCGGGTTAGCAGCACCCAAACTTGGACACCACACTGGCACTTCCCGGAATTCCTCCACCCCGGCGGGCCATGGAGGCGCCATCAAAGGCAAAAGAATCAGGGGTTTAACGCCATCCCGTTCAGAAACCTGGACAATGCACCGATTTCGACCCACTGGCACGCTACTGGCCCCTCCTGCCGGTCGCAACGACTGCACAAAGCCCACGACATTGTCCCCAAATGGGGCATAACGCGCAAAGGAGATTGGAGCCCGTGAGCATTCGCCTTCACACCGGTGGAAGCACCACCAACAACCACCCCTACTACGCCGAGAACGACTACTACCATCACGACGTGGAGCAGGGCGTAGTCTCTCTGAAGACCGGTGCCCGCGGGATGATGGTGACCGAGGACTTCATCGTGGGGCTCCAGGCGGGCCTCGAGGAGGAGGTCGGTGATGCCGCCGGCATGGTCATGTATCGCATGGGCTATGAATGGGGCCTTCAGGACTTCAAGGATTTCCAGGGTCGTTTCGAGCGGGAGTTCGGCGGCCAGACCAAGCTCTCCGACGCGAACGTGATGTTCATCCTCGAGCAGTGGTGGTGGCCCCTTAACTCCGAGGGTTGGGGCGCCTGGGCGGTCGACTTCTCGCACCGCAAGCAGGGCCTGATCTTCATCGATGTGTATGACTCGGCGGTGGCCAAGTCGCTGGGCAACATCGGCAAGCCGGTTTGCCACATCTATGCGGGCATGCTGGCCGGCGCCTTCACCTTCTTCTCCAAGCACGAGCTCTCCGGCATCGAGATCCAGTGCTTCGCGATGGGCGAGAACTACTGCAAGTTCCTCCTCGGGAGCGAGAAGCGCGTGAACGCCGCGTCGTTCTGGGTCCAGGAAGGCGCATCTTCCAAGGAAATCATGAACAAGATCTCGGGCTGATCGCCCTCCCGCTGAATCCTCCCCCCAACTTCGAAGGAGCGTCCGCGCACCCATGACTCTGTATCCCCCCTCGCTCTCGAGCCTGATGTACCCCCAGCATGAACCGATGGAGGCGACGATCGACTACCTCCGCAATCGTCACCTGACCGATGAGGAGATCACCCGCGCCGCCGCGCATCCGCGCCGCATGGACCTCGGCACCCAGGTCGTGGACTGGCTGCGCTCCAACGAGGAGGGGCTGGTGACGGCGGCGCTCGAGGAAGGCATGGGGGCGTTGAAGTCCGCCAACGGCACCCGCGCCGACATCATGACCACCTTGCGCCAGACAGCCACCATGGTCGCCCGCCAGGCGGCCCTCGCCATGGCCATCGACAACGGCGAGCGCTACTATATGATGCTCGCCGACCTGCAGGCGACCTTCTGGGTATCCAAAATCGAGCACGGTGCGCTCCAGCAGACGCTCGAGACCCTGCGACTCAAGGCCGCCCGCGATCTCGGAGGGGCCCGCGGCCAGCTCTACAGCGCCTGGCTCAAGGTCGGCGCCCGCACGCTCGCCCTTACGGCACGGCTCGCCCACCACAAGGATGAAATCCTCGATGCCGTGGTGGACCAGATCGCGGCGACACCCAACGTCGCGTCCGCCGCCGATCACCGCCACCTCCTCGAGCGCGTCCTCCTCTATTCCGTCCAGGCGAACATGCCCAACGGCGGCGAAGCCTTCTACAAGCTCCTCCGTTCGCCGATTCTGGCCTGCACCGAGCGCCATGATGCGCCACCCCTTCACTCCGAGGCCGGCCGCCTCCTCCACGACACGACGCGTCGCCAGGCCCTCAAGACAGTCCTCAGCAGTGAATTCTTCAACTGCCTGCGCCTCGCCACCCGTCTCCTCGACGCCACCACCGATGTGCGGCACAAAATTGACGCCGCCACCCGCGAGGCCATCGGCCGTTGGCTCGGACGCTTTCCCAAGTCCTCCCTTAACAGCGACGAAGGCCGCACCACCGCCGAGTCCCTCCTCCACTTCCTCACCCAGCAGGCTCTCCTCTCCTGCACCTACGGCGCCATTCCCGACGTCATCCAGAACATGACCGACTTCGAGATGAAGATCACCCATCTCAAGCTGAACGGCAACGAGATGGCGGACCTCTTCCAGACCTACTTCGATGTCGCCCGCGACACCTTTGGCGGGGTCACGCTCGGCGTGGCGGAGGAGAACCTGCGGCGGATCTGCCACTATGCGGTCTATGTGGCCGACCTGTCGGAGAACCGTGACGAGGCGTTGCGCTCGGCGGCGGAGAAGCACGAGCGCAAGTTCGTCGACCGCTATCCGATCAAGCCCGCCACCGAGTACATGGTCCGCGACCAGGAGTTCATGCTGGCCAACATCGGGATCGGGACGCTCCCGGGTGGGGGCTACTGGTCCATCGGCCGGTTCCAGATCGGGCTCGAGTACTTCCTCGCCGCAAAGCTCGACCCGGAGATGATGATCGAGTCCTTCAACCTGCTGGAGCTGGAGGCCCGCCAGCGCTTCCGCGGGAGCACCAACGCGATCTTCCTCCCCGCGTTCAAGCGCATCCGGCGCGTGTACGAGGCGGCCTTCGCCATGCAGGATGTCATCGACCGGATCCTGAACGAGGCGGCCGAGACGGTCTTCCAGAAGTTCGGCGCCGAAGTCGACAAGTGGGAGGACGGCCGCAACAAGACGTACCGCGAAATGCGGGCGATGCTCCACACTTCGATGATCTCGGAAATGCCCAACGGCGAAATCCCGTATATCCGCGGGCTCGAATCCTTCATGCAGGGCTACATCGAGCTGAAGATGGACCCGGCAATGGTCACGACGACTTTCTCGGCGCTGACCAAGGCGGTGGCGGCAAACCTGCCGAAGCCCCACAAGGACTGGGTCGTGCCGATCCTCCAGCGCGGCGAGGCCTTCGTCCACGTCGTCCTCGAGCTTGCCAACGTCGAGGATCCCATCGTCGCCACGCCGATCCACGAGATGTTCTCGAAGATGCCTCCCGAGTACCGCAGCCAGCACTATGGGATGGACGCCTACGCGGTCGAGGACCTGCGGCGGGTGCTGCGCTTCTCGGCCCTGGGGACGCTGCCCAACGCCCAACATCGTGTCATCGACGGGTTCAACCTCTATGCCGATGTCCTGCTCGACTGCAACTTCGGCGCGGAGGGCATGAACCTTTACTTCGAGGGGCTTCGCAAGCACGCCGGCAAGATGATGGAACGCAACGCGCACAAGACGATCGCGCCGGTGCTGGACAAGGCGCTGACGATGTGCGTGCAGGCGGCGGAGCTGGCGCCGAACCTCGATGCGATCCTCGACACCGTCGCCTCACAGCTCGCCAGCCGCCACCCGGTCTCGGCGGAAAACATGAGCGATTTCACCGGCTACATGCGCGGGGTCCTGCGTCGGTCGGTGTCGATGGCGCTCACCCTTCAGATACCCGACGCGGACGCCTGGATGCATCACTTCCTGCGCGAGGAGGCCGCCGCCCTGCGCCACACCCGCGTCGACGCGACGGTCGTCCACGACGCCTTCGACCTGCTGGACAAGGCCATCCAGGAGACAGGCTCGCGCAATGTCCGCAAGGTGCTCCAGAAGCCCCTGGCAACCATTCGCGATCACCTGACGCTGCTCGTGGAGATCAACAATGCGGAGGCCTCCATCGTGCAGGAAACGACCGACCGCGTGTTCAATGCGCGAGGCCCGGAGTTCGGCCAGATGCGCCACGCCCGCGAGCACGGCGCCTATGACGAGCGCGAGTTGCTCCGCCTTTGTGCCCTCGGCGGGCTCCCCGGCTCCTCCCGCTATCTCGAGGCCGAGATCGAGCGCCTTCGCCACGTCGCCATGATCTATGGCATCGACAAGAACCACCTCAAGGAGGCCCTCGAGGCGCTCCTCGAAGGGTGCAAGACCCGCGTCACCAAGGGGGCCGCCAAGGAACTGCGCACCACCCTTCAGAAATCGATCAAGGCCGCCACCGCCTGAATCCACAGGCCCACGCCGCCCACCCCACAAGGAGACACGATTCCCCATGCGCCGCGACCTCATCGACATGGCTCTCGACGTCCAAGTCCGCCCCTTCACCGCAGACGACGTGCGCAAGCTCCGCGAAAACACCCAGAGCGTTCGCACCGGGCTCGCCCTCGCCGCCGAGTTCAAGCAGCACGAAGCCCCCATCATGTACGAGGTGGTCAACGACCTCTTCGTCAAATACCCCGAGAAGATCGAACGCCACAAGATGTGCAACGTGAAGGCGCGCCGCGACATGAAGCTCGTCTGCCTCTACTGCATGTACTCGATCATCCTCAACGACAGCAGCTACGCGGACAAGAAGCTGCTGTGGTGGCTGCGGACGATCTTCAAGGCGTTCGAGTTCGGCGACGATCTGATCAGCGACGCCTATCACATGGTCCAGCGCGGCACGAGCAAGTACCTCCCCTCGCGCGAGGCGGAGGCCATGAACCGCATGCTCGACCACGCCATCTATGCCTTCGTCTTCGACCCGACGGATCCCTCGACGCACCAGGACCCGCTGGAGGCGGCCACGGCCTGACCTCCTTCCCCCAACCCGCATTATCCTCATGACGTCTCCGCGTGTGGAAAAGGCCGGTCTCCGTTTTCGGTGACCGGTCTTTTCCTTTTACCCGCGCCCTTCGAAGAATCGGCCATCCGTTTCCGCCCGACGGGTGCGGAAGTCCAGTTGCCCACGGCGCGTCCCGCCCCCAAACCCCCAAGCCTTGAATCGCAACCGCACGCGAGGTGCCCACGATGAAGACCTACAAGATTGCCGTCCTGCCCGGTGATGGCACCGGCCCCGAGGTGATGGCCGAAGGCGTCAAGGTGCTGCGCGCCGTCGCCAAGCGCTTCGGCTTTCAGCTCCAGCTCAAGACCTACGACCTCGGTGGTGTCCGCTACGCCCGCACAGGCGAGACCCTTTCGGACAAGACGCTGGCAGAACTCCGCAGCCACGACGCCATTTATCTCTCGGCGCTGGGAAGCCCCGACTTCCCCCCCGGCGTTCTCGAGCGCGAAATCCTTCTCCGCATGCGCTTCGAGCTCGACCAGTACATCAACCTGCGGCCCGTGAAGCTGTATCCCGGCGTGGAATCGGTCCTCGCGCGCCGCGGCGCCGAGCACATCGATTTCATCGTCGTGCGCGAAAACACCGAGGGCCTTTATGCCGGGAGCGGCGGCCACCTCAAGAAAGGCACCCCCGACGAGGTCGCCATCCAGACGAGCATCAGCACGCGCAAGGGGGTCGAGCGCTGCCTGCGGTACGCCTTCGAGCTCGCCACGCGGCGCCCGCGAAAGACCCTCCACCTCGTCGGCAAAAGCAACGTGCTCACCTACCAGTTCGATCTGTGGACCCGCGCCTTCGACGAAATCGCCCGCGAGTACCCCAAGGTCAAGACCGCCTATCACCATGTCGACGCCTGCTGTATGTACATGATCGACTCGCCGGAGATCTACGACGTGATCGTCACGGACAACATGTTTGGCGACATCATCACCGACGTGGGGGGCATCCTCCAGGGCGGGCTGGGCGTCGCCGCCTCGGGCAACATCAACCCGGACAAGGGCGGCGTTTCCATGTTCGAGCCGGTCGGGGGCACGGCACCTGCCTTCACCGGCCAGAATGTCATCAACCCGCTGGCGTGCATCCGCGCGGGGGCGATGATGCTCGATCATCTGGGCGAGAAGAAGGCGGCCGCCGCGATGGAATCCGCCGTGGCAAAGGTTGCGGGAGAACTTCCCGGCCTCGGCGTGAACCAGATGGGCTGTGGCACCGACGAGGTGGGCACCCGCGTCAGGAAGCTGGTTTCCTCGAAGTAAGCCGGGCGACGACCTCCGCGGCGACTTCGCGGACGAGGGACTCGGACGGGAGTGCCGCCTCGCCCACCCAGGGCGAGGCGGTGCC
>CAYQTO010000067.1:0-18094 GCA_964420455.1 uncultured Candidatus Sumerlaeota bacterium | reverse complement strand
TGGGGGTGGGGGTGACGACGGGATCGAGGCCGACCGCGTCGGCAACGCGCTGGATGGCGGCCTCCGCGTCGAGGAGCCCCGGGCCGGTAACCGGGTCGATGCCGGCGTCGGCACGGTCGCCGGTGACGTCGATCGCCGTCTCGCGCATGATCTGTTCGATCTCCGCGGGAGTGAGGGTGGAATCGATGTCGAGCATGAGGGCGGCGATGGCGGCCGCGTTCGGCGCGGCGGCGGAGGTACCAAAGAAGTTGGGGAAATTGTCCGGCACGCCGAAGAAACCGTTCAGTTCCGACGGGACGTTCCCCGAGCCGAAAAAGGTCGTGTTGTTTCCATCAACGGCGGAGATCTTGGGATGAGTGACGTTCTTGACCGAGAGATTGCCGGAGTCGTCAAAATAGCGGGTGATGGTTCCGCCGCGGGAGGTAAAGCTCTCGGGATCGATCTCGTCGGTCTCGCCAAACAGTTCGGGGGCGTAGCGGGGCGATTCCCACCAAGGCACCGCGGCGGTGGACATGACGCCGTCGGCGAGGGGATGACCAAAGATCACGTTGCCCAGCGAGAGGCCCTCGTCGGCATCGACATAGAAGTCGATGGAGTTGCCGAAGCCTTGGAGGAACTGGAGATTGATGACAACGGGGACGCTGGCCGACTGGGGAATGTTGCTGCGATTTCCCTGGAAATGGTCGATGGCGAGGAAGGCCGTGCCGGTACCGGTGACCGCGAGGGCCTCGACCGCGTCGCCGAAGGGGTCCCCGGATGTGCCCTGAATATCCGTCGAGCTCGCAATGATGGTCTCCTCGTTCAGTGCGGGCTCCGACGTGAGATACATGTCGAGGTCAATCTGGGAACCGTCGCTGCCCGGGACGGAGCCGAAGGGCTGGTTCCATTTCATGAAGAGGGCGACGCCACCATTGACCTGGATGGGGAGGAACCCGGTGCCGTTGGGCCATCGGTGGAGGTCGGTGCCGAGAGGCGGCGAGGCCGTCTCCTGGGAGGTGGGGTTGACATCGACATAGGTAAACTGGGTGGCCAGGTCGCCGGAGTTGCCTGCCGAACTGAAGTAGGGGACACCGGCAAGGGTGGCATTGCGCGCGGCCTGTGCAATAATGCCGTGCTGAAAGATGGGGGCGAAGAAGTAGCCCACGTCGTCGACGACAACGGTACTGTCGGCTTCCTGCCAGAGGCGGCGAATGCCGTCGGCAAAGCTTGCCTCGCTGATGAAGGCGGTATGGAAGGCGATGGCGGCGCCGGGGGCGATATCGTGGATAAGCTCGGCCATGGCGGCACCCTCGTCGATTCCCTCGTTGGGCGAGCGGAGGTCGAGGAGGATGTCGACAACCTGGGGAAGGTCGCCGGTCTTTTGGTTCCGGGCGTTCTGGAGGGGGCCCGGCGAGCCGATGGGGGGCGTGGTGTCGGGATCGCGGACGCCTTCGGTGGTCGAGAAGGAGTCGGACAGGACGCCGATCTTTTGGGTGCGTCCGTCGAGGGCGCGGCCACCGGGGACGTCGAAGACCCGATAGGCGGTCTGGGCGCGGTCGACCGAGTGGGCGATCGGGGCCCGGCTTTCCGCCAACCCCACGCGGGTCGTTGCGGGGGAGGACTGCTTGACCATGCGGACGCCGGGGAGATCCGCCAGCGCGAGAATGGCCTCCGGGTCCTCGATGGTAAAGTTGGCGACGTCGTGGTATTCCGAGAGGTATTCGAGGGTGGCGCCGGCCACGGGAGTCTTGGCGTTGCCCGACTGGCCCGGCTCGAACAGCACGTCCACGACGGGGAGCCCGGCCTGTTTGTGGATGACGACGTCGGCGAAGGCGTCTTCGGCGCGAAGGCCCTTCTGGCGTGCTTCCTCGATCGTGCGCAGCAGGGTCAGCGTGACGATGTCGCCCCGGTCGGCAAGACTCTTGTCGAGGGTCGCGAGCTTGGGGCTGGTCCGCTGGGCCGCGGCGCCAGCGGCCGCCAGACAGATGGCGAGGACGCCCGCATGCAGGGAAAGGCGGGCGCCGAACGAATGACCAGTTCTCATGGTGTCGTCCCGGCTGGAAATGGGGCTACCGTCTTGAAGACAATCGGCTTTGATCAATGCCAGTAACCCGGGGAGGGCTCACCGGGGACAAGGGGAACTTCCTCCGGTTCCCCTCATGGGACCAATCGCCTCGCGAAAATGTTCCCGGAGCGCTGGGAGCACCTCCTCCTCGAACCAGGGGCGCTCGCGCCGCCATAGCCGGTTTCGCGGCGAGGGATGCGGCAGCGGAAAGGTGTCGGGCAGATAGTCGCGAAAGTTCCGGACCGTTTCCGAGAGCGTTTCCCGTCGCCGCCGGCCGAGAAAGTGCCCCTGTGCGTACATCCCCACCAGCAACGTCAGGCGGATTGAGGCGAGGTGTCCCCAAAGGGCATCAAACCAGAGCTCCGCGCATTCGCGGCGGGGAGGCAGGTCGCCCCGCGCCCCGCGCCCCGGGTAGCAGAACCCCATCGGGATTATCGCGATCCGCGACTCGTCGTAGAACACCTCGCGCTCGATTCCAAGCCAGGCGCGCAACTCGTCGCCGGAGGGGTCGTTCCATGGGATACCGGTCTTGTGGACGCGGGTGCCGGGCGCCTGCCCGACGACGAGCACCCGGGCGGTGGTGCTGGCCCGCAGGACCGGCCGCGGCCCCAACGGAAGCTCCTTTTCGCACGCCCGGCAGGCCCTCACCTCCTCCAGCAGTGCCGCCAGGGAGGCGTCAGCCCTCGACATCGCGGGCGAGTGCCTCGCCTCCCCGTCGCCGGAAGGCCCTCAGGATCGACTGCGCCTCGCCCGTCTCCGCGTTCTTCGCCAGTTCATTCAGCTCGAGCAGTTGCTGGCGGAAGTACATCTGGCGCTCGGGGGCGCTGGGAACGCCGGGCAGCTGGGCGAGGACCTCCACCGCCCGGGCACGCAGCAGATCCATCGTCGTGAGGAAGCTCTCCGCACGGAGAGGGGCCGACTTGAGAATCAACGCTCCCGCCGCCGCCATTCCTTCGACCGCCATGTTGAATGCCAGCCGGGTGCGGATCGTCGTCGAGGCATGGTCCGGCGGCAACGCCAGCGCCCGGCGGTAAACATGGTCCGCCTCGATCTGGCGCCCCGTCTGTTCGTACGCCTGTGCCAGCATCAGCAGCATCCACGGCTGGACTCCCGGGCGCCCCTCGAACCGCGAGAGGTGGTCCACTGCCTCCTGCCACTTCCCACGGCGCATCATCCAGGCGCCCACGCCCCCCCAAAGGATCGCGCTTTGGTCGATCGCCCCCCGGTTTGCCGAGACCCAACGCGATACGGTCCCCGGCATCACCGGTTGGTCCGAGTAGGTGGAAAGGAACCGTGCCATGGCCCGGGGATAATGCAACGGGCGGCCCTTTATTGCATGGAACACGCGGTTAACGCCGGCGCGGTTACCCCGCTGACCCACCCGCTCGAGGAGCTCGACGCCCATGGCGTCGGCGCCGCGTCCAGCCTCCAGCTCCACAAAGGCCAGTTCCTCGCCCTCCCTCAGGCCCAGATTGTTCACCGCGAGGTTCAACGCTGCACGATGCTGCTCATCGGCAGCCCGGTGATCGATAAGGCACCGTCGGACCGCCTCGGAGGCCGTCTCGTGATCGCCCGTCCGGAAGAAGGCGTCCGCCGCCACAAGTACAGTGGCTGGCAACGCCCCCTGGTCGAAGACGTCCGGGCGCAGCAACTCTGCCGCCTCGCCCGTGTGGTTGAAGTCCAGAAGGCACCCGGCGAATCGGCGGCGCGCTTCCTCGTTCTTGGGATTCGCGGCCAGCAGTGCCCGAAAGGCTTCGCGGGCGGGGGCCTCCTGGCGGAGTGCGGTGGCGGCCCGCGCCTTGATCAGGAGAAAGTCCTCGTCGGCGGGAGACGCCCCGAGGGCCTCTTCCGCGGTCGCGAGGGCGACATCGTTCTCTGATGTCTCGATCTGCCACCGGGCCATTTGGAGCCTGGCGCCCCGATGGGCCGGGTCGCGCGCCAGCGCCGCACGGATTTCCGCCAGCGCCTCCTCTCGCTCGCCCCGTTCCCACATCAGCCACGCCAGCCGCACCCAACCATCACCTCGTTCCGGCGCGTAGGCCAGATACTCCTCGAGCAGCCGCCGGGCGAGTTCGTGGTTCTGCTGGGCCGCGAGGATCCGCACCTCGAGGTCCAGCGGTTCATACAACTCCGGATGTGCGCGCAACAGGGGCTCGACGAGCCCACGGGCCCGGGACAGCGAGGTGGGTGTGCCTTCCGCCAGCAACGTGGCGGCGTGGTCCAACGTGACTCTTGACTCGTGCGATTCCAAAACGTCGCCCTTTCGCGGGGAGTGTCTGCAGAGGCACCCGCGCTGGCGAGCATGAAACGCATGAGGGGGCGGAGGCAACCGGCTCCGCCCCCCGCTTCGACGTTTACGGCGGGAACGGCCTAATCCAGCAGGAGCCAGTCGGATACCGACGCGCCCCCTTCGGGGACGATCTCCCCGTCCAGGCGGACCGCGCGCAGGCTCGTCTCGTGCCCCCCGTACTGGCCGGCGAATCCGACGAGCCGGAACTCCACCGGGCCCGTCAGGTCATTCCACGCCGGATCGTCCGGCAGGGTCAGGCCGTATGGCAGGTCCTCCTCCCCGCCCTCGCGATCCGTGACCAGAATCGCGTCGGCCTCGTCAAAGCCGTTGATGCTGCTGAAGAGCGCGTACCGGCGCGGCGCGTGGTAGCTCATCCGGCGGATCGTGAAGCGCATCTCGTGTCCCGCAAGGTCGAGGTGGTGGCCAGTGGGGGGGGTGACGGTGAAGCCGACCCATTCGTTGTCGGCGATCGCGAGCGCCAGCGTCGAATCCCCCTCGTCCGCGGGCATGTTCTGCGCCCAGACGATGGCGTCGTCGCCCCCCTGGCGGACGATGCCGGCGCCGGTGTCCAGGCCGCCGTAGCCCAGCCCGTTTGCGAGTATATACGTCGGCGTCCAAGGCACGTTCATCGCCGGGTCCGTTCCCTCCAGGTTGCTTTCGAGGATGGTATTCGGTCCGCCGACGGATCTCACCGAAGAGGTTCGCCAGGCAGGGTCGCCATCAGCGTCCACCACCCGCAAATACAGGTAGCTTAACCCGCCGTCGAGCGGGGAGCCGGTAATCCGGACGCGGTCCGGATCGCCCGCCAAGGCGTCGTACCCAAGGCCGGGGACGAAGTACTCGCCGACCGGTTCGATCGTGCGCCCGCCATCGCCGCCACTTGCCAGAATGTCCGCGCTATACGGTTGGCCATACACGGCCACCGGAAGGTAATGAGCGGTATCGAACCGGGGGACGTTGTTCAGCGGGTTGTCGATGTGGCGGCGGGTCGCGCTCTCCGACATCCAGTCGAGCAGGAACTGGTACTTGACCGCCGTGGCGGGATCCTGGCCGAGATGTTCCAGGTGCCCCCACTGGCCGTATTTCCCCCACGCCCCGATGTCCGTGAACATCACATGGGTCCAGAGGCCCCTCGACTTCGCCATGTTCAGATGAATCTCGTAGACGTCGCGAAAGTCCGGGTGGCGGTTCAGCGCCTCCATGAAGGTGGTGATGCCGTCGTCCTCCGAGGGTCCCCAGTCGATGTTGTCGGTGTAGAGGGACGGCCCGCCCTCGTAGGCGATGATGGGGACCGGTGTGGGGAAGGTGCTCTGGGCAAGGTCGCGCAGATACTGGCCGAAGCCCCCTCCGACACCAACGGCGTCGGGCCCTGCGCCCTCGCGCGCATCACCGGACAACAGGCGTCGGCGCCACTCCGCCAGTGTCGCCCGCAACTGCTCCCCGATTACCGCACCCGTCCAATACGGATCACTCGCAGGCACGGACACATGCCGTGCGGACCCGTCGCCGGGGTCGAAGGTCGCCGAAGTCAGGAACCACTGGTCCGCCGTCCCCGCGTGCCGCACCGCCATGTCGTAGGCCCAGTCCTGGATGCCGTTGCCGAAGTAGGTCGTAACGGCGATGACGTCAGGCTCGACCGGCGGGGTCAGCGTGGGCCCGTAGGCGGCGATTTCCTCGAGGAAGGGCTGTGTATACCAATCCGCCGCGGTAAACACCGCCGCCACCCGCACAAGACGGCTGGTACCGCCGAATTCCTCCTGGAACAGTCGCCAGATTTCCGCAAACCGCCGCCCGTTGAACTGGGGCTTGCTGATGCCGAGCAGCGCGGCCTGCTCCTCCGCCCAGTTGCCCTGCGGGAACGAGTTCCCTCCGCTCCAGATTTCGTTCGAATACTCGACGAACACCCGCAGGTTTGAATCAAGTGGCGCGTAGAACGGGTTCGCCTGCGGAGACGTGTAGGGATTCACCCCGTCGCTGCCGAAACGGATCGTCCGTGCCAGCCGGCGAACGTAGTCCTCCGTCGCCAGGTGCGGGACGCACACCCACAGGTCCTTCTGCGTGGCGTTGCACAGGGCGACCAGGTGTTCGATGGCGGCGCCGGTTTCCCGATTTCCCCCAAACCCGGTCGTGGGTGGCCGCGGATTCAACGTCCCGGTCATGAACAAGTGGGTGGGGGGGCGCCGGTCGCTCCAGTCCTGCTCCGGGTTCGCGTTCGTCGACATCAGGTTCATCATGCGGAGGAATCCCCACTCCGCGTCGCCGATGCGGTCGAGGAAGGTGGGGTGAAAGAGCTCGTCCTCGAGCGTGGCGTTCATGGGGTCCGCCGGGTCCGGCAGCCAGACCTTGATGTCGGTGATCGGGTCCGTGTTGTTGACGTCGTGGACCTCGAGCCACTCGAGGTGCGAGGGGGGATCGTAGCGGTAGACGCGGCGGCCGTCGACGAGGCTGCCGGTGGCGGGGCCGGTCGACTCGCTCGCGAGGAAGGTCCCGCCATGGAGCCGCACGTCCGCGTCACCCTCCCATTCGAGGACCACGCGCCCCTGGGCGAGCGCCGCCCGGTCCGGCCAGCCTGCCGGCCGGTTGCCGTACCGCACGTGCAGCCCAAACACCAGCGCCCGCAGCGCCGTCCCCGGGTTCACGTATTGGGGGCACCCGTTCGCGTCGAACTGGGGCGAGTTCCAGATCGGCACACCATTGCCCCAAGGCCCCCCGGGAACGAACTCCATCCATCCCCAGGCGTTGTACATCGCGTTGGCGAACTGGGGCGTGTCCCAGTAGGCGATGCCGCCGGGGTGGTAGCCGACCTCCGGCAGTGTCGTCGGATCGATAGCCTCCGCGCGCCGCGGTCCCCCCAGCAGTGCCACGGCCAGCGCGGCGAAACACAAAGCCTCCCACGCCATCCGCGTGGGCTTCCTCCGGCCCGTCGTCCCTTTCATCGCGATTCCCCGCCTCCATGGGTTTCGAGCCAAACTTCGGCCGTGGAGGCACAACTATTTGGCGAAACGCTTTCCGCTCGAGCCGTTTCCGTCAACAGGAGGTGCCGCGCGGCGGAACCATTCGTCGTTTTGGCATGGCAAATGGGGGGAATCCCCGGCGGGTCCTCACGCTTTCGGCTGCGCCATTGGGGGAAACTCCGGTGGGACGTCCAGGCGCCGCAGGCGGGAAGGCCGCGAGGCCCACAAATCCGCATAGTAGCCGAGGTACTCCTCCGTCATGGTTCGTACGTCGAGAAGGCGCAGCCCCCGTCGCCGGGCCCGGCGGCCGAGTGTACGCCGCCGCCGGTCATCGGCAAGGAGCGACTCCCAGGCCGTCGCCAGCGCGGCGGGGTTGTCCTTCGGCACGGTGACCGACCCACCCCCGAGCCGTGCCACCTCGTCCATGCTCGGGATGTCGGAAATCAGCGACGGCAATCCCGCGGCGCAGGCCTCGCCCAGTGCCAGCGGCGATCCTTCCCAGCGCGAGGGCATCACGAAGAGATCGGCCAGCCGGAGCAGGTCCGCCACGTCGGCCCGGTTGCCGAGGAACCGCGTCCGATCCGCCACGCCCAGCCGCGCGGCAAGCGCCTCCATCTCCTGCCGCAAGGGGCCGTCGCCCGCCATTGCCAGGATGTGGTTGGGGAGTCTCACGCACGCGAGCGCCTCGAGCGCCACATCGTGCGCCTTCTGCTCGTAAAAGCGCCCGACCATCAACGAGACCAGCGTTGACTTGTCTATACGGAGTTCCCGGCGGAGTTCTTCCTCGCGAGCGGGTTCGAGCGTTGCCGACTTGAAGCGATCGCGCAGCTCCGCACGGCCGAGGCTGACACGGATCCGGTCGGCCCGAAGCCCCTTGCGGACCAGGAACCTCTTCACGCGCCGGCTGCAGGCGATCACTCCTGTCGCCGGCGCCAGCGTCGCGTTGTCGATCGCGTTCAGGATCGGATTCTCCTTCCAGTCCTCGATGTTCCAGCTTGTCGTGACGATGACCGGCACCCCCGCGGCCCATGCGGCCAGACGTCCGCAAACGTCCGCCTTGCCCAGATGCGTGTGCACCACGTGCGGCTGCCACTTGCGAAAGAGTCGATGCCATCGGGGGATCGCACGGAGGCTTGCCGGACCCTTCAGGTTGTCCTCGATGACCTCGATGCCGTGCGCCGTGAGTTGCTCCGCCATGGGGCCTGGATAGAGGCTGACAACCCGGCTCTCGACCCAGGGCGGGTAGGCGAGGATGAAGTCGATCAGCGATCGCTGGGCACCGCCATAGGTCAGTGCGGTGATCGCATGGATGACCCGTAGTTTCTCTGTCATTCCGTGGCTGCCTTCCGGACGGTCCCTTCGCGGACATGGAACCGCCTGCCAAAGGTCAGTCGTGATCCGATGGCGGTGGCGTCGGTCGCGGTGATGAGGGACTGGGTGCCGCGGCGCTCGAGAAGGTCGATGAAGTAGTTGGCGCGGCGCTGGTCCAATTCCCCGAGCACGTCATCGAGGAGGAGAACCGGGGAGTCACCGGTGCGTTTTTCGAGGAGGTCGAGCTCCGCAAACCGCAGGGCGAGGGCGAGCGACCGTGCCTGGCCCTGGCTGGCGCGGCCCCTCGCCTCAAACCCATTGATCAGCAATGCCAGATCGCCGCGCTGGGGGCCATGCTCGGTATGGCCGCGGCGCATGTCCGCCTGGCGGTCCCGCGCCCAGAGGTAGCGCATCTTCTCGACGGCGCGGTTGAAGGTCGGCCCTTCCTCGAGGATTTCCTCCACGTCGAGCGATGCCGTTTCCGGCCAGCCGATCTCGTGGCGGATTGTCAGCCGGTCGGTCCGGTCGGTCAGTTCGTTGATGCGTTCGGCGATCAGCGGCCGGAGCAGTCGCACCAGGCGCTCGCGTCCGCGCAGCAGCAGCGCCCCGTACTTCGCCATCTGTTCCTCGTAGGCCTCGTATTGCCCCGGTGGTGCGGTGCGGTTCAGCCGCAGCAGGGCGTTGCGATTCCGGAGCGCGACCGCATAGGCCTGCATGTTCTGGAGGTCGAGCTTGCTGGTCCGGGCCAGCAGGGCGCCGAGGTACTCCCGCCGTTGGGTCGGGCTCCCCTGCACCAGTTGGATGTCCGTCGGCGCGAAGGTGACCGTATTCAGCGTCCCCCACAAGTCGCCGAGGCGCTTGAGCGCCTTCCCATCGAGCCAGTAGGACTTGTTCTTGGCGGCGAGCGTGATGCGTGCACGCCGCTCGGCGTTGTGTGCGACGAAGGTGGTTTCCGCCGCCGCAAAGGTTGCCATGCGCTCCTCTGAATCCGCCATGCGGATGCACTCGCGGTCCTTGTTCGTGCGAAAGCTACGGCCCGTAGCCAGGTAGGACACCGCCTCAAGGATCGTTGTCTTTCCCTGGGCGTTTTCGCCGACAAACAGGTTGGCCCCGGGTGCCAGCTCGATCGCCGCCTCGCGAACCAGCCGGAAGTCCTCCATCTCCAACCTCTCAAGGCGCATTCTTCGCCTCCTAGGCCAGGACGTCGATGGCGACAAGCGCGAGGAACACCACCGACAGCACGCCGTTGCTCGTGAAGAACGCCGCGTCTATACGCGACAGGTCCCGGGGTGAGACGAGCGCATGCTGGCGCACAAGAAGCCCCCCCACCGCCAGCACCCCGATGAGACCCGCCATCCCCAGCCCGGCAACCCACCAGAACCCCAGAAACAGTGCCAGCGACACCGCGTGCAGGCGGCGCGCCCACGCCATCGCGCCGGCAACCCCGTGCCTCTTTGGCAGCGAATGCAGCGCCTCCTCGCGCCGGTCCACCTCCACGTCCTGGCAGGCATACAGCACGTCGAATCCGGCCACCCACGTCAGCACCGCCAACGAAAGAAGGAGCGGAACCCAGCTTGCAAGGGAGCCGGTGACGGCAATCCAGGCCCCAAGGGGCGCGAGCCCCAGCGCGAGGCCGAGGAACAGGTGCGACCAGTCCGTGATCCGCTTTGTCAGGCTGTAGCCGCAGAGGACCGCAAGTGTCGGCACCGAAAGGAGCAGGCAGGTGGTGTTGAGCATGCCCGCGGCGACCATGAAGATGATGGCGCTGGCGGCGAAACGGGTCGCCATGTCGCGGGTGGTCAGTTCGCCGGTCACGAGCGCGCGACCCGCCGTCCGGGGATTGCGGGCGTCGAACTCGTGGTCCGCCAACCGGTTGAAGGTCATCGCCGCGGTCCGCGCCGCCACCGCCGCCACCAGGATCCAGAGGAAGGTCCAGGCCGACGGCAGCCCCCCCGCCGCGAGCAGCATTGCCACCAGTGCGAACGGCAGCGCGAACACCGTGTGGGAGAACTTGATCTCCTCGAGAAAGACCCGGAGCTTGCGCAATGGAGTGGCGGACCTCGATGCGGATGGGCAGGCGCCCGCGGTTGTGAGCTTCCCCCGTCCCGCGAGCAATCGCGAAATCCCTCGCCCCACAAACCCGACGCGCCTTCCCTCCCGCCATGGCGGAAATCCATCTCAAAATCGATGAAATCCCCGCATGGCGGTTCGAGCATTGGATGCCCGTGCTCTGGCCGTGGCTGTTCGACGCGAAGGCCCTGACGGAGGCCCGGCGGCTCCACAGCACTGTCTTCGACGCGGCGGTCCGTTTCGACGAACGCCGGCGCCTCGCCGCCGCCTCTCCCTCCCTCGGTCCCTACCTTGCCCTTTTCGATCGCATCCGGCCCGACGCGTTCGCCGAGGCTCTCGGCGTGCGCCCTGATGCCGTCCTCAGTCTTGACCTCTTCCCTCTCGAATCCAGCCGCCCATACAATCATGTCCGCTCCACGGCGGGATGGGAACGCTTTTTTGCCGCCTGCCGCTCCGGGGATGATGCTGCGGCCGTCCTCGCCTGGGAGGACGCGTCCCTGACCCGACTCCATCTCGACGGTCGCCGCATGCACGACGCCCGGCTTCTGGCCGGCCTGGCGGAAGGCTTCGGACTCGAGCGCACCGACCGCGCCCAGCCCCTCGTTTGGCTCCTCTTCGGGCTTCCCGTGTCCCGCCCCGCCCATGTACTTACCCACGAATGGCTCGAGGCCGCCGCCTCCCTCCCTTCGGTTGCCCCCATCCCGCGGGTCCCGTTCTGGCAACGTCTCTTCCAAGCCTTCCGGGGATCCTCCACCCCCGATTGACTCCCACTATCCCTCTCCCACGGGGCACCGCCACATGAACAATACGCCACGCGAAGAAAACCTTTCCGACACCACCGGTGTGACTCTCCTCGGCGGAGGGGCCGGCCCCCGGCAGCCTGCGGGGCGGCTCGAGTCCTTCCCCTTTCGCCACCAGGGTACCCGCACGACGGTGACCTTTCGTTGCACCGAGTTCAGCTGTTTCTGCCCGGTGACCGGCCAGCCCGACTACGCCACCATCGACATCGAGTACCGGCCCGCTGCGCGAGCCCTCGAAAGCAAGTCGCTCAAGGAATACCTCTGGTCCTTTCGCGACACGAAGGGCTTCCACGAGGATGTGGTGAACCGCATCCTGTCGGACCTCCACGGATTCCTCTCGCCCGAGTGGATTCGCGTCACCGGGCGCTTCAACGTCCGTGGAGGGATCGCCATCGACGTCGCCGCCGAGAGGGGCGAGCGCTAGGGGCGGTCAGCTGCCGTTGCGGTTGCGCCGTTCCTTCTCGAACTGCTGGCGCAGTTGCACGCAGACCTTGGCGAAGGGCTTCGCACGCAGCCGCCCGATGGGGATATACGGGCAGGTCTCGCACAGGTCCCGCGGTTCATCCACACAGAAGTCGCAAAGGCCGAAGGTGCCGTTCTCAATACGCAGGAGCGCTTCGGAGACGTAGGCGAAACGCTCCTCTTCGTAACGGCGCTGAATGAACGTGCTCTCGAAGGCGGAGCTGTCGGAGGCGGCGTCGGCCTGATGGCTTGAGAAGGTGGCGTGGGTTGTCTCGCGATTGCTCTCGGCGATGTCGTCGAGCGAGCGGAGGTCGCGGAGGATCCGGTCGCGCTCCTCCTCGAGCATCAACTGCAGCTCCTTCAGTTCGCTCTTGGTGTAGGGCGCCTTCTTGCGCCGCTTGCGGGCGGCCTTCTCCTGCTTCTGGGCGGCCTGGTCGGCGGCGGCCTCCGCCGCGCTGACGGCCGTGGAAAGCCCGGAGGCTTCCGCCGTTTTGCGGATTTTCGACTTCGCCTCTTTAAGTGCGAGCAGCTTCTTCAGGTGCTCGCTGCGGCCCTTGGGCTTCGCCGCTGCCCCCTTCGCCTCGGCGTTTGCGGTCTTTCCCGCCGCGGTTTTCGGCGACTTCGTGGACTTCGTGGTTTTCTTGGCCGTGCCTTTCGTCGCGGTGGTGGCTTTCGCGCTCTTCTCGACGGTTGTCTTGGCGGTCTGCTTGACGGTCGCCTTGGCGGGGGCCTTCGGCTTGGCCACCTTGGTCGCAGTCGTTTTCTTGGTTTCCGTATTTTTTGTCATGGAGGGGGAGGAGACTTTCCTGGTTGCTTTCGCGGGGGATCGCTTCGTGGCGGTGGCCTTGGCGGCTCCGCTTTTTTTCGGAGTCGCCGCGGCGCGCTGTTTCGAGGCTGTGGGCTTGGTGGCCGGTCGCTTTCGGCCGTCAGCGGTCTTGGCAGTTTGCGACTTCGCGGGGGCCGCGGCCACTTTCTTCGCTGGTTTCTTGGGGGCGGAGGTGGTGCGGGCGGTGACGCTGGTTCCCGGCTTGCCGGCGCGCCCGGCGGTGGCCTTGGTTGCCTTTGCACCGGTGGCCCTGACCTTGGACTCGGTCTTCTCCGGCTTCGCCTTGCGACGCGTTGCGGTGGTTCCGGTGGCCGGTTTCCGCGCGGCGGCCTTCGCCTTGTTGCGTGTCGGTGAGGTCTTCTTGGCTTGGTCGCGAGCCGCCATGGGTCTCGGGCCTCCTCTTCCTTGAGGCGGGATGGGGGGTACCGTCGGGCTACAAGGCTTCAATCGTCCCAAGCACGATCGCGCAGCGGTCCTCCTCGCGGCCGTTCGCCACCGCGATGATTTCCTCCAGCACGGCCGGCTTCAACGCGTCCGGCAGACACATGTCCGTCACCGTCGACATGGCGGCGGTCCTCAGCCCGCAATGGGCGGCAACGATCGCTTCCGGGATCGTCGACATGGTCACACAGTCGGCTCCGATTATCTGGAACATGCGGTATTCCGCAGCCGTTTCCAGATTGGGGCCAGTCACCGCAACAAGCACGCCCCGATGCGTGCGGATTTTCCGCTCCAACGCCACCGCCTCCATTCTGGCGATCAGCTCGCGGTTGTATGGCTCGCTCATGTCGGGGAACCGTGGCCCGAGCCGCTCGTCGTTCGGTCCAATGAGCGGATTGTCCCCCATCAGGTTGATGTGGTCCGTCACGAGCACCAGCGAGCCCACCGGGATGAGCGGGTTCACGCTGCCCACCGCATTCATGATAATCAGCGTTTCCACTCCGAGCGCCTTCATCACGCGCACTGGAAACGTACACTGCTCGAGGCTGTAACCCTCGTACCGGTGAAAGCGGCCCTGCATGACGACGGCGGGCTTACCGGCAAGGGTGCCGAAACAGAGGTTCCCCGCATGGCTTTCCACCGTGGAAACGGGGAAGTGGGGAATCTCCCGATAGGAAACTTTCTCGAGGTTTTCAGGTCGGTCGCCAAGGGAGCCCATTCCCGTGCCACAGATGACGCCGACCTTGGGACGGGTGGAAACCTTGTGGTGGAGGAAGGTGGTTGCTTCCTGGATTTGGTCGTAAAGGGTCATTCAGGATTCCCTGCCGACCGGCTGCGAAACGGCGAAGCCGTCGGCGATGAGTTTTGTCTCGAGCACATCGGGGTCGAGACCGTTGATTTGGACGAGCTTGTGGCGGCTCGCGGCGCCGCGCCGCAGGCTGACCTGCGAGCGGGCCACGCCCGCGTAATCAGCAAGGAACTCCATCAGGGCCTCGTTGGCACGCCCGTCAACCGGGGGGGCATCGAGCGCCACTCGCAAGTCGCCCCCGTGCAGGCCGAGGATATGGGACTGGCGTGCCTTAGGGCGGACCGACACGGCGAGGGTGCAGGTGGCAACGCCCTTTTGTAAGTAAGGCAGTTTCAAGCGAGAACACTCTCGATGCGGTGGGGAGCAAAACCGCCCCCATCGAAGGGCCCGGCCTTTTTTGGATGTAGGCTTTTGTTGTCAAGCCGAATGGGAAGGTCGCCCCTGGCTCGGTGTTTCGTTCGTTTTCCATCGATCCTGTGGAAAAAAGGGCAAAATTGAACCTTGAGTCTCTGGACACACCTGTGTCAAATTCCCGCTCGACAGTCAGAACCCACCATTCCGGACCAGGAATCGGCTTCGAATGGCAAAAATCACGTTCTATTGGAAGCCCCGCTGCAACACGTGTCGCGAGGTGAAAAAGTATCTCGAAGGCAAGGGCCACGAACTCGACCTTCGAGACCTCGACGAATATCCCCCTCCGCGATCGCTCCTGGAGACCCACATCGACGCCAAGAACGTGAAGGCCTACCTCAACACGCGGTCCAACGCCTACCGCGAGCACGGCCTCAAGGATGATCCCCCCACCAAGAAGGGGGCTATCGAGCTCATGATGCGCGACGCCAACCTGATCAAGCGTCCGATCTGCGTTTCCGGCAAGATCGCCGTGTTTGGCGCCGACAAGGACGAACTGAGGGAGTTCGAGACCCTCTAGGTCTTGACCTCCCCGCTGCCGTCTCCGCCAAGTGCACCAGCGGGCCGGGCTTTGCATCAAGCCCGGCCCGACTTTTCTCCCCCCGCCCTCCCGTTGTGAACCTTCTCCAGCGTTACGTCCTCCGTGAGCTTCTAGGGCCCTTCGTCCTCAGCCTCCTCTTCTTTTCCTTCCTGATGATGCTGAGGCAGTTGTTCCAGAGCGCGGAACTCCTCCTCGAGGCGCGCGTCGGTCTCGCCGTCTTCCTCGAATTCATGGCAATCATCGTGGTCACGCTGGTCATCGTCACGGTGCCGATGGCCGCGCTCCTCGGGTGCCTCCTGGGGATCGGGCGGCTGACCGCGGACAACGAGATCCTCGCCATGCGCGTGGCCGGCATCTCCCTCTGGAAGGTATTCGCTCCACTGTTTCTGGTCGCCGCGCTTGCCTCCGGCGGGTTGATGTGGGTGGGCTTCGACGTTCTTCCCCAGATGGTCCGCAGCCTGATCGAGCGCCAAAGCGAGATCTCCTTCCAGATCGTGACTGAGCTGGAGGCCGGGCGGCCCTACGAGATTGAGACGGAGGATTCCGAGCTCTCGCTTTTCTACGAATCGCGGGGGGCGGCGGAGCCCGGCGACGGACCCTACGTGCTACGCATGAAACAAGTGGCCCTCCGCAGCCGCGGTCTTGGGCAGGATGTCACCGGCGCGAACCTGGGGGGCGGCTCGGAGGTCTCCTGGGATGGGCCGAACCGCCTCGTCAAGGATCGCGAGACGCTCTTCTTTGCCGATGAAGGCCGCATCGTCGGTGATATCGAGAGTCGACGCGTCGACCTGATCCTCGAAGACGGCGTCGCGCTCCCCGTCAGCTTCACCGAGGTCTTCGATGCCGACGGTGAACGCGTTGACCAGTTCCGGGAAGACCCCGGTCAGCAGACCGAGCTCTCCTTCCAGCGGCTCGCCGTGGAGTTTCCCATTCGCCGCGTCGACGAGATCGCCAGCCGCCTCGACCCTCGACAGATGACTTTTTTCGAGCTCCGCGAATACCTCGAGACCCCCCCGACCATCCCCATGTATGAACGGAGCGCGCGGCGGCGCCTCGAGGGGGATTGGCGCGAGTTCCTAACCGTCCGCAACGAGTACTATCAGCGCCTCACGCTTCCTTGGAGCCTGCTGGCCTTCGTCCTCATCAGCGTGCCCCTTGCCGTGGAACTCCGCCCCCGGGCCAAGACCGTGGCCTTCCTCATGGCCCTCGGACTCCTCGTCCTGTATTATGTCATGCTCACCGCGGCCGGGGCCGTTGGGATGACTTACAGCCCCTACACCCTTGCCGCCTACCTCGCGCCAAACCTCGTCATTGGCGGGATCGGGCTGCTTCTCTTCTGGAGGGTTCAACGGTGATCGCGCCCCTGTACCAGTCGGACATCCCCGGTTTTCCCGTCCACCGCGGGAAAGTTCGTGACGTCTATGATTTGGGCGACAAGCTGCTGATCGTCGCGACCGACCGCCTTTCGGCCTTCGATGTGGTCTTCCCCGAGCCGATTCCCGAGAAGGGGCGCATCCTTACCGCTCTGTCCATCTGGTGGTTCGAACGGACCAAGGGACTCGTTCCGAATCACTTCCTCACGGCCTCGCTAGACGAGTACCCGCGCGAACTGCAGGCCCACCGGGACCAGCTCGAGGGGCGATCGATGCTTGTCCGCAAGGCCCGGCCCCTTAAGGGCGAATTCATCGTTCGCGGCTATCTCGACGGGTCCGCCTTCCGCCAATACGAATTCAACAAGGTGGTTTGCGACATCGAATTGCTGGCGGGACTTCGCCGCCACTCGAGCTTCGGCGCCCCCCTTTTCACCCCCTCGACCAAAGCCGAGCACGGCCACGACATGAACGTGGAATTCTCCGAGTTCGCCCGGGAGGTCGGCCAGGAGGAAGCAAGAATCGGGCGGCGTCATGCAGTGTCGCTTTACACGTATGCCCACAATCTTCTCTACACGCGCGGGTTGGTGGTTTCGGACACCAAGTTCGAGTTTGGCGTGGTTGATGACGGTCAAGTCATTCTGATTGACGAGGTTCTGACCCCCGACAGCTCCCGATTCTGGCTCAAGGACACCTACTCGCCGGACTCGGAAAAGGCGGTGTCGCTCGACAAGCAATACGTTCGAGATTATGTCGAGGAAATCGGCTGGGACAAGAATCCCCCGGCGCCGTCCCTTCCCGAGACGGTTATCCGCCAAACCACCGAGCGGTACCGGAAGGCGATCGACATGATCACCGAGGGAACGGAGCTGCCGGGCCCCTAAACCCCGAAGAACGCATCGGAAAGCCCGGCAGCGTTGCCATCCTCAACCCGTTGCATGGAGGCGGCAACAAGACCGGCAGCCCGCCCGAGAATCTTCAGGAAATGCCGGCCTTCCAGCAACTCCGCGAAGACGATCCCGGCAAACAGATCTCCCGCGCCGTGCATGTCCCTTTCGAGTGCGTTATGCGACAAGTGAACGACCTTGTCGCCCTCAAACGCATGGATGCCCATGCCGTCGGGTGTGCGACACCCGGTAATGGCGATGCCCCGGGCGTTGGGAAACTTGAGGTGCAACTGGCCGAGAAGCTCGCGTGGTTCCGTACGGTCGACCTCGTGGGGGGGATACCCGCAGAGAAAGGCGGCCTCGGTCCTGTTGGGGAGGAGGAAATGGGCAAGGGGGGCGAGAAAATCGCGCACGGCGTTGGCTGTTTCCTCGGGGACGAAGAGCGCGCCGTCCTCGCCCAGGACCGGATCGACGACGATGATGCGCGGGTGGTTGAGTTCGATCGACCCGACAAGGGAGATTACCTGGTCGAAGCTCCGAAGATAGCCCGTGAGGAGGGCGGTAGCGCCCCCACCGGCGGCCTTGGCGGGGGCGAGATAGACGCTGGCCATGGCGGCGAGATCCTGGCCCGAGAGGACGGGCCCGAGGCAGCGGGGATGGTTCCCCGGCGCCGTCCACTGGACGGTATCGAGGGTGAGGAGGCGTGTGGCGGGGGAAAACCGGCGGACGGCACTTTCGATGAGCCGTTGGCCAACATCGCCGACGCCGACGCGGCTGGTGACGGAGAGGGCAGGCGGCCTAGCGGCCATTGCGGGGGAGCGTTGCCGCGGCGGCGGGAACGGGTGCCGCGGCGCGGGTGGACTCGCGGACGATGAGCTC
>CAYQTO010000066.1:4242-18341 GCA_964420455.1 uncultured Candidatus Sumerlaeota bacterium | reverse complement strand
ATGATCTTCTTGAAGAAACTCATACGCGCATCACTCCTCGGGCGGTGGGGACGACGGAGGACGGTTCTGGAACGAGGACTGTCTCGCGGGCGACTCCGGCGGGGCTCCCCCCTTCTCTTTCGTAGGGATGACAGTGGACGCGCAATTGTCGCAACAGGAAAGCCCGGGGTGAAAAACCCCCGGGGGCGGGCGGGTTTGTCTTGCAACACGCCAAACCCCTGTCTACCCTTCTTATCCTTGTTCGTCGGGGTGTAGCGCAGCCTGGTAGCGCACTCGTCTGGGGGGCGAGTGGTCGCCGGTTCAAATCCGGCCACCCCGACCACTACAAAAAACGACGCGAACGAGATGACGCCTCCTGATGGAGTCCGAATTCGTGGCCGCCGACAGGCCACGGGGACCCCATACATTTGGAACGAACCCAGGCGGTTGGCAGACCTGATGGTGGTGTACCCGCAGGCGGCGTTTTCGGAAAAACCTTGCGGCATTCTTCGGAGTCATCATGAGTGGTGGAGATATCTTTGTCTCTCACCGGTCAGTTGCCTGCATACCTTGTGACCCCCCGCCCGAAAGGATTCCGCGAGATGGCAAGTCGAATCAGTCCGGTGTTGGTGCTGATGACGGTGTTGCTGGTCGCCGTGTCGATGGCGACGGCGCAGGAGAGGACGACCCAGCGGGAGGAGCGCCGGGAGGTGATCCGTGAGTCGGTAACGACGCGGGAGACAACGACGCGGATCACGGAGGTGGAGGTGGCCACGCCGGTCCCGCAAGCCGAACGGCTGGTGGCGATTTTCGTCCGCAACCGGTCGGCCGAGCCGCTCGACGACAAGCTTGGCATGTTCGAGGACCTTCTTGTCAGCGAGCTGACCGGCATGGGCTTCCGGGTGATGAGCCGTGGCGACACGATCCGGGCGGTCAGGAGCTACCTGGCGACGGAGGAAGGGGACCCGCTGCCGGGCGAGAAACTGGACGCGACGCTGGATAACTCGACTTCGGCATTGGCGCTGGCACGCAACATGGGGGCGGACTTCCTCCTGGTGGCGGCTATCAACAGCTTTGGCGTCGAGGAGGCGAACGTCTCGATGTATGGAGTGGACGAGACGGTGACGACCGGACGGATGCGCGGCACCTACAAGTTCCTCGGTGCGGGGCAGGGTGAGAGCGTGCTCGCGGGGAGAGCTTCGGCGGAGAAGAAGGTCCGCCAGGCGCCCGGGTTTTCCGAATCGAGCGACGCGGTGAACGACCTGATTGAGGAGATCGCCATGCAGATCGCGGACAATGTCCGCAAGAAAGGTGAGGCGGCGGCGCTGCCGGAACCTTCGGAGGCGGCGGAACTCGTGAATTTCCGCGCGATCTGTGGCATGGGGGATGTCCGGCTGCCAGAGGTCCGCGTCGTGGACGGCGAATACTTGGTGACCGAGAGTGGATATACGCTGGAGGCGATGGCGGCGACCGTGGAGATCGACGGTGTGGCGATCGGAACGACCGGCGGCGAGTTGCAGGCGCGCCCGGGCCTGGCGAAGATCCGGATCACCCGCGAGGGATTCCGCCCTTGGGAACGCGTGGTGAACATCCACGAGGGCCTGAATCTCGATGTGGCTCTCGAGATGGACAGCGAGGGAATGGCGCGGTGGCGGGACAACGCGGCGTTTCTCGCGAACTTGCGCCAGGGCGAGAAGCTGACGAACGCGGAGGTGGAGCGGCTCGAAGCCGTTGCCGAAATGCTGCGTCAAAGCGGTTACCGGGTGGATATACGGTCGATGGACGCGGAGGTGCGGACGTCCTACCTGATGGAGGATCGGGAGACGGCGGACCGCGTGCTGGATCATGGGGCGGTGCCAGGCGCTCCGCCACAGGGGCGGCAGGACGAGTGGATGCCGCCGGCTGATGGAAGGCCGCTCCCGGGTCAGACCGGCGCCGCCCCGGGATCGCCGGGTGGACTCCCCTCCATCGGCAATCTCTTCTGGATTTCGGAACTCAATACCCCGTGAGAGGTGGCATCATGCCCTGCGTGTTTCGTGGTTTTTCGGGATTCCTTCTGGCCCTGTTGGCAATCGTCTCCTGGGTGCCGGTGGCTCCGGCCCAGGAAACAGGCAAGGTGCCGCTCGCGATTGCACCGGTAAAGCTGACCGAAGGCCTCGAGCAAAAGCTGAAGCAGGAAGGCCAGGGAAAGATGACTTCGGCGCTGCGGGTAACGAGTGCGATGGACGCGCAACTGAGCGACGCGTTGTTCGCCTCGCGCAAGTTCGACATCATCGCGCGGTCCGACGTGGAGGCCATCTTTGAGGACCAGCGTTTCCAGTCGGTGTACAGCGACTCCTCGGACCCGAACACGCCTGAGGAGTTCGAGCTGGCCGGGGCAAAGTACCTCTTGGTGCTGACGGTGGACGACTTCGAGGACCGGCTGGAGGACCTGCTCGGGGCCGGGGGCCAGGTGCTGGCCTCCAAGCGGCAGGTGCGCTTTTCCGCGGTGACGCGCATCTGGGACATGACAACCGGCAAGCTGAAGGAGTCGGTAAACCTTCAGGTGTCAAACCGCGCCGGCGGGGAGACCCTGCCCGGTGTGGTGAGCGACACGCCGGGGAGCGACGACCTGTTGGTGGCGCTCTCGCGCGAAATGTCGTTCCTCGTGGCCAACCGGGTGACCGACGTGATCTTTCCGGCGAAGGTGCTTTCCAAGCGCGGCGAGTTTGTGATGGTAAATCGGGGTGATGGAACGGGGATCGCACCGGGCCAGCGGTGGGAAGTCATGGCTCTCGGCGAGGAACTGGTGGACCCGGACACGGGCGAAGTGCTCGGGAGCGAGGAGTACCCTGTGGGCATGGTGGAAGTCGTGAGCGTGCAGCCGAAGTTTTCGCGGGCGCGTATTCTTGAGGATTACGGAATCGATACGGGGATGGTGCTGCGGTTGCCGGCTCCCGGCCGGTGAGGCCCTCCCCCCCGGATAAGGTTGGGTAAGGCTCCGCACGAGGGGCTTTGGCATGACGCACTGCATCACGATTCTGGGGCGGTTGCTGCCGCTGGTGGCAGTGGCCGTGCTCCTCGCCGGGTGCCAGGCAAGCAGTCGGCTACTGCGGGCGCAGGAGAGTTACCGAATGGGAAACGTTGCGCTCGCCCGCCAGCAGATTGTCGAGCTCGCGACAGACAAGAGCGACAAATCGCGGGATGCCGTTCTGATCGCGCTCGAGCAGGGAAGCATCGAGCGGACGGTGCTGAACCTGCAGGAGAGCAACAGGGCCCTGGACATGGCGGCGGCGCTCATCGGGCGCGACGACATGCGGTCGCGGACCAGTGTTTCGCGCGAGACGGGCGCGATGCTTACCCACCAGGGCAATCTCCCCTACGAGGCGACGAACTACGACCGCATCATGCTCCACGTGTACCGGAGCCTGAACGCGATGGCGGTCGGCGATCTGGACACCGCACGGACGGCATTGCGTTCAGCATTCTTCGAGCAGCGGAACGCCGCGGAAAGAAACGCGCGTCGGATCGAGAAGGCCCAGGAGGAAGCCCGCGAGGCGCGCACGAAGGGATCCGATGGGGTGACCTACGACACGCGCCAGGCAATGACGGATCCGCGGGTCGCCGCCGCCCTTCAAGGGCAATACGCCCGCCTGGCGGAGTTCGCCGCCTACCGGGACTACGCCAACCCCTTTGCCGAGTTCTTGCAGGGGCTGTATTATCTGACGTCGGAGGTAGAGCCCGGCGATGCCAACCAGGCGGTGACGAGTTTCGAGCGAACCCTCGGGATGGTTCCCCGCAACGACTATCTGCGTGGGGATCTGGACCTCGCGCAACGGCTCAGCCGGGGCGGGGCAATCGAGGAGCCGCTGACCTACGTGATCTTCGCAACGGGGACGGCGCCCAAGCGCGAGGCCATGCGGCTGGACATCCCGATCTTTGTGCTCGGCGGACAGATCGACTATGTCGGGGCGGCGATCCCGACGCTTCTCTTCAACGAGGCCTATGTTCGCCAACTGCGCGTGCGCACCCGCCAGGGAGTCTACCCCACCGAGCTGGTCTCGAGCATGGACGCCGTCGTGGCACGCGAGTTCCAGAATGAACTGCCTGCGATCGTCACCAAGACGCTGATTTCGACGGGCATCAAGGTGTCCCTCGCGTACGCGTTGAACCGGGCGACGGCGGACGACCCGTATGCGAACCTGATCGCCCGGTCGGCCATGGTGGCGTATCAGGTGGCACAGAACCAGGCGGACCTGCGGACGTGGGCAACGCTCCCCAAGCAGTTTCAATATGCACGGCTGCCGCGGCCCCCCTCGGGGGAACTGGTCCTCGAGGCGCCGGGAGTGCCGCCGGTGTCGGTAAACCTGGTCGATGGGCTTGTCACCGTTGTCTACGCGCGTAGCATTCGGCCGGGCATGCCGATGATCGTCCACCAATTCGCGCTCAAGTAAAGGAGGCGTGCGATGTCGCGATTTCTGATTCTTTTTCTCGTGGTGCCGTTGGGGCTCGCCCTGACGGCCGGGTGCAACAAGCGGATTGTGAACACGGTGGAGCCCGCGGTGACGACCGCCGAGCCGAATGTGATCCAGGACGAACGGATCATCACGGACCGCTCGCTTTCGCGGCGCGCGCAGGTGCTCCAGGTGATCGAGAGCGAGACGCCGCAAGGGCTGAAGCGCGTGCAGGTGGAGGTGTGGAACTCGCGCAAATCCCGCCATCGCTTCAAGTACAAGTTCGAGTGGGTGGACTTCGACGGCAACCTGCTGCGGTCGCCCATGACCGGCTGGCAACAGAGGTCGCTGGCTGGCAAGGAGCGCGGCTTTCTGAGTTCCACGGCCCCCAGCCCCACGGCCGCCGATTTCCGCCTCCAGATGATCGAAGACAAGGACGCCCTCTAATCTTAATGGCCCCCGGGCCTTCAGGAGCTTTTCCCATGCATGGACGACAGTTTCTTTTCCTCTTTGCCCTCCTTGGGGTGATCACGTTGGCGAGCGCCTGCGCGAAGGACCGCGGATTCCAGCGGGTCGACCGCGAGGAGGTCGTCACCACCGCAGACATCAATATCCAGGATTGGGAGAACGCGGCGGCCACGTTGTCGGAATCGCTGCTGAACTCCGGAATCCTCGGGACGAGAGGGCGGCCGGACACGCTCGTGATCTCGACCTTCGTCAACAACACGACGCGCCGTGTGGACCAGGACCGGCTGATCAAGAAGGTGCGCGTGTCACTCAACCGGGCCGGGGTCGCGCAGACCTACACCTCGCTGACGGGCGAGGACGCCTACGCCACGGACCGCCAGCGGGTGAACGCCTTCCTCAACGAGGAAACGCTCCCCGAGGCGGACTACTCGATTACGCTGAAGCTGCTGGAAGATCGCCAGCGGGTCGGCAACCTCCGGCAGGTCGCCTATACGTTCCAAATGTCACTGACGGACGTGAACTCGGGACTGGCGGTGTGGGAGGACGAGGAGGAAATCATCAAGCAGGGGAACCGAAGCACGGTCGGCTGGTAAGGGGGGCGGGGCGGTTTCGGAGGCTCCCCTGGCTTGCGCAAGCAGATACAATGAAGGCGTGGAGGCGACAGAAGAGATGGGTTTCCGATTCTGGCGACGGGTCCGGATTCTCCCGGGAGTGTCGCTGAATCTAAGCAAGTCGGGCGCGTCGTTGTCGTTCGGCCCGCGGGGCGCACGCTACACAATCGGCCCGCGGGGAACCCGGGCAACGGTGGGCATGCCGGGGACGGGACTGTTCTACACCACCACCGGCCCGGGCAGCAACGGGCGCCGCAAAGAAGCGCCATCGCAGGAACCGAAGGCGCGCCCGGAAGACCGCCTGTCGATGGGGTTCTTCAAGCGGCTGGTGACCGACGACGGCGAGGAAGCCTTCGTCGACGGGACGAGGGAATTGCACGCCGGCAACAGCGAGGAGGCCCGCCGCCACCTGGCCCGCGCCGCGGCCCATCCCGACGGTGCCTTTGTCGCCGGTTATCTCGCCATGAAGGAAAACCGGCTGAATGATTCGGCGGAGTTCCTGACGAAGGCGCTCGAAAACCCGGCGGCCCTGGGCGAATTGTTCGACAAGTATGGTGTGATGGCGACGATCACCGTCCCGGTCACGGAGGAAGTGGCGGCCCACGCCCTGCCGACGGAGAGGGGGGCGTTGCTGCTCCTGGCGGAAGTCTACCAGGGACTTGGATATACAGACTACGCGATGCGGTGCCTGACGCGGGTGCAGGAGATGGACCCCGGGGATGTTGTCGCAAAGGTGTCCGTGGCGGAATTGCTGCTGGAGCGGGACGATTCCCGCGAGGGGGCGGACCGGGTGGTGAGGCTGGCGCAGGGGGTGGAGAACGAGTCGGCGCTGCACGCGGCGCTGATGCTGTATCAGGGGCGTGCCCTGCGGCGGCTGGGGCTGGGGGCGGCCGCGCGCGATGTCCTGACGGAGGCCCTTCGGCGGAGGAAGGGCCGGCCGGAGGAACTGCTCAAGGCCCTGCGCTACGAACGGGCACTTGTCTATACGGAGTTGGGACAAAGGTCCCGCGCGCGGAGCGAATTTGGGCGCCTCTACGCCGAGGACCCGGACTACGAGGACGTGGCGGAGCGGGTGCGAGGGGGGCACGGGCACCCCCCCGCCGGTCAATAAACGCGGAATCCGGTGTTCATCGTGGGCGTCCCGATCAGAAACCCGACGGGGTCCGGGAACGTATATCCGGGGAAGTACTGGCCGATGTCGTTGGGATCGACCTCCGCCTGGGAGATCAGCACCTCGCTGAGGACGGTGCGGAAGTCGGTGGTGACGCGGAGGTCCTTGCGCTCGTAGAGTTGGTCGTTGGCGAGGCCCGGCCATTCCCCGAAGACGCGCTTTTCGCGGATGGCGCCGTTGAGGACCATCATGACGCCGCCGTGGCCGTGGTCGGTGCCGCGGTTGTTGTTTTCCTTCAGGCGGCGGCCGAACTCGGTCATGACGACGACGGTGACGAGGCCGTGGTGATCGGCGATGTCGGCCCAGAAGGCGCCGAGGGAATCGGAGAGTTCGGAGACGCGATCGGAGAAGGAGCCGGTGGCGGGGTTGCTGCCGGCCTGGCCCTCGTGGGTGTCCCACCCGCCGAGGTCGACCGTGGCGGCCTGGAGGCCGACGTCGAGCTTGATGAGCTGGGCGATCGAGGCGAGCGAGTCGGCGATGTCCTCGTTGGGGTATTCGACGCCAGGGCGGGGCGTATAGTCGTCGACGGGGTTGGCCTCGAGGAGGTCGATCGCGTCGAGGGTCTTCATCGCCGGCGGGCCGAGTGTCGGATCGACGCCGTACATGGTGCGGAGGGCACGGCGGAGGTCTGACTTGTCGGCGCGTCCCTCGAGAGTGAAGTCGTCGGCCTCGCGCATGGAGAGGGCGCCGCCGAATCCCTGCATGGAGAGGGCGAGGGAGGAACTGACGGAGATGCCGCGAAAGATGCCGGAGTACTGGGTGGGGGTGGGCGCGGCGTTGAGGTAGCGTCCGAGCCAGCCGCCTTCGTTCTTCTGCTGGCCGCCGTACTCGAGGTAGTCCTGGGCCTGGAAGTGGGAGCGGGTGCCCTGGCCGTCGGGGATGCCGGTGGCGGCGACAAGGGCAAGATGGCGGGAATCGTAGAGTTCCTTGAGGGCTCCGGCGGACGGATGCAGGGCGAAGTAGCCGTCGAGGTCGTACGCGCCGTCGGAGGGCTGGAGGGAGAGGTCGGGCCGGGCGTCATGATAGAGGCTGTCGGCATGGGGGATGAGGAAGTTGAGTGCATCCATGCCCCCGCGGAGGAAGATCGTGACGATACACCGTTGGGGGCTGCCGGGTGTCTGGGCGAAGGTAAGGTTGGTGAGGCGGGCGCCGCTCATGGCGGCGATGCCGGCACAGCAGCCCTGGAGGAAGGTGCGGCGCTTCATTCGCATCTGTGGAGGAGTCCTTGGCGGGTGATCTCGTTGGGGGGGGCGGAGGTCGCGGGTTGCGGGGACTACATGCGCATGAATTCCGGGCTCATGGTACAGAGAGCGGCGAGATAGCGGACCTTGTCGTTGATGTCCTCGTCGGAGAGGGGGAGGTCCGGATTGCGGCCGGCGTCGGCGAAGCGAAGGAGCGCCTCGGCGGTAGGCCCGGAGAGAGGGCGGCAAATGATCCGGTTGGCCCAGAAGGTGGCGAAGTCGCGCGGGGCTTTGGCGCCCGGCGGAGTGATGCCTTCGGCCACGAAGAAGAAACCTTCGTCGTCCCAGTAGTTGGAGGCGATGTTCTGGACGAGGTTCCAGCGGCGGAGGAAGCCGTTGGAGGTGGCCCAGTAGGCTTCGTCGTCGGGGGCGCCGTCGGGCGCGGGCCATTCAAAGAGCGGATGGCCGAGCGGGTTGTAGCGCCAGGAGAAGTTATAGTCCTCGTTATTGACGTAGGGCACGCCGAGGGTGCGCATGGCGGAGGCCATCCACTCGAAGGGGCGCTTGAACTTGGCAAGGCGGGCCGCTTGGAACTCGGCACTGAGGAAGAGGTGGCGGAGGGTCCTGGCGATCTGGTCCGGGGCGCTCGCGTTGTCGAGGAACACCTGCGCCGTCGAGTCGATGATCGTTTGGGGGGGATTGTCGGAGACGAAGCGGCGACAGAGCTTTCCGGCGATGTGGCGGGCGGTGCCGGGATGCGAGGCGAGGACGTCGAGGACGCGTTCACCGTCGACCATGCTGTCGAGGTCCGGCGGGTTGTACTGGCAGAGGAAGAACTTGTTGAAGCGGTCGTGGTCCTCGGGGCGATAGACGAACTGGCCGCGGTTCGGGGCGTCGTTTCCGGTTTCGAAGGACCAGCCGGTAAAGCAGCGGGCGGACTCGTAGACATCGTTGTCGATGTAGTAATCGCGGAGGCCGTCGCCATCCTGGTCGTTCGTGGCGTTGCAGGTGATCTCGTCGACGATGTCGGGCCGGTAGTTTTCGACGCCGAGGGTGTGAAGCTCGTAAAGTTCGCGCGCGTAGTTCTCGTTCGGGCCCTCGACCTTGTTCACGTAGTTGTCAAGGTAGTAGAGCATCACCGGGTGACGGGCGGTGGCACCGAGGAATTCGCGGAAGTTTCCGAGAGCGTGTTGGCGGATCGTGTCGTCCCACTTGGGAAAGAGGGAGCGAACGATGAACTGGCCACCGAAGACGTTGAAGTGGTCGTGCCAGAAGTTGACGACGCGTTCGTAGAGTTGGCGGCGCGAGTTGACGGCGCGAATCCAGGTGGCGGAGCGCGCCTCCTCCATGGGGCGGATGGGCTCGGGCCAGGGCATGCTGCGTCGGTCGTAGAGTTGGGCCCAGGACTCGTTCAGGGTCGAGAGGTTGGCCTGAGTGAGGATCTGGTCGCAGGCATTGTCGTTGATGGAGGCGGGGTTAAGTTGCTGGTCCAGCCAGGCCTCGATGCCCTGGCTGCGGATGGCGTCCTCGTCGCCCGGTTTGGGGCCGAAGGTCAGCCGGCTGGCGTAATGATACTCGAGGGTGGGTTCTGGGGCGGGGTCGGCGGAATAGCAGACCTGACCGGTTCCCTTGGCCAGCGGGTCGGCAACGCGCGCGAGGAGCGCACGGCGCGACAGGGTGCTGCTGCTCATGAACGGGAGGGTCCTGAAAGGCCGATGGCTGTTATCGTGGAAAAGCCCCTATGCTGGCAGCTTGCGGATGTGAAGGGAAATCGTGACAGGAGAAACCCGGATTCTCGCCCGGAAATCCCCCCCTATGAAGCACCCTCATTCCGCGACGGATGTCCGGAGGGAACGCCACCACTCCCAGCCGCCCCACACCGCCATGCCGAGGAAGGCAGCGTAGAGGACGGTGAAGCTCGGCAGGTCCCGATGCATATAAATATAGATCGCGAGGGCGTTGACGCCGATCCAGAAATACCAGCATTCGAAGAGGCGGGCGGAGGTGGCGTACTGGGCGACGAGGTTGAACATGGTGGTGCAGGCATCGAGGTAGGGGAACGCGGCGTCGGTGGCGCGGTCCATGATCGTGCCCCATCCGGCGGTTAGCATCGCCCCGACACCCACCAGGATCGCCGTCAACCGCCAGCCGGCAAACCGGACCGGGACCGCATCACCACCCCCCCGCGCCATGACCCACCCGACCCAGCCGTAGACCAGCAGCCCGACGTAGATCACCATCAACAGCAGGTCGCTGTAGAGCTGGGTGTTGTAATACGGGATGGTGGACAGGGCGGCCCAGCCGATGCCGAGGGGGAAGCAGGCGGGGTGACGCTTGATCTGGAAGATGACCCCGGCGACGCCGAGAACCGTGGCCAGGTTCTCGGCGCCCCAGGTGACAAGCGGCTGCTGGACCCATGTGAGGAAGGCGTCCATCCTCGTGGTCTCAGTGGTTCCGGACGATCATCTGGCCGGCCTCGCTCATGCTCGAGCCGCCCGCCCGCCAGATGTTGCCCCGGCTGACCGTCCCATTGGTCGGGTCGTAGATGATGTCCGCCATCAGCGCGGGGTCGCTGTCCGCCTCGCGGACCCGGTACTGGGTGCCCACCCCGTCGTTCAGGTCGTAGGTGAAGTAGGCGTCGCCATCGGGCCCGACGCTGAAGAGGAGCCACCAGTAGGCCGGCTGGGTGATGTCGACATAGCCGATGTCCGCGTTGTATTGGCTATACATGCGGCCATCGGCGGTCATGGGATCCCACTGGAGGGTGGTGTACATGGCGAGGTCGCTGCGTCGCGGGTGAAAGATGTCCTGGATGTCCCCGTTGGAAACGTAGGCGACCGGGGTGGAGAGGAGGAAGAGGCTGTGGCGGTCCGGGTTGGCCGGGTCGACGCTGGTGCCCCAGCCGGTTGGGTACGCGTTGTTGTCGACGCGGTAGGTTTCAACGCCGGTGGCGACGGCGCGCATGTCGTTCTTGACGCGGCTGACCTTGGCGCGGGTCTGCGCCTCGAGGAAGTTGGGAACCGCAATGGCCGCGAGGATCGCGATGATCGCGACGACGATCAGCAGTTCGATGAGGGTGAATCCGCGCGTGCGGAATGGACGGGGGGAATGCATGTGGATTCCTCCTGAATCTTGGGATTCGGGGGAACCCGCCTACCGGTGGTGACAGTTCGGCACGGAACGCCCGTCTTGGGCGTTTCCGAACCATCCGTGTCGTGAAAGGGAAGGGACATCGCGGGCAGGTAGCCCGTTAGCTTTCCTTCGCCGGTACTAACCGGAGCAGGTTCGAGGGTATGATCTCAGCCCGGCTGTTCACCCGGGCACCCCTAGCTTTCGGGTTCTTCCTGTACCTTATTCCGGTGGACTTCAAGCCAAAAACGCGGGACCGCTGGTGTGCTGAATCCCCAAGAAAGGAAGTCGCTTTCTCCATGATGATTGTTCGCCTCCTCCTCTGCCTCGCCCTGCTGCTGGCCGCCTCGAGCGTCTATACACAGGAAGCCGCCCTCCAGATGGGAACGCCCTTTGGCGAGTCGATGGTACTCCAGCGCGGCGAGCCGATCGTCGTCTGGGGATGGGACGTGCCGGGACGGCGGATTCGCGTGGCCTTCGACGGCGAGGACGCCTCCGCGGTGGCGGACGACGATGGTCGATGGGAGGCACGTCTTGGCCCCCGCGAGGCGGGCGGCCCCCACCGGATGACCATTCGGGGGAGCGAAACGGTGACCTTCGATGACGTACTGGTGGGCGAGGTGTGGCTGGCGTCCGGGCAATCGAACATGGAGTGGCCGCTGCGCTGGGCGGAGCAGGGACTCGACGAGGCGGCGGCGGCCGATTGGCCCGATATCCGGTTCCTCAACGTCCATCATAAGGGCGCGGCGGAACCGGCGCTGCGGACGGAGACGACCGGCTGGCGGGCGGTGACTCCGGAGACGGCGGACGACAACTCGGCGGTGGCGTTTTACTTCGCACGCGAGGTCCATGCGCAAGTGGGGGTACCCGTCGGGATCATTGCCGCGCCCTGGGCGGGGTCCAGGATCGAGGCGTGGATCTCCGCAGAGTCGCTCTTTGCGGGGACGGAGCGCTATGATCGGCAACTCGTCCGCTTCGAGCGTTGGGCAGGCAAACAGCAGAACCGCGAAGCACAAATCGAGGAGTACAAGGAGGCTGTGGAGGCCTGGCGGGGGGTCACGGACGGACGGTCCTTTCACAAGGACCCGGGGGACGACGGGCTCGAGCGCGGATGGCACACCCCCCGGCATGACGACAGCTCATGGGACACGATCATCCTGCCGTCAGCCTGGGAGGACTACGACGAGAACAACGAAATCGACGGGGTGGTGTGGTTTCGCCGCCTGGTGGAGATTCCCGAGAGTTGGAGCGGACAGCGGCTGGTGGTGTCGCTCGGACGTATAGACGACCAGGACCGGACCTACTGGAATGGGGAACGGATCGGGGCGACCAGCAGCGAACGTCAACGAAGCTGGGACGAGCGGCGCGTCTATACCATTGACGGTGACAGGGTCGAGCCGGGGCCGAGCCTGTTGGCGGTCCGCGTGTTCGATCAGGCCTTTGGCGGCGGCCTGACGGGACCGGAGAAGGACATGTGGATTCGGCCGCTGGGGGGCGGTCCGAAGGAGGCCATCGCGCTGGACGGAGCCTGGCGCCACCGGACCGCGACGGCCCTCGAGCAGCATCCGAAAGATCCCCGCCGCAACGAGGAACACGTCGCCACCATCGCCTATAACGGCATGATCCATCCGCTGATGCCGCTGCGCCTGCGCGGTGTTCTCTGGTATCAGGGGGAATCAAACTGCGAGAACGACGAGGAGTACCTGGATCTTTCCAGGCGCTGGATCGACTGCTGGCGCCGGGGCTTCGATGATCCGGGCCTTCCTTTTTACCTCGTCCAGCTGGCGGGCTTTGACCACGACTGGGAGGGGTGGGTGGAGGTCCGCGCGGCGCAGTGGGAGACGGCCCGCCGGATGCCGAATGTCCACATCGCCACCGCCATCGATATCGGCGACCCGTCGGACATTCACCCGGCCAACAAGCGCGACGTGGGACTGCGGCTGGCGCTGCTGGCCCTCGCAACGGAGTACGGGCGCGATGTCGTCTATACAGGTCCACGGGCCAGGTGGGCAGTTGCCGAGGAGGGCGAGGTGCGGGTGGCCTTCAGCCATGTGGGAAGTCGGCTGGTCTCCTGGTCGGGCACGGTGGAGGTGCGGGACGTGGAGGTCGCCGACACCCGGGGCGAGTTCCACCCGGCGGAGGCGGTGGTCTCGGAGAACATGCTGGTGGCGCGAAATGCGGAGGTCCCGTGGCCCACCCGCATCCGTTATGCGTGGGATGACTATCCGCACGCGGATCTTTACAACGCGGAGGGACTGCCGGCGTTTCCGTTCGACCTGCCGGTGGTGCGGAGCGATCAGCCCCGGTAGAGTGGGCCGTAAGCCGCGCAGGCACGGAAGTCCGCCGCCTCGGCGTCCGCGGTGCCGAAGGCAGACCAGACGTGCGGGCGGAAGACGTCGGCCATCGGCATATTGTGCATATAGACGGGGATGCGGAGCAGGGCGGCGAGGGCAATGAGGTCCGCGCCGATATGGCCACCGGCGAGCGCACAGTGGTTCGCCCCCCAGTTGCCCATGACCGTATAGACGTCCCGGAACGCGGGGGAGTCGGCGAGGCGGGGCGCGAAGTAGGTCGTCGGCCAGGTGGGATTGGTCCGCGCGTCAATGATGTCGTGGACATTGGCGGGAACGTCGATGGTGACCCCCTCGGCGATCTGGAGCGCGGGGCCAAGCCCCTTCACCTGGTTGATGCGGAACATGGTGGAGGGCATCCCGCCGCGTGTGAGGAAGCGGGTGGAGTAGCCGCCGCCACGGAAGTATTCAAGCATGCCCGGGTGCCAGGTGGTGGCCTCGAGACACGCCTTTGCTTCATCTTCGGTGATTTCCCAGTGGGGCTTCATGGCGGGGACACCGTCGCGGGTCTGGCGGCCGGTGCCATCGAGGGCGGCGGGGCCGGAGTTGATCAGGTGGAGGAATCCGCCGGCCGCAGGACCTTCCGGCGTATATCCAGCCACCCGCCGGAGCGCGTCGGGGCTCCAGTAGGTGCGGACGTCGGCAAAGATCTGGGCGGCGCCGGTGAGGAGGTGGCGCGTTCGTTGGCGATCGAACGCCGTTGCGAGAACGATTGCGAAGGGGATGAACAGGAGCCAGCTTGGTCGGATCAAGGTGATGGCGGCCGCGACGAATCC
>CAYQTO010000066.1:0-4232 GCA_964420455.1 uncultured Candidatus Sumerlaeota bacterium | reverse complement strand
GGCGGCGCCGGTGAGGAGGTGCCCCAGCAGCATGGTGGCGCCGTTGAGGGCGTCGTTTTCCGTGGCCACGATGTAGGGTTGGCGGATGCCATTCCAGTCGAAGCTCGTGTTGAGGATGGCCTCGGGAAAGTCGCCATTGGGCAGGTGGTCGGTCCACTGGCGCTGGCCCTGGAAGCCGCCGGCGAGGGCGTTGTGGCCCTGGGCCTCCTCGCCCCAGCCCATCTCTGCGAGGCGGGGATTGCCGACCATCAGGTCGCGCATGATGAGGGCCATCTTGACGCTGGTTTCCCAGGCATGGTCCTTTTCGTCGCGGGAGTGCTGCTTGTCCGGCGGGTTGTGGTCCGCGCCCTCGGGGCAATGGGCCCGGGTCCATTGGAGTGCGCGTGTATACTCATCGGGATCGAAGATGCCGCGGTCGATGCGGCGAATAAACTCGGTCATGTCGATCGTTTCGACGCGCATGCCGAGGTACTCCTCGAAGAACGCCTGGTCGACCATCGATCCGGCGATGCCCATGGAGACGCCGCCCATGGCGAGGTAGGACTTGCCGCGCATCGTGGGGAGGACGAGGGCCGCGCGGACGAAGCGGAGGATCTTTTCGGCGACATCCGCCGGGATGGACGTGTCGCCGGCGTCCTGGACATCGCGGCCGTAGATGCCGAAGCAGGGCAGCCCCTTCTGGGCGTGGGCGGCAAGGGTCGCGGCGAGATAGACGGCGCCGGGGCGCTCGGTGCCATTGAAGCCCCAGATAGCCTTGGGCATGGTCGGATGCATGTCCATGGTCTCGGCACCGTAGCACCAACAGGGAGTCACCGTGAGGGAGACGCCAACGCCTTCGCGTTCGAACAGATCGGCGGTCGCGGCGGCTTCGCGGACACCGCCAATGCATCGGGGTGGGATCACGCATTCGATCGGGTCGCCGGAGGGATGACGGAGCGAGCCGGCAATCAGGTCGGCCGTTCGGCGCGCCATGGCGAGGGTTGCCTCCTCGAGGCTTTCGCGTACCCCCCCGAGGCGTCCGTCGATGGCGGGGCGGATGCCCACCCGGGGCAGGCGGCCAATGGGCCGTGCGGTCTGCGTGCTCATGCCAAGGTCTCCTCCGGCGTTGTCAGATGAGTGTGGCATCGAGAGGAAAGACCTGCCGGGGCAATCGTTTCCCGCCCATGACGGCTTGACCTCGCACGGGAAAGCGGTCCCATCTATACACGTGAGGAGTTTCCAGGAACGGGCATGACGGACTTCGCTGAAAGACGGTTTGAGAAGCTGCGGCGGAGCCTTCGCCAGGGGCTGAACCACCCGGTGACGGACCATGGCATCTTCATCCTTATCCTCCTCTCGGTAGCCCTCCTGTTCATGGAAATCCTGACTCCCTCGCCGGAGGTCGAGATCGCCGGGAAGGGAATTCTGGTGCTTTTCCTTGTCGAGTTAACGCTCCGGTTCCTCGTGGCGCGGTCAAAGAAGGGCTATTTCGGCACCTACTGGCCCGACCTGCTCTCGCTGTTGCCGCTGGTCTTTCCCCAGGTGAACTTCCTTCGGGCGTTGCGCCTGCTGCGGCTTTTCCGCCTCGGGCCGCTCATGCGGCGGAGCAACCCGCGCCTTGGCAGCCTGTTTCGGCGGACCATGGGCGAGCAACTCACGATCCTCGCCATCATCCTTGTGGTGGTCGCCGGGGTAACGCTGGGGCTGGTGGATCCGACGGCGAAAAACGAATTCGGGAGCCTTGAGGAGACGCTGTGGTGGTCGCTGCTCTCGATGGTGGCGGGCGAGCCGATCGGGGCCATGCCCGAGGGCGAGTCCGGCCGCTTCTTCACCCTTCTGATTATGCTTGGCGGCTTGACGGTCTTCGCGCTGTTTACCGGCACGGTGTCGGCAGTGCTGACGGAGAGGCTGCGTATGGGGATGACCTCGAACTCGGAAAGCCTCGATGAGGTGGAAGACCACCTGCTGGTGTGCGGATGGAACCGCTCGTCGCGCAAGCTGCTGGAGGAGATGTTCGCCGGCTGCGACCGCCCGGGGTTTTCCGTGGTGATGGTGGCGGAGACGCGGCCGGAGCTTGGCAAGGCACTCGAGGAAGATCCCCGGCTCTTCTTCATCGAGGGTGACTATACGAAGGTCGAAGTCCTGCGGGCGGCGAAGGTGGAGGAGGCTCGGTCCGCGATTCTTCTCGCCGACCGGTCGATCCCAAACCGATCGGACCAGGACCGCGATGCGAGGACAATCCTGGCCGCCCTCATGATCGAAAAGCTCAGGCCCGGCATCTTTACCTGCGCGGAACTGCTTTCCCGCGACAACGAGGTTCACCTGCGCATGGCGGGCATCGAGGAGGTCGTGGTGGGCGACGACTACAGCGCAACGATCCTGGCCACCTCCTCGCGGATTCGCGGGGTGACGGAGATTGCCGACGAGGTCTTCAGCAGCAAGTACGGCAACCAGATCTTCAAGAAGGCGGTTCGCCCGGAGTGGAGCGGCCAGACGTTCCTCCAGCTCCAGCAGCGCATGAAGATGACCTACGACGCGTTGCTCATCGCGGTGGAGCGTTCGGGAGTCGCGGATAGGGAGTCGGCCGACAGCGACGATGCCGCTCCCTACGTCCGTACGGTCATGAATCCGCCCGCCGACTACGAGTTTCAGGAGGGGGACCTGTTGATCCTCGTGGCCAAGACGGAGCCGAACTGGTAAGCCGTGTATAGACGCCTTCTCCGGGTGCTGCGCTGTCCCGCCTGTGGCGACGCGGGGCGGCTGACAACGATTCGCATGGTCGAAACGGAGCCGGACGGCGAGCTTGTATCCGGGCTCCTCAAGTGCCTGTCCTGCGGGGAAACCTACCGGGTTGAAGAGGGCGTCGCGGACCTTTCCCCGGCGGCCCTCCGCGAGGACGACCGTGAGGCGGCGTTTCGACAACGCCATGGCCTGCCGGATTGGACCCACAGGGCCGCGCGCGACGAGTTTGACCTTCGGCTCCTCGGGGAGGGGCTCCATTGGGGAGCGTTCATGCGGCGCTGGTGGGAGGTCGGCGACCGGTCGATTTTCGACATGCGCGTGCGGGGCACGCACCCGAGCCTGCTGCCGAAAGGGATCGCGACAGCGGATCCGCGCGACCGCTGGCGGCGGTGGAGCTTTTTTCCGCCGGGAGCGGGCGATATGATGTTTCCGCGGATGGGGGGATTTCGCGGCCGGCTCGCCTGGGATATCGGTTGCGGAGGTGGTCAGTTCGGCCTCGAGGCCGCCCGGCGCGGCCTGCGCGTGGTGGGAACCGACCCGGCGTTTGAGGCTCTCGTTCTGGCCCGCCGCCACGCCCGGGAGGCGGGTGTCCGACGGATCGATCATCTCCGCGCCTTTCCCCACGCTCCCCCGCTTCGGTCGGGCTGTATAGACGTCCTCCTGGCCAAGGACGCGCTCCACCATGTGCCCGGTCTTGAGGCGGTGATGCCGGTGATCACAAGCCGCCTCGCCCCCGATGCATGGGTGATCGCCCACGAGCATGTCGCGCGGGCGGAGCGAAAGGAGCGGATGCTTCGCGCGCTCTTTGAGCGGCTTTCCCGGCGGGCCCGGGACCGGCACCCCCCCGCGGACATTCCTCCGGAGTTTCTCCGCGATTCGCCCAACGAGGACGCGAGCGCCCACGCGGTGGAACCGTGCCTGCGGGAGTGGTTTCGCCCGGTGGCCCGGCGACACGACCTTTATCTGGCGGCGGAAGCGGAATTGTACGCATGGTATGCCCTCGGGAGGCGCCAGTGGCTGGCACGATCCGTCTATACGGTCGCGGGCTTCCTCGAGTGGTTGCTGCTTCTTGCGGGCGACCGGCAACACCTGACCTTTGTGGGCCGACGGCGGAAATGAGCGCCACGGGTGGGCGTTGGGTTGCGGCGGCGACGCTGGCGTCGTGGGCCGTCCTGCCGGCGGTGGTCATTGTGGGGCTCGTGGTTCAGGAGGGAGGACTCGCCGGGGCGGCCAGCGGGACGCCGGTGCGCCTGGGGCGCACCTTCAGGCTGGCCGGCAACTCCTTGCTGGTATCATGCGGCGCGGCGCTGATGGGGCTTCTCGTCGGGGGGCTGGCGGCGCTGGCGCTTTCGCGGGAGGGCTCTCGCGGGCGATGGATTCTGCTGCTCCTCGTGCTGTTGCCGCTGCTGGTGCCACCGACGGTCACGGCGGTCGCGGGGGTGCGGCTTCTGGGGGGCAATGGCCTGCTCACGGACCTTGTCTATACGATGCTGGGTTGGGAGGAGGACCTG
>CAYQTO010000065.1:18241-18482 GCA_964420455.1 uncultured Candidatus Sumerlaeota bacterium | reverse complement strand
GGCACCGGGTAGCCGAGCGCCTCGTAGAGGAGGACCTGGCGGGCGGCGTTCGATTGATGGTCGGCGCCCCGAATCACGTGGGTGATGCCCATCAGCGCGTCGTCGACGACGCAGACGAAGTTGTAGAGCGGCATGCCAGGCTTCTCGAGCGTGCCCGGCCGTGTGAGGACAAAGTCGTCGATGTCGGCGTTGGGGAACCGCATCGCCTCGCCGTCGCCGAGGAGCGTTTCCGGCACCACCG
>CAYQTO010000065.1:0-18231 GCA_964420455.1 uncultured Candidatus Sumerlaeota bacterium | reverse complement strand
CAGGACCACATCCGCGCCGCACACGGCGACGTCCACCACCGTCTCCCCCTCGTCCGGCACGTGCAGGCGCCAGACAAAAGGAACACCGGACTCCATGCGGCGCTTCACCTCGCCCGGTTCGAGAGCGAGCGAGCCGCGATGATAGTACCGCGTGCGGCCCGACTGCATCGCCTCCTCGCGCATCGCGTCGAGTTCTTCCTTCGTCTCGAAGGCGGGGTAGATCTTCCCGGTCTCGCGGAGTCGCTCGAGGTGCTCGCGATAGTGCTCGAGCCGCTCGCTCTGGAAGAACGGGCCCTCGTCCCAGTCGAGTCCGAGCCACCGGAGCGAGTCCAGGATGCCCTCCACGGCCTCGTCGGTCGAGCGTTCGACATCCGTGTCCTCAATGCGGAGGATGAACGTGCCTTTGTTGCGTCGCGCCCACAGCCAGTTGAAGAGGGCGGCGCGGGCATTGCCCAGGTGCAGGAACCCCGTCGGCGAGGGGGCGAATCGAACGCGGACCATTTCGCTCATCTGCTGATCAGGCGTCCCCGTCCTTGTTCACCACCTCGTCCAGGTACTTCTGGAAGTCCCCCACCTTGTAGCTGATGAAGCAGAAGGCGTGATAGAGACATTGGTATTCCTTTGATTCCTTGTCATCCTCCCATTCCTTGTACTGTTCGCGGAGGGTGGCGAGCAGTTGTTCGGCTTTCATCGGGGCGGGCTCCTTGGATGGGGTGGGAGGGCGGTTGATAGGGGCGGCGAAAGTGACGACGCAAGGGCCAATCAGATTTCGCTTTTCCGGATGCAGGCGGCGCGGTGCTCCGGCGTGTTCGAGGCAACGGATTCGAGCGGGGGGACGGCCTCGCGGCATGCTGCGACGGCGTGGGGGCATCGCGGGTGAAAGGCGCAACCGGCGGGGGGATTCACGGGGCTGGGGGTCTCGCCGGTGATCGGCGCCGTGCGTTGCCGTTCATGGGGGTTCGGGTTGGGCACGGCCTCCAGCAAGGCGCGTGTGTAGGGGTGGGCCGGCCGGTTGAAGACGTCGTCGCGGCTGCCCGTTTCCACAATCCGTCCAAGATACATGATCGCCACGCGATCGCTGATGTACTCCACCACCGAGAGGTCGTGGCTGATGAAGAGATAGGCGAGGCGACGCTCACGCTGGATGCGCACGAGAAGGTTCAGCACCTGGGCCTGGACGGACACGTCGAGGGCGGACACCGGCTCGTCCGCAACGATGAATTCGGGCTCGAGGGCGAGGGCGCGCGCCACGCTGATGCGCTGGCGCTGGCCGCCGGAAAACTCGTGCGGGTATCGGTTCAGCATTTCCGGCGCGAGCCCCACTTCGTCAAAGAGCGCCTCCGCCTTCTCGAGGCGCTCGCGGCGGTTTCCCGCCCCATGCACCAGCAATGGCTCCCTTACCGACTCGCCCACGGTCATCCGGGGATTCAGCGAGCTGTAGGGGTCCTGAAAGATCATGGCGAGGCGGCGTCTATACGGGAACAATTCCCGGCGCGAAAGTGCCTGAATCTCGCGACCCTGAATCGCGACACGGCCGGCGGTGGGCCGCTCGAGCCGGATGACCGCCCGCCCCAGCGTCGACTTGCCGCAGCCACTTTCCCCCACCAGCCCCACCGTCTCCCCCTCCCGCAGCGTCAGGCTCACGTCCTCCACGGCGCGCACCGTCCCCACCGGCCGCCGCAGCACGCCACCCCGCAGCACGTAGTGCTTCGACAGTCGGTCGACCTCCAGCAGGGGCGCCTCGCTCACCGCTTCCCATCCAGCGGAAAGTGGCACGCCACCTGGTGCCCCGGCGCGTGCTCCACCAGGGGCGGGTCGTGGTGAAAGCACTTCTCCTCGCGGCGAAAGCACCGCGAGGCAAAGCGACATCCCTTCGGGGGATTCACCAGCGAGGGGACGGTCCCCTCGATCGTCGGCAGGGGCTGGTCCTTCGTCTGCCCCCGCGCCGGCACGCTGTTCAACAGCCCGTGTGTATACGGGTGCGCATGCTTCCCGAACAGCGTATAGACGTCGCAGCTTTCCACCACCCGTCCCGCGTACATCACGATCACGTCGTCCGCCGTCTCGGCGATCACTCCGATGTCATGGGTGATCAAAACGAGTGCCATGTTCGCCTTTTCCTTCAGCTCCGCGAGGAGGTGGAGGATCTGCTTCTGGATGGTGACGTCGAGGGCGGTGGTCGGCTCGTCCGCGATGAGCAGCGTCGGCTCGCAGAGCAGCGCCATGGCGATGAGGACGCGCTGCTTCATGCCGCCGCTCAGCTCGTGGGGGTACGCGCTGAGGCGGTTTTCCGGCTCGGAGATTCCGACCTGGCGGAGCGCCTCCACGGCGCGTTCGCGGGCCTCCCGCGCCGACACCGAAAAGTGCCGCCGCACCACCTCCGTCAATAGCCGCCCCACGCGAAAGACCGGGTTCAGCGAGGTCATCGGGTCCTGAAAGATCATGGCGATTTCGCGGCCGCGCACCGATGGCAACTCGCCCTCGGGCACCTTCAGCAGGTCGCGCCCCTTGTAAAGCACCTCGCCCGCGACGATCTCGCCCGGAGGTTGAGGCACCAGTCGCGTGACCGACAGCGCCGAGACGCTCTTGCCGCAGCCCGACTCGCCAACGACCCCCAATACCCGCCCCGCATCCACGGCGAATGACACACGGTCGACCGCGTGGACGGTCCCGCCCTCGCCGTGAAAGTCGACGGTCAGCCCGCGAACCTCGAGGAGCGCCAAGCGCTTAGCCGCCCCCTGCGGTGGCCTGCTCGTCGAGCCGCGCCTTCGTGCCATACGGGTCCAGCATTTCCGGCGGCCCCCCTGGCAACGGCTCCCCTGCCTCCATCGCCGCGTCGAGCCGCGCCTTCGCTTCCGGGTCGATCCAATACACGGGATACTCGATCAGCGTTTGTGCACGCTTCGGCACGTAAAATTCCGGCCAGCGGACGTAGTCCCAATGAAGGATGCGCATATATGGGGCGGACCAGAAGTGGATGTGGAAGGCCTCGTCGTTGAGGAGCGCATCCAGTTCCGCCATGGCGTCGAGACGTGCCTGCTTGTCCATGTCAAAGCGATAGATGTCGATCAACTCGTCGGCCCGCGGATCCGAAAAATTCCAGAAGTTGTTTGTTTGTGGTTTGTTGGCAAACTCCGACGAGAAGTACTGGTGGGGTGCTGGGAAAAAGGAGGAGGTCATCGAGATGGTGCAGGCCTGGAAGGCCTTCTCGCGCACATTTTCAAACATGGCGCTGGGCTCGAGCAGCTGCAGTTTCATCTCCACGCCGGCCCGCTGATAGATGTTCTGGAGGGTGGTCAGGTGCCGTTGAAACGAGGGGCTGGCGAAGGTGAGGCTGAAGCTGGCCCGTTGGTTCGTATCCGGGTTGAGGAGGATGCCATCGTTTCCGCGGCGGCTGAATCCGGCCTCGCGCAGGAGCTGCCCTGCGGCCCGCGGATCAAAACCATAGGGATCCATCCCAAGATTCGCATACTCCGTCCCCTCGAAGAACGACGTCATACGATAGTAGGCGTTGTACATCAGCTTCTCGTTCAACAACTCGAAGTTGAAGAGATGCTGGAGGGCCTTGCGAAATTCGCGGTTCTGGAAGATTGGCTGCTGTAGGTTTATGGCGATGCCGGAAACGCCCTCGGGCTGCTCGTTGAAGACCTGCACGCGGCGTATATACCCCTTGCGGACTTCCTCGAAGTCCGTGTCCTCCGCCCATTGGCGGGCGCTGTTGACGCTGATGAAGCTTACCTGCCCGCGGCGAAGGAAGTCGATCACCCGCTCCGGGTCGGAAAGGACGAACAACTCGATCTCGTCGACGTTGTACATCCCGTTAAAGTAGTGGTACCCGTCGCCCCACCAGTCATTCACGCGGGTAAAGGTCACCGTCTCGCCCACCCGATAGTTGCTGATCACGTAGGGCCCCTGGACGACCGGTGCGGTGTAGTTCTCGTCCTCGATCCATGTATCCGAGAGGGCGAAGGCATGACGGGGCGTCGGGGGAACACCAAACTCGTCGAGCGGGCGCCAGGACTCGCGCTGGCCGACAACCTTCAGCGTCAGGTCGTCGATTGCCACCACCTCCGCGATGTAGTCCTCGGCGTATTGCGGGTAGAAGGGATCCGTGAGCCGCGGGTCCGTCCACACTTCGAGCGTATAGACATAGTCCGCGGCGGTGATGGGCTTGCCGTCGGACCAGGTGGCGTCCTCGTTCAGTTTGTAGTAGACCGTGCGGTTGTCGGGCATCACGGCCCAGTGGGTGGCAAGGATGGGGATGTGATTGTCGGTGGTGGGGTGGCGCCCAACCAGGCCGATGTCGAGCGAGTAGGCGCGGAGCCAGTTGGCGAAGGCACCGTTCGCGTTGGGCCCGTAGAGGCGAAAGGTCTTGGGAAAGCCCATCATGACGTCGCGAATCTTGCCGCCTCGGAGGGCCTCGGGCGAGCCAATGGGCGGGTCCTCCATGTTGGTGGTCCACTCGATGTCCGGAGGGAGGGATTCGGCGCGGAGGGGGACGAGGGGGAGCGCCAGCAGGAGGGTGGCGAGGAGGGCGGCGGTCTTCATCGGGATCGGTCCTTGGCAGGGGGTGGTTTCAACGATAGCGGACGAATTCGCGGGGGTCGAAGGCCTCTCGGACGGCCTCGCCGACGAGGGTCACCAGGATGAGGGTGATCGACAGAGCGGCGAAGGGCGAGACGCTGAGCCACAGCTTGTCGAGGTTGCTGGGGTCGGTCGCCTGGTCGATCAGTTCGCCCCAACTGGGGGTCGGCGGCGGCAATCCGTACCCAAGAAAGTCGAGGGCCGTCAGGGAAAAAATTCCCCCCACGACCATAAACGGTGTTAAGGTCACGAGCGGCGTCAGCGCGTTGGGCAGCAGGTGACGAAACACGATTCGGGCGTGCGAGGCCCCGAAGGACTCCGCCGCGAGCGCGTACTCCCGGGCCTTCTCGCGGTACATCTCGGTCCGCATGTAGTACGTGATGGCCACCCATTGAAACAAAGCCATCACCCCAAGCAGCAGCCAGAAGTTCGGCACAAAGAAGGTCGCCAGCACGATGACCACATAGAGAAACGGAAGGGTCGACCAGATCTCGATGAAGCGCTGGCTGATGATGTCGAAGGTACCACCCAGGTATCCCTGGAGGCAGCCGACGATGGTGCCGAAGACCTGGGAAACCAGCACGAGCGCGAGGGCGAAGAGCATGGAGATGCGAAAGCCGTAAATGAGGCGGGCGAGGACGTCGCGGCCCTGCGAATCGGTGCCGAGGAGGTGGCGGCTGTCCGGCGCGTTGGGCGGCGGTTCATCGTAGTCAAAATCGTTCTCGATCGGATTCCAGGGAATGGGCGGCATGAGGACCCAATTGTCGGTCCCCTCAAAGTCAGCGGCCATGCGGCGGTAGTCCGCCTCGACGTCGACAAAGCCGAATTCGTCCTCCTGGCCAAAGGTCTCCATCGGGATGAAGCGGAAGGTGGGGAAGTAGTACTCCCCCTCGTAGTGGACGACGATGGCGCGGTTGTTGGCGATGAACTCGGAAAAAAGCGAGGCCACGAGGGCCACCGCGAGGATCACGAGGGAGTAGAACCCGCGCCGGATCGCCATGAAGCGGCGCAGGCGCTTGCGCGTGATGGGGTCGATCGGGAGCCGGGGAAGTCGCATCTTCAGCGAAACCGCACCCGCGGGTCGACAGTGGCCACGCAAAGGTCCGACAGCAGATTTCCCAGCAGCAGGAGCACCGCCGAGATCACCGTGATGCCGAGCACCACCGGATAATCGCGCGCCTGGATCATTTCGAAAAAGAGGAGTCCCATCCCCTGAATGTTGAACACGCGCTCGATCAGCAGCGAGCCCGTGAGGATGAGGGCAATGTTGTGGCCGAAGCTGGTGGCCAGCGGTATGAGCGAGTTGCGCACCGCATGGACAAAGATGGCCCGCCGCCACGGCAGGCCCGCCGCCAGCGCCGTGCGCACAAAGTCCGCGCTCATGTTCTCCATCAGGCTGTTCTTCATCAGCATGGTCATGAAGGCAAAGGAGCCGATCATGTAGCAGATGAGCGGCAGGATGGAATGGTGGACGACGTCCCAGACCTTTCCGGCGAGGGAAAGCTCCTCGAAGTTTGGGCTGCGGAATCCGCCGAGAGGGAACCAGCCGAGTTCCGCGGAAAGAAACGCAAGCAGCACCGCCCCCAGCGCAAAGTTTGGAACCGCATACCCGATGAAAATCAGCAGCGACGTCGTGTTGTCGAGCCAGGTGCGGTGGCGGATCGCCTTCAGGATCCCGAGGGGGATGCAGAACGCGTAGGTGAGGATCGTGGTCACGAGGCCGTAGTAGATGGAGATGGGGAGACGCTGGGCGATGAGGTCGATGACTGGAACGGCATAGAGGAAAGACTGGCCCAAATCGAGCCGCGCAAGGTTCCAAACGTAGTCAACATACCGCACATGAAACGGCTTGTCGAAGCCGTAGTAGCTGACAAGCGACTCAAGGTGTTTCTCGGAAACGTCGGGGCCGCTGCGACCTCCCACGGAGCCCGCCTCGGTCATCTCGCCGGTGGTCAGCGACATGCGGTATTGGTCGATGGGGCCACCGGGAACAAACTGCACCAACAGGAACACGGCGAAGCTGACGCCCAGCAGCGTCGGCACCATCAGGAGTAAACGGCGAATGACGTAGGTCGTCACTGGTTGGCGGGCTCCCCGCTCGTATTCGGTTCAGGTTGGACAAGCGCGGGACCCTGCGCTAGCCCATTATGGCGACTGCATCGAATGGTTCCACGCTTGGTGCGTCCCGTCCGTAACAGATTGGTCCTGATTATGCGGGACGATTAACATTTGGTAATCATTGAAGTGCAGGGCAGAAACCTTCCCCATGGCAGCGGAACCTTACGATTTAACAAGAAAAGGTGGGCGCGGTCCCGGCGAGGGGGAGACTCGACCTCCAGAGGCCGAGGTATCGTCGGCACCTCCTCGCCCCGATTACTGGTTTCAGACCTGTCAGGTTGATCCTCCGCGCGAAAGCGTTGTCATCGATTTCGGCAGCGACGGCAGAACGGCCATCCCCCTCGAGTCGTATATCGAGTATTACGTCCACCCGGACGATCGCGCGGCCTTCCTGCGCGCCGTCACCGAACATCCCCCCGGACCGGGCTCCATCGGAGGGATGGACCTCCGCATGCGCCGCGACCATCGGGACTTTCAAGCGCGCATTCTATTCCGGTTGGAGACCAGCGGCGACCTGAGCATGACCGTCACGTCGATCGATGATCTGAAGGGCGCGACGGTTGTACGGTCCGGTGAATGGCGCCAGTTCGAGGAGTACCAACGGCTCGAGGCCCTGGGCGTCACCGCCGGAGGGCTGGTGCACGACTTCAACAACCTGCTGCTGGCGATTCTCGGCAATGCCGCCCTCGCCAGCAAGTCCTTACCCGAGGAAAGCGACGTCCGTCCGCTCCTTGCCCAGATTGAGCAGGCGAGCGCCCAGGCCGCCGATCTCACCCGCGGCCTGCTGGCGCTTGCGCGGGACACATCCCCCGATGCACGCACCTCGATTTCCGTCTCCGACCTGATCCTCGAATCCACGGAACTCCTGAAGTCGATCGCTGGTCCGAGGGCGGTCTTCTCCTTCGATGTGGGGCGCGGAACCCATGTCCATGCGGACGCGTCCCAACTGCGCCAGGTGCTGCTGAACCTGGTGACAAACGCCTGCGAGGCGATGCCCCACCGCGAGGGGGTGCTGGCGATTCGGGCGCGGCGGCTCGACCCGTCGGAAGTCGACCCATCGGCGAAGGGGTTCGTCTTCGCCGAGAATCTGCCCGACGCCGCGACCGTCGCCTTTGAGGTTGAGGACAATGGCATGGGCATGACGCCGGAGGTCCAGGCGCGCCTGTTCGATCCATTTTTCACGACAAAGAAAGCCGGGCGGGGGCTTGGCATGTCGGCGATTGCAGGGATCGTGCATTCCCACGACGGGGCCTTGCGCGTTCGCAGCAAGATTGGCCAGGGCACCACCGTAACGGTCTTTCTTCCCGCGGTCGCCCCGCCGGAGAAGCCCTCGCAGGCGGATATCCGCGAGACAGCGACCCGCGACCTTGGGGGCCGCCGTATCCTTGTCATCGACGACGAGGCCCTTGTCCGCGAGGTTGCCCGTCGTTCCCTCGAAAGGCTTGGCTGCAACGTGGTCCTCGCCACGTCCGGCGAGGAGGCCCTGCGCCTCGTCGAAAACAGCGGCCCCTACGATCTCGCCTTGATCGATTTCATCCTTCCGGACTTCCACGGCGAGACACTCCTGAAGCGGATTCTCGAGCGCCAGCCGGGCATCCCGGCGATCTTCTCCAGCGGCACGCTCGACACGAGCGACGTCCGCCTCGCACGGTCGGAAGGCAACGTGGCCCTTCTCCCCAAGCCCTATCGGCCCCAGCAGCTCCAGAACCTTGTCGCGGAAATGCTTTCCAGTGGGAAGTAGGCAAGCGCCGGAGGTCGTCGTGATTGGTGGCGGACCCTCGGGGGCGGCGGCCTCTATACGTCTCGCCGAGGCCGGCGCCCGTGTCCTTCTGGTCGAGAAGGAATCCTTCCCCCGCTACAAGGTGTGCGGATGTTGCACCAATGCACGGGCGCTGCGGTTGCTCCAACAGCTTGGCGTTCATGAAGGCGGCACGCCGTTGCACAAGGTGAGGATCACGAGCGGGGGACGGAGCGCGACGTTGCAAATCCCCGGAGGGCTCGCCATTGCCCGCGAGCGGCTCGACGAGGCGTTGTTGCATCGGGCCGCGTCGGTCGGGGTCGAGGTGAGGGCGGGACTCCCCGCGCGATTGGAGTCCGTGGACGGCGCGTCCATGGTTGGTCTGGGAAAGGAGCAGTGGCGACCTGCGGCGGTTGTTCTTGCGGCGGGCCTTGCCAGCCGGACCGCGGCGGCCCGCCGGCATGTTGGGCCCCAATCGCACATCGGCGCCGGAGCCCGCATCGAGACGGACGGCGTCCTTCCCGGCACCGGCACCATCCACATGATTCATGGCCGCGACGGTTATGTGGGCCTGGCGCGGCTGGCGGACGGAAGAGTGAACGCGGCGGCGGCGGTCGACCCGGGGGGGCTTCGCGGCAAGGGTGGGGTCGCCGGGGCAGTGGCCCAGATCGCCGAGGAGGCCGGTGACGGGCTTGCGGATGTCCTTCGGGCAGCGCACTGGAGGACAACGCCGGCGCTGACGTCGCGGCTTGGCCCCGCGCCCGCGCCTGGCGTCTTCGCCGTGGGCGACGCGGCCGGCTACATCGAACCGTTCACCGGCGAGGGGATCGCCTGGGCCCTCGCCGATGGGGTCGAAGTGGCCGAGCACGTGCTCGCGCACATTGCCGGTGACGGCCGCGCGATGGCACGGTGGCGGTGGCATTGGCGGCGGCGGTCGGCGGGTCGCAAGTGGCGCTGCCGTCTGGTGGCCTCGCTGCTTCGCTCGCCCCTGGCGACGCAGGCCGCCCTTGCGGGGTGCCGTTGGGTTCCCGCCGCGGTGGCTCCCCTTGTGCCCGGCCGTCTTCACGGCTGATCATCGCTGATGGCATCGATCCTTTCCCTGGCGACGGCGGTTCCGGCGCATCGGCTGACGGCGGAGGCTGCCCTCGCCCTGGCCCTGCGCCACGCAGGTACCGACGACCGGGCGCGCCGTCGGCTCAAAGCCATTCATCGCCACAGCACCGTGGAGGAGCGCCGCGTTGTTCTTGGGGAGGATGCTTCCCCCAATGGTTGCGGGCGCTTCTATCGCGAGGATGCCCCGACAACGGGCGAGCGGCTCGCCCGCTACAGCCGCGAGGCGGGGCCGCTGGCGCTCTCTGCGGCGCGCCCAGCCCTTGATCGCGCCAGGCTTGCTCCACGGGCCGTCACCCATCTGGTCACCGTGTCCTGCACCGGCTTCGATTCGCCGGGCGTCGATCTCGACCTCGTTTGCGGTCTCGGATTGCCGGCGGGAGTACGGCGGCTCCATGTCGGCTTTATGGGCTGCCACGGCCTGCTGAATGGGCTGATGGCTGCTTCGGCGATGGCCACAGCGGACTCCGCCGCCCGGGTGCTCGTTGTCGCTGTCGAGTTGTGCAGCCTTCACTTCCAGTATGGGGATCATCCAGAGCGATCCACGGCGAATGCGTTGTTCGCCGATGGGGCGGCGGCGATGGTCGTGGGGCGTGATGGCACCCTCGGGCCCTTGCGGGTTCGATCCGGTTTTTCCCAGGTCCTAACCGGGACGAGCGACCTCATGAGCTGGCGGATCGGTGATGCCGGATTTGTGATGGGGCTCTCGGCGGAAGTGCCAAAACGCCTGCGGGAGGTTCTTGGCGGGGCCCTGGCGGAGGGACTTGGTGAGTGCGGCCTGCATCCGGGCGATGTGGCCGGCTGGGCCGTTCACCCGGGCGGGCCGCGCATCCTCGATGCGGTTCGTGATGCGCTGAACCTCGGGGAACAACAACTGGCCGCCTCCCGGGCCGTCCTCCGCGAGTGTGGGAACATGTCCTCGCCAACGGTGGCCTTCGTGCTCGAGCGGCTGCTGGCTGGCGGCTGCGAGGGGCCTGTCGTGGCGCTCGCGTTCGGCCCCGGGCTCGCCATGGAGGCCCTCGTCCTCGACGCCGTGCCGCCAGCTTGACACCTCCCTTGGCCGTCCGCTTGCCAATTCGCCATTGACGGGACCGTGCGCATGCGGGACAGTACACGCTTAACCTTCGGCAGACACGTGCCGGGTTAGGCATTCCTCACTCAGGAAGGCATGACTCCTTGTCCCGATCCGCCGCCTCCTCTGACACCGCCGTCACCGCCCAAGACGCCGCTTCCCTGCTGCGGTCGGCGGAATCCATTCTGGTCGTCAGCCACCTCCGTCCCGATGGCGACTGCCTCGGATCCGCGGTCGCCCTGATTCACGGGCTCGAATCTCTCGGCAAGACCGTGGCCGGATACAATGTGACACCGGTCAACGGAAAGTGGTCCTTTCTTGAGGGGGTGGACCGCATTCGGACCCGCGTTCCCGAATGGACCCCGGACCTGACGGTATTCGTGGATTGTGGATCGCTGGAACGGGTCGGCGGAGGATTTGTCCCCTGCGGCAGCACCCTTAACATCGATCACCACCAGACCAACTCCCGCTTTGCGGAGGCGAATTGGATCGATCTCGGGGCGTGTGCCGTCGGCGAGCAGATTCATACGCTCCTCCGCGAGCTGAACGTCTCCCTGACGCGACCCATCGCGGAGGCAATCTACGTCTCGATCATGACCGACACGGGATCGTTCCGCTACTCGAACACGACGCCAAAGGCGTTTCGGATCGCGTCTGAACTCCTTGCCGCGGGGGTCCGGCTCGAGCGCGTGAGTCAGGCGATTTACGAGGAACGAAACCCAGGGGAACTGGCGATGACCGCCCGGGCCTACGGCCGCCTGACCTACGAATTCGATGGGTTCTTTGTCTGGAGCGAGCTGCGGCAGAGCGATTACCGGGACTGCGGGGGGGAGAGCGCCGAGCCGGAAGGGCTCGCGAGCGATATCCGCGGCATCCGTGGTGTGGGAATCTCGTGCCTTTTTCATGAGATGGAGGACGGGTCTACCCGTGCGGGCCTGCGTGGGAAGGGCGGAATCGATTGCAGCCGGGTGGCGGAGTCGCTCGGTGGCGGAGGCCACTACAATGCGGCGGGTGCTGTGGTGAGGGCGGGGAGCTTCGAGGCGGGGCGGGAGCGCGTCCTGGAGGCAGTGCGACGGGAAGTGCAAAGCTGCTTGGGGAGTAATGGACGCTAACAGGCGGCGGTCCGTTGCGTGAGGATTTCCGCGGCGGCGGGGATCATTCCCACCTGTCTACGTTCCAACCCTCGGAAGCGACGTCGTGTCCATATCCACGCAGCTCGACCAGCGCACGATTGCAGTGGTCCTGAACCTCCCGGAGCCGGCGATCCAACGTCTTGTCGGTGGCGACCAGATCCAACGCCTCGATGGCGTTCTCCAGAGCCTCCTCGACGAGTTCCTGAACGTTTGCCTGTTCCATTGTTGGGTCACCTTCCCGGTATCGAAAGAGTCGGTGATGGACGCCTCTGAAGGGAGTTAAGGGCAAAGTTCGCGCCCAGCCAAGAAAAAATGGTGACGGCGGACGGGAATCAAAATTCGACAATGCTGTTTGAGGGCGGGCGAGCCCCTCGGAGGTTTGACACCGGCGGGATGCTCTCCACGGGCGGGAAGCAGATAGCTGGGTCTAGGAAAGTTATTCGAACGGTAGGGGGCAGGTGACCCCTTCGACCGCTTCGGCCTTGAGGCGGATCCCGGGCTCGCGCTGGGCCCAGCGCACCATGGCAAGCCCGATCGCCTTGCCAGTCCGAGGCGAATACGTGGAGCTTGTCAGGCGTCCGACTTCCCGATCACCCAAAAAGAGGGCAGTTCCTCCGGGCAACGGATCCTCCGTGTCCCAGACGATCCCCACCAGTTTGCGGGCGGGGTGGCCCAGATTGAGGATCTTGGCGATCGTCTCCTGGCCGGGATAACAGCCCTTGTTCGTGTGGATCGCGTTCATCAGGTCCGCCTCCAGGGGGATCGAGCTGGGGCCGAGGTCGATGCCCCACCAAGGGATCCCTGCTTCCACCCGCCGCGTATCGAAGGCCAGAAACCCGACGAGACTCCCGCCGAGCTGTTGCACTTCCCCCTTCAGGCGTCCATGCTCGCTCTCAAGCTGTTCCCGGGGAACGAGGACAAGAGTCGTTTCGGGAAAGAAGCTCGAGGCGAAAACCACCGCGTCGTGCTTCTGTCGGAGGCCGCCCTCGCCGGGGTCCGGCAGGCCCGCGGCCTCCAGAACCGCTGCGCGCCTCGGCCCTACAAGGGCGAGGCATCCCCACGTGCGGGACTCGTCGGTAAAGGTGGCTTCCTCGGTGAAGACATACTTATCGGCGAGGGCCTGGAGCATGTCGCCGGGGATGGCGGGCGGGGCGATAAGGAGGCTTTCCGTTTCGGCGATGCGGAGGACCTCGAGGTCCGCCTCCATGCGCCCTTCGCCGGAGAGCTGGTTGGCTCGCAGCACGGTGCCGGGCTCGGACTCGATCACGCGTTGGCTGAGGCGCCGATTAAGATAGTCCACGTGGTCGGCGCCAGTAGCGCGCACGACGGCAAGGAAGCCGGCATCGAGAAGGCCGACGCCTTCGCACAGGGCCTTGTATTCGGCCTCGGGGTCGCCGAAATGGGCGGGGACCTTCCAGCCGCAGACGCCCATGTTCTGAGCGCCGTGGGCGGCGTGGCGGGCGTCGAGCGCGAGGCGACGCGTTTCGCTCGTTGTTTCCTGGTCCATTAGTCGTCCTCCGGTGGGCCGGTGCCGTCGTTCCATTCGACACCGGGAAATGTATGCGGATGGCTGGGAGCGTAAACGAGGAAAAACAGGCAGGCGGAAAGGAAGAGCGGGAGATAGGTGGCGCCGAGGAGAAGGGCGGCCCAGTAGCCAAGGCCGGCGGAGGGGTCCTCGCCCCGGACGATCAGGCCAAGGGTTATAAAGAGCGGGGCGTTGGCGAAGATGAGCAGGCCACCGCGGCCGCGCTGGCCGCCGGAGACCTCCACCGTGTTGGGGTCCGCCCCGAGCTGCTCCGCCGCCTTGATCTCGCGCGCGGTCCTCAAGTACTCCACCCCCACGTAATGGGAGAAGACGGCGTTGGAGATATAAAGGAGAAAGAAGAGGCCGAGAAAAACCTGGCCGCGGGCAGGACGTCTCATGGGGAAGGTTTGGGCGATATTGAGGCCAGTCGTGCACGGAGCTGACGCGCCCTCTGGATCCACGGCCGGTCGCGGCTGAGGTTGAAGGTTGGCGATTCCTCAAAGCTCCGGATCAATTCATCGAGCAGCTGGGCCGCCGCGTTGCCGTCGTCCTGGTCGGCGAGGACGTGAGCCAAACGGTAGCTGACCTCGGGGATGGCGTATTCCCTGTGAACGCGCTTGAGCACGGCGCGGGCCTTGTCCAGGTCGCCCTGCTGGTAGAGGAGGGAGGAGTAATCGATCGCGGCTCGCCAGGAACCGAAGGACGGCGCCTCCTCGAGGATATAGTCGTAGTGGGCAAGGGCCGCATCCGTGCGGCCGGTGCGTTCCAGGGCCTGCGCCGTGAGGTACTGGACGCGGGGGTCTTCCGGGTCGTAGTCGAGGAGGTGTTTCAGTTCGGCGAGCGCTTCCTCGTAGCGCCCAAGGTCGAAGAGGGCGCGGGCGAGTTCCTCGCGCTGGCCAAGGATCGGATGCTCGGCGATGGCCGCGCGCAGCTCGCGGATGCGCTTCTCCGCGGCATGGCGGCGTTTCACCGCCGTCAGGCCGTTTCGTTCGTCGCCGAGCACGAGGAAGTTCAATCCATAGAGGGGCACACCGAGGGGAGGGAGAAAGGCGAGGAGGACGACCCAGAGGTAGTCGCGCTCGCCACGGAGCGAATCGACGATCGCCCAAGTCCAGACGACGAGGAACGCGGTGAAGAAGATGGGGACCAGGAGGGCAAGCATGCGCGGGGCGGTGGCAGGCGGCCCTTGCGGGTTACTCCGCGGGGACGGTGTCGGTCTCGGCGGGGGTGGTGTTTTCGGGGACGAGGGGCTGGTCGGTGGTGACGTCGGGGGCAACGGCGCTGGCAGGCTGGTCTGGCGGCAGGTCCAGAACACCCCCCTCAAGGTCGCGCCGGCTGCCGATGATCGTCAACGTAAGGGCCAGCGCGGCAAAGATCGTGGCCGTGACCGCGGTCGTGCGGTAGAGGCCCTTCTGGGCACCGCCTGCACCGAAGGCACCGGTCAGCGCCTCGGGGGATTGCGCCGTCGTGTCGGCCTGCGTCAGGCCGCCGGACTTCCCTTCCTGCAGGAGAACGACGATGATAAGCCAAAGGCAGCAAATCAGGTAAGCGAGGCCAAGAATCCAAAGGGCAAGCGAGGTAAACGTCATGAAGGAATCCGTGGGTGAATAGAGGTCTCCGGCAGGTGCCGGAGGGACACGTGAGCGTTTGGACGGTGCCCGGGGCTGTCAAGCCGATAAGGAGGCGGTTTGGGCTCGCCGCGGGGCAGGGATTCGTCCACATGGGCGGACGCGAAACTGCCCGGAGGGCGGACGGATGAAGGTGCTGACCGCAGCGTTTGTTTTTCTCGCCGTGAGCCTGGTCACGTGGATCGGGGCCGTGCCCACCTGGGGGGGGCCGGGCCTTTCCTGGGACGAAGCGTATTACTACCCGACCTTTGAGGATGCCGCGACCTGGGCCGGCGCGGCGGCCGGTGATCCGGTCGGCGCCCTTTCGGAGGAATCCCTCCGCGAAGGATGGGAATCGATCAACGAACTTCCGCCGATGGTGAAATGGCTGGGGGCCTTGTCGCTGGCTTGGGCCCCGCCCGAGGGGTGGGGGCGGCTGGCAGCGCTCCGGGTGATTCCCGCGGCAGCCTTCGGGGGGACGGTCACGATGCTTTTCTTCCTGGGCCTCCGGTTGGGTGGGCGCGCGGGGGGATGGACCGCTCCCGCGCTGTACCTCTCGCTTCCGCGGGTTACCGGCCATGCCCAACTCGCCGCCACGGAATCAGTTTTCGTGCTGATGACGATGCTCGTCCTGTGGGCGGCGCTGGGAGACTTGCGGCGTTGGCGTTGGCGGTTGTTGCTTGCGGGGGCGCTGGGGCTCGCCCTTGCAACGAAGGTCAACGGGCTCATCCTTGCGGTGGCGGTTGTTGCCTGGCTGGTGGCCCGGCGCCCGCTGGCGGGCCGGCGTGCTCCCTCCCGAACCGACCTCGCGAGCCTCGCCCTGCTCCCCCTTGCCCTCCTTGTCGCCTTCCTCGTCTGGCCGTGGATGTGGGCCGATCCGCTCGGGCACCTCCAGGGCTATCTCCGGTTTGTCCTCGAGCACGCCCATCAGGGCGTGTGGTTCCTCGGCGAGCGCCGCAACTTCATCGGCGACCCGGCGCCGGTGACGTATCCGCTGGTCATGATCCACGTGACCACCCCGATCGTGCACCTTGCGCTGTTTTGGGCTGCGGCGGGGCTGCTTCTTCTGCGTGCGGGCTGGCGAAGGCGGATCGACCCCGCCTCGCTCCTGCTCCTTCTTGCGGTGCTGGGGCCTTTCTTCGCCTCGAGCCTCCCCAACGCGCCGAAGTACGATGGCGTGCGGTTGTTCCTCCCCCTGTTTGCCCCTGCCTGCCTGCTGGTGGCGAGGGTTCTTGGGCCGGCGTTTCATCGGAGGCTTGGGGGGATCCGTTCGCTCATCCCGCACTGGCTGGTTGGGGGCGGGGTGATGCTGGTGGCGCTCGGAGTGAATGCGCTGCGGGTGCCGTCGATCGACCATTACAACCTGCCCACGAAGGTGCTTTCGGAAAACATGAACATGTTTCCCTTCGAGCAGACCTACTGGATGACGGCGCTGCGGCCGCAGGTCATTGACGACCTCAACATCCTCCTGAGGCCGGGATCGCGGGTGCGCCCGATGGCCATGCAGTCCGCCGTGTTTCCCCTCCTCGAGGAGTGGGGGCTGCTGACAGGTGGCCAGCGGTTCGACACGGATCCTCCCTACGACGCCCATTTGGTGCAAAACCGAAAAGGTTTCTGGGGGAATGCGGAATGGTCGCTGTACCTTGAACGCATCCCCATCGGGGAATGGGGCGAGGGGCAGAACGGCGAGAGCCTGATCTTCCTCTTCGACGGACCCCCGCCGGGGAGTCCCGGCAATTGAGCCATCGGACCAAGTCTCTCCTTGTGCGGCGGGCAACGTTGGTTATCCTGTGATTAACTCAAGGACGACCTCATGAGTTCAGACCAGCGAACGGATCTTGTTCACGAAATTCGTGGATTGCGGCTCTTTCGAAACCTGCCGGAGGAGGCGCTGAATTCGATCGCGGAGCAGGCCGAACGCGGATCGTGTTACCGGGGCCAGACCATCATCGAGGAGGGGGAGAACGACGACTCGCTGATGCTGCTGCTGCGCGGGCGGGTCGCCGTTCAGGTCGAGTCCATCAGCCCTTACTTTGAGGTCCCCATCACCCGGCTGGGGAGCGGCGACATCATCGGCGAGATGTCGATGGTGGACGGCAGCCCGCGGTCGGCCAGCGTGATCGCGTTGGAGGCGGGCGAATTCGTCCGCATCCCCGGCGCTTTCCTCCGTCAGTTCCTCGACCATCACCCCGATTGGGGGTACCAGTTCATGAAGAACATGAATTCGGTCCTGTCCGAGCGGCTGCGGCTGATGAACCGCCGCGTGCTCAACATGATGCGGTTCCGTCACTACTGAGGTCCTGCGGCCTCCCCGCTTCCCCCATGGCTTCCTCGCGCGGTTTTCTGGATTACCTTGTCGAACGGGCCCCTCTGGTGGGTTACGCCCGGGAGTTCGCCTTCGCGCGCTGGCGGGTCGCCCTCGCGCTGACCCTCGCGCTGGTCAAGCACACGCCGGTCCTCGCCATTCCCGCCTATACGGCTTTCATCCTCGACGTCACGGTCCCGCGCCGTGACTTCGCCGGCCTCGCCATTTGCCTTCTGGGCATGGTGGCCCTCATAATGGTAAACATCACCGTCCATCCGCTGTATATCCTGATTTACAGCCGGATCCGGCGCGAGGTGGCGCTGCGGATGCGGTCGCGCCTTTGCTCGCGCATCCAGCAACTGAGCTTCACCTACCACGACCGCGCCGAGTCCGGCCGCCTCCACAGCAAGGTCATGCAGGACGTCGAGAAGCTCGACCGCCTCAGCCAGGTCTTCGTGGACCCGCTGATCATCATGGTGGCGACGGCGCTCATCGCCTCGGCCATCATCCTCATCCGCGAGCCCTACTTCATCGCGGTTCTCGGCGGCTTCGTTCCCCTCACGGTAATGATCGTCGCCTTCATGCGGCGTCGGCTCGAGGAGCGTTACCACGCGTTGCGCCTCGAGCAGGAAAAGCTGAACGCGGAGGTCAGTCAGATGCTCGGCATGCTGACGCTTTCCCGGGCGCACGCCACCGAGCACCACGACCTCGAGAGGATCGACCGACGCCTCGGCAACGTTCGCGATGTCGCCATCCGCACCGACTGGATCACCAACATCCTTCACTCGCAAATCTGGGCCACCTCCCAGTTGGTGAGCATCATCGTCGTCACCTTTGGCGGCCTCCTGATCATCTGGGGCCGGGTGACTCCCGGCGAGGTGGTGATGTACCTCTTCTTCGTGGGAATGACGGTGGGGGCGCTCAACGGCCTGTTGTCGATGGCGCCCCAATTCTACGAGGGAAACGAGGCGATGCGGTCGGTCCGCGAGGTGCTCGACTTCCCGAGCCTGGAACAGCACGAGGGGAAGCCGGAGATGGG
>CAYQTO010000064.1:0-18699 GCA_964420455.1 uncultured Candidatus Sumerlaeota bacterium | reverse complement strand
GGTTTGCCCCTGGCCGGTGTCTGGTTGGTCGAAGGGGTTACCGGCAAAGGGATCAGCGGGGGCTTCTTCGAAAGGGCTGGGGGCAGCATCGGCGGGGGCGGCGAAGGGGCTGTCGGCCTCTGGCGCCGGGGCCTCGAAAGGGCTGGCCGCGTCGTCCGGCCCGGCGAAGGGGTCCGGTGCGGCGAAGGGATCGTCCTGCGCAAGGGCTGCCGGCCCAATGGTCAGAAGTCCTGCCATGAGCAGTTGCCGCCAAGTTGCACGTCGAAGCATGGGAAGGCGCTCCCCGACTGGATTGCACGGGCCAAAAAGGCCGCCCGTCCGGCCGAAGCGCAAGGAGAATGGGCCCCACAGGATTCACCAGGGCATTCCAAGGGGGAGTCGGCCCCAACCGCGGCACTTGCCTTGCCTCACCGCCCCACGGAAGGTGCCATCGGCCGAATGATGGCGCCCCAGGACACACCCTCGCCCCAGCCCTTCCACGAACCATCCTCCAGAGAGAAACAACCCCACCCCCATGGCGAAGCGCGACTACTATGAAATCCTCGGCGTGGAAAAGACCGCCTCGCCGGATGAACTGAAGAAGGCCTACCGCAAGCTCGCCATGAAGTACCATCCGGACCGCAATCCGGGTGATTCGGAGGCCGCCGAGGAGAAGTTCAAGGAGGCGAGCGAGGCGTACGAGGTCCTCTCGGACGCGGACAAGCGCGCCCGCTACGACCGTTACGGCCACGAAGGGGTGAAATCCAGCTTCGGAGCTGGGGGCTTCTCCTGGCAGGACTTCCACCACGCGAGCGACATCGAGGATATCTTTGGGGACTTTTTCAGCGCCTTCTTTGGCGGGGGCGGGCGTCGCCGGAGTCGCGATCCGAATCGTGGCCGCGACATGCAGATCCGTTACCGCCTTGGCCTCGAGGAGGCGTTCACCGGCAAGGACGCGGAGATCACCTTCGAGCGGCTGGAATCCTGCCAGACCTGTGGCGGGACCGGGGCCCGGCCAGGCACGGCGCCGCGGGCTTGCAGCACCTGCAACGGCATCGGCGTGGTGCGCCAGGCGCGGGGGTTCTTCGCCGTGGAGACCGCCTGCCCGAGTTGTGGCGGGAGCGGCCAGGTGATCCCCGATCCGTGCACGAACTGCGGCGGCAAGGGGCGCGTGCCGGAGAAGGCAACGGTCCACTTTGAGGTCCCCAGCGGCGTCGACAACGGGATGATCCTGCGGGTGCGCGGCGAGGGGGAGTCGGGCCTTCGCAACAGCGACCGGGGCGACCTGCTGGTACGCTTCGAGGTGGAGGAACACCCCACCTTCATCCGCGAGGGGGCGGACGTTTATCTTGAGGAGCACATCAGCTTTCCCCTCGCGGCCTTGGGCGCGGAGGTCGAGGTGGAGACACTCCACGGCTCCGAAAAGCTCAAGATTCCAGCGGGCACGCAGACCCACACGGTGTTCAAGATTCGGGGACGAGGCATGCCGGCGGCCACCGGCAGCACCCAGTATGGCGACCAATATGTGCGCGTCGTCGTAGAGGTGCCCAAGCGGCTGACCGAGCGCCAACGGGAACTGCTCATGGAGTTCGCCCACGAAACGGGCGAAAAGATCAAGCCGGGCCACCGGGGCTTTTTCGACAAGATTCGCGATGCCTTTGGGACCTAGCGGCGCCGGCCGCCAAAAGCCCGCCGCATCCCCTGATGGAGGCCCACCAAGGCGTACCGGGCCGCCAGCCGGAACAGCTCCCCCACCGAATGATCCGCGTGGTGCCGGGCGACCCCGATCTTGGGCACGTAGGCACGCGGCCCTGCGCGCTCGTTCATCAGCCGGCCCACCCGCTCGATTTCCTCGAACGGCCGGCCGTGCATCACCACCACCGCCCGGTTGGCGACCTTCGGCTTGTAAGGCATGAAGTTGAACTCCGCCGTGAGCGGCCCCGGCCGCACCCCCGGCGTGAGCAGTACCGCGTGGCGAAAGCTCCGCTGGTCCCACTCGCGGCCCATTTCGCCCTCGTACTCAAGGAAGCGTTCCCGCCAGTTGGCAAAAAAGGCCTCCGCACCAGGCCCCCGCCGCCACCCGATCACCCCCGTGTTCGGCTCGGAGAAGACCGGCGGCACCCCCGGCAACCTGTAATGGTACCCCGACGTGGGCTGGTGATAGACCAAGTCGAAATGGCCGAGGAGATCGAACACCTCGTCGAGGGGACCAAGGACCAGCGTGTCCGTGTCGAGGAAGAGCACGCGTTCGAAGGGGGCGCGCTGCATCTCCAGCTTGTCGGCAATGCCCATGCGCGCGTTCCCGACCCGGATGACGGGATCAAAGAGATCGGCGGCGCGGGAATTGGCGTCCGTGACAAGGGCGATGGGGAGGCGCGGATTGTGGAGGCGACAGGACGCCGCGGAGCGGGCGGCCTCGTCAACGAAGCGCTGGCCCGTGGCCGTGTACACAACGCCATTACCGGGGCGGGAGGGAAGACTGGGATCAGGGGCCTCGGAGGCCATCGACGCTCGCAAAATGGAGGAATTCAACCCGGAAGGACCAGAACCCGAGGATCAGCAGGATTCCGCAACCGGAAAGGGGGGGCGAGTGGACGAAACGGACACGGCGGAGGGAACGAACAGCCCCCGGCACCGGACCGATTCCATGCGGTCCGTATCAATGCAGCGGGGCGACTTAAGTCCTCTTCCGGGTTCCGCCCCAAGATTCGGGTTTCCTTTTCCTCCGCTTTCGGGACACTCGGCGGGCAGGAGGAAAGTCCCCCATGGCCGACGAGACGAAGGAACAAGACGCCAAGCTCCGCGTGCTCGCGGTGGACGATACCGACGACGTCCTGGAACTCGTCCGCTTTGCCCTCGGCCCCAGCTATCTGGTCGTCACCCTCAACGACCCCGTCGATCTCTACGGCATCCTGGACGTGCTCGAGCCAGACCTCCTCATCCTCGACATCATGATGCCGCGCATCAACGGCTTCCAGTTGATCGAAATGCTTCGCCGCAACGCCGACACCCGCGACCTGCCGATCATGATCCTCTCCGCCAAGTCCTCCGCCGGCGAGATCAAGCACGGCTACCGTCTCGGCGCCTCCATGTACCTTACCAAGCCGTTCCAACCGGACCGCCTGAGGAAGAACATCGAGACGCACTTCAAGCTCCATCCGCCCGCACGCCGGGCGCGCAGCATCGCCGACGACCGGCTCGCCCACGAGCTCCAGAAGACCACCGCCTTCCGGAAGAAACACCTCCTTCTGGGCGACGGGCTGACCGACGCCAAGCCGGTGTTCGACGCACGCCGCATGGTGATGGATCGGATTCGCCGCCAGGACGAGGCAAAGAAGGGCCTTTAGGCCTGGGAGCCCCGGCCCCCTTCCTCCACCAGCCACGTGCCCACCCGCAGCACGAACGGCCGAAGCAACTGCTCCCACGTATCGATAAAGAAATCCGTCGAGGCGAACCGGAAAGCTTCGGCGAACTCCTCGTGGCGCCCGAGCATAAGCCAGGAGACCGCGGCGAGAAACCAGGCGCCGTAGTCCTCGGGCCCCTCGGGTTGAACGAGGGCGAGAACACGCAGGGCATCGTCGAAGCGGCCCAGTTCGTGAAGACACCAGGCATAGCAAACGAGGGTGTCGGGCCCGGGGAGGCGGTCCGGATCGGAATGGGCATCGTAGGCGGCCACGGCGTCGCGCACGAAGGGCTCGAGGACGCGAAGGCCTGTCTCGGGCTGGCCGAGAACCCATTGGATATACGCGTAGTGGGCGACGGTGACTTCGTGGCGGGGACGGAGTTCGAGGGCGCGGGCAAAGAGAAGGCGTGTGGTTTCGAGCCGACCGCGGGAGAACTCGCGGGCACCCCGGCGAAGGTAGCGATCGGCGAGGGCGCGACGGCGGGCAGCCCGGCGGCCGGGAGTCGTGAGCGCCTCGCGGGCCACCTGGCGGATCGACTCGGAGGAGGTCGGCTTCTCCTGCTCCGGAGGCGTCTCCCCCTTCACCGCATGGTACTGCTTCTCGAACGGATCCTCCGGGTCGACGGCGATCTGCTGGACGGGAGCCCGGCCGAGCGAGCTGCTGAACCGCAGGGGCCAGAAGAGACGCACAAAGCGCTGGAGGAAGCCCCGATGGGGGTGCAGGATGGCCCGGCGCATAAGCAGGTCACCCGCCTCGCGGTCGTTGCCCTCCTCGAAGAGGGCGAGGACGAGGAACAACTGGGCGACCGGGTTTTCCGGATCACGCTCGAGCACCTTGTCGAAGACCGCCGAGGCCGACACCGGGTCGCCGGACTCCAGCAGCGCCCGCCCCTTAAGCGTCAGAAACACCACCGGGACGTCGTCCGGCAGGCTTCCGAGTTCTGCGGCGACGCCCGCCGCGTCCCCAGCCTCGAGACGCGCCCAAAGGCCGCCGATCTTCTTCTCGTCGTTCATAGAACGCGAGGCTCGCTTTCCCTTGTCTCAGGGCAAGGGCTTCCTCGACCGTGCGCCCGCCATGAGCCAGGTCCCGGATCCCCCTGCCCAGCGAACCAGCGGCCGCGTCGTTGCCCTGGCCACAATCGGGTTCATCATCGCCGTTGGCCTTTTTTCCTACTTCGTGATGCCCCTGTTTGTCGTCCCCTATTTCGAGATCAAGGACGAGCAAACGGTCGAGTTCTTCGACGCCGTCCATCCGGCCCTCCTCGCCTACCGGTCGGACCATGGCTCCTTTCCCCCCACGGAACCCCTCGTTCACCACAAGCGTGACAACAAGAACCTCGAGAACACCCGCACCCATGGCGTCGAAACCTACCACCTGCGCCGCCTGACCACGCCGGTGGCCTTCCTCGATCATTCCCGCATCGGGGACCCCTACGCGATCCCCGAGCAGTTTTCCCCCAGCGCCTATTGGGCGGGTCTGCTCGATGACCGCGAGGTCGCCCTCCTCTTCTCGCCCGGCCCAAACCTCGTCTACGACCTCCGCCATGAGGATCTCCGCGCCGTTACGACGATGGACAGCCTTCGCACGCTCCTCGCCCGGCAGACCTACGACCCAACCAATGGCGCGACCAGTGGCGGCGATTTCTGGCGGCTCGTGAGTCTTCCCTTGCGCGGCAACTCCTCCGATGCGGTTATCACAACCTCTGTGGCGTCGGCGGCGCAAAGCGCCCCGATTGACAGCCCGCCCGCGGAGTAGCATCCCGCCAAGACGCCTTCCCCGCATGGGCTCCGCAAAGTTGTGTGCGCCGGTGGCTCGCCCGGCCGGTGAACCTGAGCAACATTCAGTTGCCCCGCCGCACAGTCGGGGGCCCGCGTAAGCGGGCCCCCCCCTCCCTTCCCTCTCCCTCTCGAGCAAGTCCCCAAGGTGTCACCCCGGCCGCCCGGCCCGGGTTTCCTTGACGACAGCACTGGCCCGGAACAAATTGTACTCCCCGTTACGGATTGTTCCCAAGTGCCACGAAAGAATCCCGTCCGCTACAACGCCAAATCCGCCGCCAAGCGGCGCGCGGACCACGCCATGGAAAATGCCCAGGATTACGTGGAGCTGATCGGCGACATTCAGACGGAAATGGGCGCCGCCCACGTCACGGACATTGCCAAGCACCTCGGCGTCAGTCACGTCACCGTCCACAAGACCATCAAGCGCTTGAAATCGCTGGATCTGGTCAACGCGGAGCCCTATCGGGCGGTCACTCTCACGGAAAAAGGGCGGGAGCTGGCCGCGGAAAGCCAACTCCGCCATGAGGTCACCCTGCGGTTCCTGCGCGCCCTCGGCGTCAGCGAGGCGGAGGCCCAGAACGACTCTGAAGGCATCGAGCACCACGTGGGCGACGAACTGCTGGAGAAGATGCGCCTCTTCTGTGACCTGATGGAGAAAAATGGGAGCGTCACGGTTCGCCAGTTGCGAAATCCTTCACCAGACAAGAAGGGGGATTGAGTTCCCGCACCGCTTGTCCCAAGCATTCGCTCCGTCAAGTTCCCCTCGCCTACCGGTTCCATGCCCCTCGTCTGCTTTGGTGTTCAATCCCCGGAGACCCCGCTGGCGCTGCTCGAGAAGCTGACGCTGATGCGCGAGGAGATGCTCGCCGACTTGCCGATGTTGTCGGCCCTGCTCGGAGCCGACGAGATGATGGGCCTCGTCACCTGCAACCGGGTGGAATGGTACGCCCAGCTGCCCTCGGGCGATGTCAACCGCAAGCGCGCGGTGGAATGCCTGTGCATCGCCTCGCCGCGCATCTCGCCGAACGAGGTGGAGCCGTATATGCGCCTGTTGATTGGGGCGGATGCGGAGCAGCACCTGTTCCGGACGGCGGCAGGGCTGAATTCGATGGTGGTGGGCGAGCACGAAATCCTCGGCCAGGTGCGGCGCGCGCTCGATCTCGCCGCGGAGGCGGAGACCCTCGGGACGGAGCTGGCCAAAGTGGTCGAGCACGCGGTGGAGGCAGGACGTGTCGTCCGCCGCAGGACTGATATCTCCACTGGCAAGCTTTCCATCCCCGCCCTTGCGGTGGAGCAGGCCCTCGAACACCTCGGGAAGTTGTACGACAGACGGCTGCTGGTGATCGGAGCCGGCCAGATGGCCCGCCTCGCCGCCGAACTCTTCCTCGAGCGGGGCGTCGGGCCCGTGCTCATCGCAGCCCGCGACCACCAGCGCGCCCTCCCCCTCCTCGGCGACTGCCATGCCGCCTTCCTCAAGCTCGACCGCCTCGGTTATGGATTCGAATGGGCCGAGATTATCGTGGTCGCCATCTCCGGCCACGACCCGCTCCTTCCCGTGGGCCGCATCCGCCGCCCCATCCTCCGCCGCAAGGGCCGCCCCCTCCTCGTTATCGACCTCTCGATGCCCCACATGGTCGACCCGGAGATCGGCCAGCTCGACGGCGTCTCGCTCATCAACATCCAATCCCTCGAGGGGGTCGCCTGCGAGAATCGCCGCCGCCGCGAGGCCGACATCGCCGCCGCCGAGGAGATCATCGCGGAGGAGCACGCCGTCTATACCAAGTCGCGGGCCCACGAGGAACTCGAGCGCCTTGTGAGCGCGGTACGCCAGCGGTTCGACGAAACCCGCCAGTCGGTGCTCGAGCGGGCCACCACCGGATCCGCCAGCGACAACGGACTCCGCATGTTTTCCGAAAGCCTGTCGAGGGCGCTCCTCCACGACCTTACACGGGGCCTGCGCCGTCTCGACCTCGAGACAGACCAGGGCCGGTCCGACTTCGAGGCCGCCCTTCGCCTCCTCCTTCCCGACGGCACCCCCACCCCCACGGGGCGCGAATGACCCCCCTGCGCCTTGGTACACGGCCCAGCACCCTCGCCCTCGTCCAGGCGCGCCTTGTCGCCGCCCGCCTCATCGAGGCACACCCCGCCCTTCGCGTGGAGGTCATCCCCATCGCCGCCACCGCCGACCTCCAGCCCCATCGCCCTCTCGCCTCCTTTTCCTCCAAGGCGGTCTTCACCAGCGAGCTCGACGCCGCCCTCCTCCAAGGTCGTATAGACGTCGCCGTCCACAGCGCCAAGGACCTCGAGACAACGCTCGCGCCGGGAACCATGCTCGGCGCCGCTCCCCTCCGCGATGACCCGCGCGACGTCCTTTTCCTCGATCACCGCGACGATCCCCGACTCCCCGCCCGTATCGGCACCTCCTCGCTCCGCCGCGCCGCCCAGCTCGCACGCCTCGATCACCGCCTGGTTGCCATGCCCCTGCGCGGCAACGTCCCCACCCGTCTCGAGAAATGGCGCCGCGGCGCGTGCGAGGGCGTCGTGCTCGCCCGCGCCGGACTCCACCGGCTCGAGATGGATCTCCGCGCCGGTCGCGACCTCGAACTCGACGAGATGATTCCCGCCGCGGGCCAGGGGACCCTCGCGGTAACCGCCCGGGAGGGGGACGAGGCAACCCGCCAGATCCTCAAGCGTATAGACGTCCCCGGCGTGCGGCGATGCCTCGAGACCGAACGCGCCCTCCTTCGCCTCCTCGGCGGGTCCTGCCGCACCCCCATCGGCGTCCACGCGGAAGAAACGGACGGGACCATTCGTCTGGTGGCGGGAGTGTTCAGCGCGGACGGGCGTGACGCCGCCCGGGTGGAGATGACAACGCGGGCGGAGCCGGAAGCAGCCGCGAGGGAAGCGGCCGGGCACCTTCGCACGCGGGGGGCGGAGGCGATCCTGGCGGGTCGGGGGGTGTGTGTCGAGCCGCCCGGGCCGCTTGCCGGGCGGCGCGTTCTCGTGACCCGTGCGGCGGAGGCGGAGGAGCGCCTCGCCCGCGCCGTCGAGCGTCTCGGGGGGGGCGCCGTGCGGTTGCCGTTGCTCCGCGAGGTCGCCCTCGACTCCCGACCCGGCATCCCCGCCGATGAGCTCGACTGGATTGTCTATACGAGCGCCCGGGCGGTTGCCACGGCAGATTCTCTCGAAGGCTGGGACGATGGGCTACGGGCGTGCGCCCGTGTGGCCTGCGTGGGGGACGCGACGGCCCGGGCGGCGGCGGCCCATGGCTGGCGGGTGGATCTTGTTGCCGAGGATCCTTCCGCCGGAGCCCTCGCGGAACTGATGGTGGCGGACGGCACGATCAGGGGGAAGCGGATCGCCGTGCCGGTCTCGGCGCGGACCGGCGGCACCCTCGCCGTGCGCCTTCGTGCCGCGGGTGCCATCGTCGACTCCCCCGTTGTCTATACGGTGGAGCCGGTGCTCCCCAGGCAGGAGGCCATTTCAGAGGTGCTCGCCGAAAGGATTGATGCCGTGCTTCTGGCGAGTGGCTCGGCGGTCGAGGCATGGGCAGCGCTCGGCGGGGACCACCCGCTCGCCGCAGCAGCTCCCGCAGTGGGCGCTCTTGGCCCCGCCACGGCCGCGGCGCTCGAGCGCATGGGACGCATCGCCGACTTCATCGCCCCCCGGGCGGACTTCGACTCCCTCGCCCGCGCCACGGCCGCATTCCTCGCCCGAAAGGAGTAGCCCGTGGCGGACGACACCGACTTCTCCGGCTCCCACTTCGAGCACCTCCGTACCGGCTTCATCGCCCCCACGTCGACCTGGGGCGGGGAACTTTCCGGCACGGTCCGTCCGGCCTGGCCGGGACGTCTCCTCGCCCGCCCCTCCCTCAACCGCATCCTGCAGGCACCGCCCGATTCCCCCCTGCGCGTGATCACCAACGATGCCGGCAAGGGGGGTGGTTGTCTGTCGATCTATACACCGGAGTGTGCCGGCGAACCGGTCTGGGCGGACCGCGAGGTGATCCGCCTGCGCGAGCGCGACCGCGATGGCGCCGTCGTGATCGCCTGCGAGCCCGACGCCTCCACGAGCCGCGACGGATTGGATGAGGCGCTCCTGCCGCTGGCCGAGGCCGCCGGCCGCGCCGGGGCCGACGCGGTCTGGCTCCCCGCGGCCCTGGCGAACTCCTTTGGCGAACTGCACGCGCGGTGGATGCGCCATCGCGTTGCGCACACCGCCCTGGGCGCCGTCCTGCATCTCGCGTCGCCGCTCCTGTCCCCATGCGTTCGGTGGCGCTACCCCGCCGGCGCGCCCAACCTTGTCCTCCGGGAGGCCGCCTTCGCCCTTGCCGCCGGCGCCGACATGATCGTGATGCGGCCCGTCTCGCCGTTCATTGAACTGCTCGGGAGCATTGCGGAGGAGACCGGCGCCCCGGTCGTCGCCTGGCCCACGCCCGCGGAATCCCGCGACGATGCCTTCGGTGCCATCGCTCGGGATGCGCGGGCGGCCGGGGCCACCCTGGTCGCGGAACCGGAGCGGTCTATACGGTCTCGCTGACGGGGAATTGGGACTCAAGCGCCCACAGACCCGTCGCCGGGTTGGACACGAAGAACACCTCGCCGCCGCCGGCGGTCCTCACAAATCCATCCCGGAGCGATTCCGGCCGGTATTGCCGCATCATGTCTTCGCAGTCGGCATAGTGGAAGCAGACGGACTCGACCTCGTCGCGGGTGAGATGTCCCGGGGCGAGGGTGACGCGGAAGCGCTCCTCGGGGCTGCCGTGGATGAGATGGGCCGCCGCCGAGAGATTCGCCGCGAGGTCCGGATCGTCGTCCACGCGGGCGAGTACCTCCGGCGTGGTCCGGTATCCGTGGCGGCGGATCAGTTCGTCTATACGGGCGTCCTCGCCGAAGGTGTGGACGCCGGGGGCGATGACCAGCAGCTCGCCGTCGTCAGCCATGGCCATGCGCAGGCGATAGACCGCCTTGTTGCCGAGCCAGGTGGAGTGGTACTCGTCGGGATCGAGCCAGACGACGGCGCGGCGGATGGGTTCGGAGAGGAGGGTGAGATTGCAGCGCTGGGCGAGGGCCGCCGCGTGTTCGAAGGGGGCGCGGCCGGACCCGGCGAAGACCCCGCGCGTACGCAGGTCCCCCGTTGCGGGATCACGATCGCGGACGGTCTGGATATACACAACAGGGAGGTTCGTTGCAAATTCCGACGCCATGCGGTCGAGCACCGCCCGTACCGGCGTGTCCACCCGGCCGAGTATCGACTCGATCCCCGCCACCGCGCCGAGGAAATGCGTCCGATGAATCGTATCGCTCCCACCGGTCCCCACAAAGAGGTTCTTGGCGTGATTGGCCATGCCGACGACCTCGTGGGGGACCACCTGGCCGATGGACACGACGCGGTCCCACGGCTCCTCGAGGATGAGCCGGTTGAGCTCGGCATCGATCGGGTAGTCGACCCGCCCGCCGGAGACCTCGGCGATGAAGGCTCCGGAAATGGTGCCGACGACGCGGACGTCCTCGCGCCAGCGGTGGACGCGAAAGGCCTCGTCGGGGATTCCGGGATAGAGGCGCGCCCGCTGGTCCGCGGTCATGGGTGCATGGGTGCCGAGGGCGGGGAGGACCAGCACCCGGGCCCCGGCGGCTGTGAGTCGTCTATACAGATGGACAGTAACGGGGCCGGCGCCGGAGTGCGCCCGTGTATAGTCGGGCGGGATCAGCAGGACGCGGCGCGGGTCCCCCCAGGAGGCCAGCACCTCGTCGAGCCAGGCCTCGAGCGCCCCGGTGGCAATTCCCTGCTCGTCCATCAGCGACAACATACAGACCTCCCAGGGGCCGGGGCCGGTCGTTTCGCCTTGGCAGCGTCGCCCCGCGCGCCTAGGAAGCGTTCCAGTCGTGGGCCTGTAGCTCAATCGGTTAGAGCAGCGGACTCATAATCCGTCGGTTCTCGGTTCAAGTCCGAGCGGGCCCACCAGGACTTTCCCGCATCACGATAAGTTCAGGAGGGCCGTCTGAGCGGCGCCGGCTCCGGAGGGTAGTCGACGAGGAAGTTCACCTCGTCGCCGAGGAAGCCAATCGCGTTGGGGCGCCGGACGCCGGGAAGGAAGGCGATATCGTAGATTTCCTTGATCTCGCCCTCGAGGCGGATCTGCTCCTCGATCTGGCCGGTGGAAAGGTTGATGATGTGCAGGGCGCAGAAGGGGGTGACGCCGCGCAGGCGGAGGTTCTGCTCGAGGGGAAGGTCCGAGAAGGTGCGGTTGAGGCGCTGGTGCGAGGTGCCCACCACCGCGTGGTTGCCGAGGATCGCGAGCCCGCGGGTAAAGCCCGGGCAGAAGCAGACCTCGGTGACGTTACCGCTTTCCGGATCACACCGGCAGAGGAATCCGGTGCCCGAGTTGATGAAGTAGATCGCGCCGTTATGCCAGCGGGGCGAGTGGGGCATGGTGAGGTTCTCGGCCACCGGCCGGTCCTCGGCGATGTCGTAGAGCACGCCGCCGCCCACGCGCACCTCGCGCCATCCCTCCCGGGTGTCCGTCCGCGAGACCGCCGTGACGTAGCGCGCGTGGCCGTCGCGAAGCGCCAGGCCGTTCAGGTGACAACGGTCCTCCGGCATCAGCTCCGTAATCCACGGGGGTTTCCAGACCACCTGGAAGGAGTACCCATCACAGGGCGTGGCGACGACGCTGAAGATCGTGTTGATGAAGACGAGGCGACCGTCGGCCTCGATCGCCATGTCGTGGACGTCGAGGGCTCCGGTGATGTGCGACGTCCGCGGAAGGTAAAGCGCGTCGTAGCCATCGAAGACCTGGCCCGGGGGGAGCACGTTGCGGAAATGCCAGATGATGTTCTGGGTGCCGAGGTGGAGCTGGTTCCGGTCGAGGCAGACCCCCATGGCCCGTTGGAACGTACGAACCGTATAGATGAGGGCGTTGTCGGGGGTGCGGCCGAGGAGAAAGAGCTGGCCCGACTGATAGGTGGTAAAGGCGAGGGTCGCATCGAGGGCGGTCAGCCAGGGGGCGACGCCCGCCGTGGGGACGAGGGAGAAGCGGTTGGCGGCGAGTTGGCCGGGTGGCGCCACAAAGGCAGGCGCTTCGGCCGCGGGAGCAGCGGGCGTCTTTGCCCCGGATTTGCCGGGGGCCTTCGCCGGCTTGCGGGCTGCCTTCTTCTTCTTCGAACGGCTGGCCACACGGAATCTCCACGGGATCGGATAATGCGGAGGTAAGAAAAAGGAAATCTCTGGCGCGGGGCCAGAGATTTCCGGGAACAGCGAGGTGGGAAGGAGACGACCGGAGGCTTACCGGTAAATGCTCCAGTTTTCGGCGCCAAGTTCCAGCACGATTCCGAAGGTCGCGTTGGACTCGGTCGTGGTGGAGGGCGGCGTGGCGGTCGGCGGCGAGAAGGCATAGGCCGCCTCGGATCCGCCATCAACCATGTAGAGGTTGCCGAAGGCGTCGGCGGCGATGTTGGCAGCGTAGTCGAGGGTATTGAGCCCACCCGCAAGAACGGCGAAATCGATGATCAGCGAGCCGACAGCGGTCGGCACTTCACCGGTGAGCGACGTATCGCTGATGTTGCCGACCTCGTAGATGCCGCTGTCGGACTCCATGACGTAGACTTCGCCCCCCGGGCCAAAGGTCAGCCCGATGAGCACGTCCTCGCCGGCGACACCGGCCGCTTCGAAGTTAAGGAGCCAGTCGGCACCGGCCTCGGTGAGCTTGTTGTTGACGGGATCGGCGAGGACGTTGGCGAAGGTCGCTGCAGTCCAGCGGTACAGGCGGGCGCCGGTTGTGCCGGTCTGGCGCCGGCTACCCCAGTAGATGTTGCCATCGGAGTCGAACCGCACCGTCTTGGAATAGCGGTCGGCATCGGGGATATCGAGGATTTCGGTAACGGCCACCGCGTTGTTGTTGGCGTCGAGTTCCACGAGTCCGAGCGAGCTGTTGCTTGCGGTGAGGAGGGCGTACTTGGTGCCCGCGTCGTCGTAGATGGCGACATTGCGGGGATAATAGGCCGCGCCGAGGACGTCGGTGGGGTCCGCATCGATGGCATTAACCGCGAGGCCGGCAGTGCCAGCGCCGTTGGTGTTGTCGGCACGGAGGAGTTCCTGCTCGCCCTGCTGACCGACGGACCAGAACAGCTCGGGATCGGTCGGGTCCCAGGCGCCGCCCCAAGTGTCGTAGGTGCCGGGGGTGCCGGCGGCGTCGCTGGGATGGCGGATAACGCGGCCCACGCCGTCGGTGTCCTGAACGATGGGCTGAAGGGCCGTGTTCAGGGGGAACCAGCCGTTGCCGATGAAGGAGCCGGCGGCCGTGTTGCCATAACCGCAGGAGACGAGCACGGTGCCGAAGTAGTCGCTGGTCGGGTCCGTCTGGACAACGACGTCCTTGGGGAAGCTGTCGTTCGGCATGTCCGCGACGAAGGGGGCGGGGATCGCCGGGAGGAAGGGCTGGTTGCCCGACTGGTTGGCGGCGAAGTTGGTCCAGCTGTTCTGGATGCTGCCGTCGACAACGATCTGGACCTTGAAGCCGGTTCCTTCGGCGACGTCCGCGCCGCCGGAATTGTCGACCGTTCCGTCCCACACGACCGAGTTCGCACCTTGGTTCGGTGTGCCGGCGAAGGTCGCAACCGTCGCGTCGCTGTTGTCGAGGATGTTGATCGTGACGACCGAGGCCGCCTCGTTCAGCACGTAGGTGATGGTGAGCGAGCCGCCGACCTGGATGTTCTGGCTCGAGACGTCGATGAGCGAGGCGTAGGGAACCGCCTCGACGTTGGTTTGCATCGCCGAAGCAGCCGCGAGGGCGCTGGCGAAGACGAAATACTTGCCGCACTTCATGGGTGGGATGTCCTCCGGGCGAGGGATGGGTGTTGAGGGTAACCTGACGAAAGGGTTGGAAACGGGATTCGTCAAGGCAAGTTTGCGAACATCGCCGCCGAATTGTCACGGGTTGGTGGGCATTGGTGCCCCACCACCACTCCGCGAAGTTTCTCGCCGAAAGATCAGGGAGATCAGACGTTTGCAGAGCCGCGAGAGCGACGCTGTCGACGTCGGGACGACTGTATCAGGGCGCTGGGCGGGGCGGAGGGGTCAGCTCTCGCCGGCGAGGAGCAGCGCGGCGAGCCGGGCCTTGGGCGTGAGGGTCAGACCCGCCTCGCTCAGGAGCGGCAGCAACGGCGCCAGCGAGGGGATAAGGCCGAGGCGCTTGGCCTGGAGGAGAAAGCCGATGGTGCCGGTGCTGGGAAGGTTCCAGGCATCGGCGACTTTTCGGACATGGCGGGGTTCGACGAGCAACAGGCCATCGCCCAGGCTCCGTCCGAGCCGGAGCAGGGAAAGGTCCGCGGCGCTCAATCGATCGGAGACGGGGGGTTCATCGCCAGCCCGCCCGCCCGGGTGGGCGGTTTCGATCCATGGGAGGTCGGCCTCCATGGGCGTGTACAGGCCCGCCTCTCGCCGCGATCGAAGGTCGTCGCCGGTCTCGGGCACTGTATGAATGCCGAGAGTGTAGTACTGCGGCAGAAGGTCGAGGACACCAGCCTGGTGGAGGTACACAAGGGGCGTTGCCCCCACGACGAGTCGACGGGCGGACGTGTTGTGTTCGGTCAGGAATTCCATGGCGGCGAATGTGGAGCACATCGCGGGCCCGCCAGCCGCCGGCGACCGGGTTACTCGATCAGGCAACCGATGGACGGGGTGCTTTGGATTTCGGGGGCTGTCCCGGCACGGAGGGCGTCGATTGCCTCTCGGAGCAGGTAACGGTGGTCCACGGACCCGGGAAAGAGGGTGCTTTCCGGGGCGCCATGGTAGGCCACCCGGCCGTCCTTGTCCAACACCCAGATCTCCGGGGTGCGCTTCGCTCCGACTTGCTTCATGACTTTCTGGCCGCGGTCCACAAAGACGGGAAACGTGACGATGCCTTCCTGTCGCTGAGCCTCGAGATCGTTCCAGACCCGTGGGTCATCGTAGCCGGAGGCAAGCAGCCCCACCACCTGGACGTCGTCGTAGCCGTTCTCGCCCGTCATTCCGGCAATCAGCCGCCCGCAGTTCGCCGCACAGGGGCAATCAGGGTGGTGGAAGTTGACAACGACGTACTGGTCCTTGCCGAGGAATTCTCCGATTCGGCGGACCTCGCCCTCGCGGGTCTCGAACTCGATATCGGGAAATTCGTCGCCGATGAAGAGATTGCCCGCTTCGATCCGGGCCTTTGCCTCCTCGAGAGCTTGCGCCTCGGCGATTTGCTCCTCGGCCACCGTGCGCACGCGCTGGAAAACCAGCACGCTGCCCACGACGACAATGAGGAGGAAGAGTCCCCCCCCGACGAGAAGTCCCGTGTTCGACGAAGCGCGTTCTTGTGACCTCATTTTTTCTGCCTAACTCCCTTTGGTTCTGCTATGGGGGATACATCCTTCGTGCCGGACGGCGAGGGATCCTATTCGGAATCGGCGCCGTGCTCGGCAAGCATCACCAGGATATCGTCGTAAATGCCGTCGACCTCGGACGAGCTGCGTTGGTGGGCGTTGCACATGAAGCTGAAGGCGAGGAGTTCCCCGGCACCCGTCTCGGCGTAGCCGGAAAGGGTGCGCACGGCATAGACGAGACCGGTCTTGCCGCGGACCTTGCCCTCCGCCGCCGTGCCATCCATCCGGCGCCGCAGCGTCCCGTCCTCGCCGGCGATGGCCTGCATCTCCCACCAGAATTCCCGTGTGTCCTCGCGCTTCCACAATTCCTCGTAGATCGTGGTGATGATCAGGGGGCTGATGTAGTTGTAGCGCGAAAGGCCGGACCCGTCGGAGAAGTTGTAGTGGTCCGGGTCGATGCCGATCTCCTCGAGGGCCATCTGGACCTGGGCGCGGCCCCCGCGGAAGGTCCCCCGCCCGTCGCGGTGCCACCCCAGCGTGTGCACCATGTTTTCCGCATACATGTTCTGGCTGCGCTTCATGAGGCCCTGGAGGATTTCAGAAAGCGGCGCCGATTCGTGCTCGATCAGGACCGTCACGTCGTCCGGAGTTTTCTCCCACCCCTCGATGTCGTCGCAGTCCACCGGCCCGCCCTCGACGGAGATGCCTTCCTCCTCCAGCACCTCGGTGAGGACGTGGACATACCATTGGGTGGGGTTGGTGATGGTTGGGGTCCGCTCGAAGGGATCGCTGCCAGCGACAACGGTTCCGGACAGGCGAATTTCGTTGGAGCCGATGGGGCGATACATGCTGATCGAGTTGGATCCTTCCGCCACCGCCTCGACGTTGTTGATAAGTGTGTAGTAGGAGCTTTCGACGTTGGGGACGAGGGTGACATCGCCATCTGGCGTGTCGGGAGCGACGAAGTCGATGTCGACGTAGTTCTCGTTGAAGGTGAGGGCGCCGTACTCGGCGTAGTACCAAGGGGTCAGTTCGTCGTAGGGCCAGCCATTGCCGGTATGCTCGTCGTCCCAGGCATTGTCGTCGCCCACGATGTCACCGGTGATGGTGGTAATGCCGCGAGTGCGCAGGACGGTGGCCCACTGGCGGAAGAGGTCCTTGGAATCGTCATAGAAGCGCTCGTAGATGGTGGGGTCGCCATAGCCGAAGACGATGAGGTTGCCGTCGAGGGTATCGCCGCGGAGTTCGCCGTCGGTGGCAACCACGGTGGGATAGCGCCAGTCGGGACCGAGCGTGAGGAGGGCAGCCGCCGTGGTGGGGATCTTCTGGTTGGAGGCGGGGATGAAGAGCCTCTCGGCGTTTTGCTCGAACCAGACCGCTCCGTTTTGGAGGGAGACAATCCGGATGCCCCAGTGGGCGTTGAAGAAGCGGGGGTCGTCGAGCTTCTCGCGGATGGCGGAAACAAGCGATTCGCGGTCGGCATCGGTGGGGGCTGGGGCGGTGGTCTGGGCCATGGCGGCGTGGGGGAGCGCCGCCGCAAGGGCCCCCAACAGGATCGAACGGAGATGGTTGGTCATGGCGTGGATTCCCCCGGAGTCTGGTGGACGTGAAACCGCCACCGGCGAAGAAAAGACCGGTTGGGGCAACGCCTTTTGCGGTTGGGGAGGATTGGAAAGCCCCGGAGAAGGCCTGTAAGCCGGATTCTGTGCCCCCGTGAGGGGGAGACGGCCATTCCGCTAGGCGGAGGCTTGCGCCGCCGCTCGAGCTGCCTACCCGCGGGTACCCCGATCCGGGGATCGGGGCGGTCGGACCGGGCCAGTCCTCCCCGCCTATTTGGCATTGCATCGGGTGGGGTTTTGCAGGCCGCCCCGTTGCCGGGACGCCGGTGCGCTCTTACCGCACCATTTCACCCTTGCCTGTGCCTTGCGGCCATCGGCGGTGTGTTTTCTGTTCCACTTTCCGTCGGGTTGCCCCGCCCGGCCATTAACCGGCACCCTGCCCTGTGATGTCCGGACTTTCCTCCCGCCACCCACGAAGGGTGGCCGGCGGCCGTCCGGCCTTCTCCGGGAATCAATGACGGTGCTTGGCCGGTACCCGCCCATGCAAGGGACTTTCGGGGGCCGGCCCAAAGCGGCCCCGCCGTCGCACAGCGGGCACTGTGTTCAGCTTTGGGGAACGGGAGGCGCCTGCGGGTCGCCCTCGGTGGCCTGGAATGCCGCCAGCCGCTTCGGCGGCAACGCCGCCACCATCTTCCCAACCGCCTTGTTCATGTCGATGAAGGCCACGTGCCATTCGAGCAGGATCTTGCCGCGGGTCGACTCCTGCATGGCCTTCACGGCCTCGAGGGTCGGCGTCTCCGACATGATCTTGACGATCGATTCCGATTCCTTCGTGTACTCGCCGCAGAGTTCCGAGAACTTGTAGTGGTTCAGCGCGAGGACGTTCATGACCCCCTGGAACTCCTGCTCCATTTCGCGCGTGATCTGTCGCTCCTCGATGTCTTCCATCGAAAGGAACTGGAAATAGGTCTGCCAGAGGCCGGCGTATTCGCGGCAGACCAGAATGCGGTTTTCGAGTTTCAGGTGTTGGGCGGTGCTGGCCATGGAGGTCGGGGACAGTAGGGAAGGTTAGCGGCTCTTCTGGAAGACGCCGAGCTGGTGCAGGACGAACCCCGTGAAGACCAGGACACCCAGAATGATGATGATCTCGACCGCGTAGACATAGTTGACGTCGCGGAAAAAGCCGGTGATGGGATCGAGAAAGGCCATGGGTCAGCGCCGGTTCACGGGGTTCGCGAGGGAGGGTTTGCGCAGCAACAGCGCGGTGAGGGGAAGCGTCATCAGTTGAACGTCGTCACGAGAGAGCCCGTGGCGTTTCCGAGCATGCGGTGCTGGAACTCGCTGGAAAGCAGCTGGGTCTCAATCTGGTTCACGAGGCGGTTGGAGTTGTTGATGTTGGCGTAGGCGTCGTCGATGAGGTTGACAGCCTGGCCCATGGAAAGCCGGTCGAGGATGATCAGCTTTTCAAAGCCCTGGGCGGAGAGGCGGCCAAGGGCGAAGGCCTCGATCACCGACTGGTGGAGCCCGGCGATCTCTTGCGGAACTTCCATGACCAGGGCGCGGGAGTAAGGCTCCTCCACCTTGACGCGGAAGTCACTCGACTCCACCGGGCCAAGAATGGCCTCCGCCTGCGCCC
>CAYQTO010000063.1:0-18892 GCA_964420455.1 uncultured Candidatus Sumerlaeota bacterium | reverse complement strand
CCCCCCGCCCGCCGGAGCCATGCGCGACGGACCGTTACGCCGGGCGATCAAGCGCGTCGCCCTCCTCTGTTTTCACCTGAACGCCGGCTTCACCCGATGGTGGTGGCGCCAGCGGGGAGACAGGCCCTACCGGCTCGGGGGCGCCTGCCAACTCTGCGCGAAATGCTGCGAGGCGCCCAGCATCCAGGTCGGCCGCCCCACCTGGTACCTTCCCACCGTGCGGCGCCTGTTCCTCGCCTGGCACAAGCACGTAAACGGCTTCGAACTCGTCGACCGGATCCGCGGCCAGCGGGTGTTTGTCTTCCGTTGCACGCACTTTGACTGCGAAACGCGGCGCTGCGACAGCTACGATTCGCGGCCGGGGATGTGCCGGGATTATCCCCGGGCGCTCCTCTGGCAGCCCTCGCCCGAAATGTTGCCGGGATGCGGGTACCGGCCGGTGGATCCCCGGTCCGACCGGCTCCTGGAGGCCCTGCGCTCCGAGGGGATCGAGGGCGAGAAGCTCGACAAGGTGAAGGCCCGGCTCCACCTGGAGGACCCCGGCGGGCCGGCCTCAGGCGGTGTGGACGAGGCTCCGTAGGAAGGCCTCCGCCGCCCGGCGGGTGCGCCTCAGGATCCACTTCGCCATCCATGGCCCCACGATCACCCACGGGACCACCGCGGATGCTGCCGCGATCAGCCCCACCAGGGCACCGTTGGGATTTCCGAGGGCGGTGAAGAGAACGGCAAAGAACAGGGCGAGGAACGTTCCGAGGGCGAACGGAAAGAGAAGAACGAAGCGGCCGAGCCCCCGTGCGCCACGGAGGTCCGCATCGAGCGTGAGCCGCCCGGCCCGATCGACGGACATCATCCCGCTCCCGATTCCCAGCAGCGGGTTCTGGTGCGTGCTGTTGAGGACGCTCCCCCGCAGGGCCAGTTCCCGCGGCGAGCGCTTCTCCACTTCGAATCCCGTGGCCACAAGAATTCCCACCGCGCGATCGAGTATCTTGTCCAGATCGTTGGGACCCACTGTTTCTTCGAGGTGAAGTTCCTTCCGGGTGTTGGCGGCCATGGCGGGTGACTCCTTGTTCATCCGGGATTCAGTTAAGCTACCGTGGAAGGGCATGGGCATTCAAAAGATCGGGCGCCCCGTTGGTGACGGGGCGCCCGTTTCTGTCCGGATCGAGAGGGGCGGTTCAGGTGCCGACGGTGACCGCGCCGCGGGCGGCGCGCAGCGCCTGGTCGAGGTCCGCCCGTATGTCGTCGATGTGCTCGAGCCCGACCGAGAGGCGGACCAGTTCGGGAACGATGCCACCGGCGCGCTGCTGTTCCTCGTTCAGCTGGCTGTGGGTCGTCGTCGCCGGGTGGATCGCGAGGCTCTTGGCATCGCCCACATTCGCGAGGTGGCTGAGCAGGCCGAGGCTTTCGATGAACCGGCGGCCGGCGTCCGTCCCGCCCTTGATGCCAAAGACGACCATGCTGCCGCCCATGCCGTCGCGATAGTATTTCCTCGCGCGTTCGTTCATGGGGTCTCCGGGAAGGCCGGGATAGCGCACCCACTCCACCGCGTCGTGCTCCGTGAGGAACTCGGCCACGGCGAGCGCGTTGGCGCAGTGGCGCTCCATGCGGAGCGGCAGGGTCTCGATCCCCTGGAGGAACATCCAGGAGTTGTCCGGGGCGATGCAGGCGCCGAGGTTGCGCAGCGGGACCAGACGCATGCGGAGGATGTAGGCGAGGGGGCCGAGTTCGCCGAGGTCGTGCGCATACCGCAGGCCGTGGTAGGACGGGTCCGGCTCGTTGAAGAGGGGGAACTTCGGATCCGTCCAATCGAAGTTGGCGCCATCCACCACCACGCCGCCGATGCCGGTGCCGTGGCCGCCGAGCCACTTGGTCAGCGAGTTCACGACAACGTGGGCGCCGTGCTCGAGGGGCCGGAAAAGGTAGGGCGTCGCGAAGGTATTGTCGACAATGAGCGGGAGGTGCTTGTCGGCGGCGACCGCGGCGATGCCCTCGAAGTCGGGAATCTGGAGGGCGGGGTTGCTGCAGGCCTCGATGACGATGGCGCGTGTCTTGGGCGTGATCGCCGCTGCGACGTTCTCCGCCTCCCGGGCGTCGACAAAGTGGGTGCCGATACCGAGCTGGGGGTGGATGGCGTCGAACATGGTATAGGTGCCGCCATAGAGATCGTTGGCGGAAACGATCTCGTCGCCGGTTTGGCAGATGTTGATGATGGCGTAGTGCATGGCGGCGGTGCCGGAGGCGAGGCCGAGGCCGGCGGCGCCCCCCTCGAGGGCCGCCACACGCTTCTCCAGCACGTCGGTCGTCGGGTTCATGAGCCGCGTATAGATGTTGCCGAGTTCCTTGAGCCCGAACAGGTTGGCGGCGTGTTCGGTATCGCGAAAGACGTAGGACGAGGTGCGGTGGAGGGTGACGCCACGGGACATCTGGGTGGGGTCCGGCTCCTGGCCGGCGTGGAGGCAGAGAGTCTCGAAGCGCTGGGGGTGGCCGTTGTCGCTCATGGGGGCGTGACCTTTCCTTGGGCGGGGCATGCCGCCGGATTTGGGGAGGAGGAACTTGGGGAAGCCGGCGGTTCATCGCAAGCGGGGAATGGGCGGGCCGGGGTGTGAACGCATTCCCGTGAGGGAAAGTACGGGTTGACGGGAATCTGTCGGCGGTCACCTTCAGTGGCATTGTGCCAACCCCCATCCCGACTCCTGCGCAGCGCGCGGGAGAGGAGCTCCCTCTTTATGATCCGTCTTCTCCTCGCGGTCTTTGCGTGTGCGCTCACCGCCTCCGTCCCTGCCGGCTCGCCACCAAGGCTTTACGTTGATCAGGACGTGTCTGCCCCCGGCGACGGATCGTCTTGGGCGGAGGCCTTGGAAACGATCGGTGAAGCGGTAGCGGCGGCGGGAGCGGGCACGGAAATCTGGGTCGCGGAGGGACGCTATCAGGAGGCGGTGACGCTCAGGAGCGGCATCACCCTGCGGGGTGGGTTCGCGGGGGACGAGTCGACACTGGCCGAGCGGGCCGAGGACACCCTGACCGATATCGATGTCAACGCGCTGCTCGGCCCGGTGAGACCCATCACGGGGATCGACGTGAGCAACGTGCTCGTGGAGCGGTTTCGGCTGATGAACGGCCACCCGGCGAGCGGGGGCGCCGTCTTCAACGGCGGCGGCGCCTACCTGAGCAACGTCCCCAGCACCGTGGTGTTCGAGAGATGCATCTTTCTCCAGAATGGGGCGACCGATGGGGGCGGGGCGTTTTGCACGCTGGGGGCGACACCGCGTTTCGAATCCTGCACCTTTGAAAACAATTCGGCCACCGACGATGGCGGGGGCGTGTACTTCTCGGCGGGTTCCGGCGGCCAGATCATCAACGCCACGATCCGTGGCAACGGGGCGGGCGATTTTGGCGGCGGCGTCTATACATCGGTGGATTCCCCCGTGACCATGAACAACGTGGAAGTGATGGAAAACACCGCGGTGAACGGAGGGGGAGGAATCGCCGTGCGCGATTCGCAGGCCACCCTGGAGGATGTGACCCTGGAGAGCAACAAACTGTCGGGAATCGAGCAGGCCCGGGGGGGAGGGAACGCCCTCGTCTTCGAAGGTTCCATCTTCAGCATGACGGGGGGAGTGCTAGGAAACGGCGGCGATGTTCGGGGGAACGGCGGAGGTCTGGAGGCGCTTGATTCCGAGATTGTTCTCCAGGACGTGAACATCATCGGCAACTTTGCGTCCGACATGGGTGGGGGCATCTTTGTCGGGGACTGCACGGGGCGTCTCAGCAACGTGGTGCTTGCCAACAATACCGCCTTGGGCGGCGGCGGTGGCGGATACTTCACCGGCGAACTGCCCCCGATCGAAGGACTGGTCGTCCACGAAAACTTCTCCCTTTCAAACGGAGTCGGGACGCTCTTTTCCGGCGCGACGGGGACTGTCCGCGGGATGATCCTGTCGATGAATGAAACGAATACAGCAGGGGGGTCCGCCCTGCTGGTGGCGGGCGGAGGGTCGGTGACCTTGGACCAGAGCACGATCGCGGGAAACATCAACGGGCTTTCGGGCACCCTGGTCGTGAACGATGCGTCGCTGGTCGTGCGGAACTCGCTTGTGGTGGGCAATCGGGCGGCTGATTCAAACGCCGGCTCCGTTACTGGGGCCAACGGGGTGCTCGCCTTCGAGAACAGCACCTTAAGCGGCAACTTTGGCGTACCGCCGCAGGAAACGAACGTCCACCTCCGGGCGCGCAACGGCGCAACCCTGAGCCTGCGCAACACCGTGCTGGAGGGGAATGGGGAAGCCGCGATCGCCTTGGACGAGGATGCCGTCTTCGAGTCGCGCAACTCGCTCTTTTTCGGGCCGGCGAGTATTCTCGGGGCGATTGGGACAACCGCGCAGATGGGCGAGGACCCGCGGTTCCTGAACTCGCTGGTGGAGAATCCCCGGTTCCTCGCTTCCCAGAAGAACAATTCGGAGGCGGTGATTCAAACCGACTTCTCTGACGGGGGTTTCAGTCTCAACGAGGAGACGGCAACGAGCGAATTCTCCCACCCGGACCTGGAACTCGAGCCCGGTTCCCTCACCGGGAGACTGCTGTGGATTTCGAGCCTCAACAGCGTGTGGGCCATCCTTGGAAACTCGGAGGACCGCATCGTGGTCGCCGGGTTGGTCCGGGACAGCATTCCCTCGGAAGCGATTGTCGCCGTGCTCGACTACGGCCTGGCGCTGAACTCCCTCGGGATCGATGCGGGCGACGCGGCGGGGCTTTCCTTCTCCGAGGACCGGGCAGGCAAACCGCGCATCGTGGACGTGGCGGGGCTGGCCGGCGCCGGCGACAACGCGATCGACATGGGCGCGTATGAATTGCAGCAAACAAGCGTACCCGGCGGCGTGCCGGAGGTTGTTTACGTCCGTCGCGAGCCGGCCCTGCGCGCGGACGGACGCTCGTGGCTGACCGCCTATACAGATATACAGGACGCGATTGATGACGCCCGTTCCGCCACGCGCCCGATCTGGATCGAGGAGGGCGACTTCTTCCAGGCGATCGCTCTCGAGAACAACCGGCGCCTGATCGGCGGTCTGCGCGTGGGGGACCTCGCCCCTCCTGCGGAAGGGGCGGAACCCCTCACGCAACTTATCAACCCGGGCCCGGGCAAAGGCACCCCTCCCCCTCCCCACCTCGTCGAGATCGTCGGCGACAGCAACGTCATCCTCGAGAACCTCCTCCTCACCGGCGGCGAGGCGGACGGGTTTTCCACCGAGGAGACCAAGGGAGGCGCTGTCTATATAGTCGACTCGGCACCGGTGACCATCCGCCACTCGACAATCCGGGAGAGCAGTGCCGTCTTTGGCGGTGGCGTGAGCATCCGCGACAGCAATGTCCTCTTCGATACGGTCACCCTCTTCGGGAACACGGCGGAGAATCTTGGCGGGGCACTGTTCCTCGAAGGGGATTCCTCGGTCGAGTTGCAGTCTTCGACGATTATCGGCAGCCAGGCGGGCAACAGTGGAGGCGGCATCTACCTGCAGGACAGTTCAAGCCTTGCAATTCGGGAGACGGTGCTGGAGGCGCTGACGAGCAACGGGGTGGGCGGGGCCCTCTTTCAGGCTGGGGGCACCACGACCATCACGGATTCGAGCGTGAGGCAGGGAACGGCGGAGGTTGCGGGGGGCCTGATCGCGATCGACGGCGGCGAGGCGACGATCGAACGCACCATCCTCGAGAACGCGACAGTCCTCAGCCTGAGCGGCCGCGGGGGCATCTTCGCTGTCGAGGACGCCAGCCTGACCATCCGCAACAGCGAAGCCTTCTTCGGCAACTCGGAGCGCGGCGGCGCCATCGACGCCGTCCGCTCGGAGGTGACCCTCGACAACGTCGTCATCCGCAGGACCTTCTCGCCCCTTGGCGCGCTCGCCTTCCAAGAATCGGACGTCACCATCGATGAGAGCGACTTCGTCCACAACGTCGGGGTGCTCATCGCCAGCACCGGCAGCGAAGTCCTTGTCAGGCGGACCTTGATGTCGAGCTCCACCTCCGCCGGCATCCCCGACGAAGGCCTTCTCCAGTTCTTCGGCGGTCTCAGCTCCCTCACCAATGTCATCCTTACGGCCAACAGCCTCTCCTTTAGCAACCTCGTGCTCTACGATGGTGGGCTCCACTTCCTGACCCACTCCACCGTGGCCAACAACTCGATCCCCTCCAACACCAACACCGGTATGATCAATGTCCAGAACGGGGCCGATGCGCGGATCCGCAACAACATCTTCCATTCCTACGACGACACGATGATCAACCGCGGCAGCACCACCGACCCCATCGTGATCGAGCACAATCTCTTCTCACTGTGTGATACCCCCTACCGCGAGAACGAGGACGGCACGCGATACAGCGATGTCGCCTCCCTCAACGACCTGGGTTTCGCCACCGGCAATGTCGACGGCGACGCGACCTTCCTCCACTCGAGCGACTTCGCCGTCGGCGGCCACCTCTCCAGCCAGGGAGGCGGCATCTACCAATTCGACCCGAACGAGCGGGAGACAGACATCGCCTCCCTCGCCGGCAGAATGCTCGCCCTGAGCAGCTTCGCCTCCCAGGCGTACGTGGTGTCCGTGGACGGTGACCTGCTGGAAATCGATCCCGGGTTCGCCATCCAGCAGGACTCGGTCGTCGTGGTGGATTACCGCCCGCTGATCGACTCGCCGGCGATCGATGCCGCGTTCGCACCCTCGACCTCGATGGAGGATTTCGGTGGGCGAGCCCGCCCCCGCGAGATACCCGGCGTAGGCGACAGCACCGGCTACGACATCGGCGCCTGGGAATTCTACCCGGCGGAGCTTTCTGCCACCCCCGACCCGCTTGACTTCGGCGATGTCGCCGTGTCGCGCACGCGGGACCTGCGGCTCAGCAACCTCGGCGACCTCCCCCTCTCCTTCGTCGGTAACCGCGCGGCCATTGTTGCCGACGCCTCCGACAGCTTTTCCCTCGTCGGCAACGCGCCCGAGGATCTTGTCCCCGGCGCCGGCGCCACCATCGGCGTGCGCTTTGCCCCCACCACCGACGGCCCCCAGACGGCAATCCTTCTGCTGACGACGAACGATCCGGGCCAGCCAAACTATGAGGTAGCCCTCTCGGGCAATGGCACCTTCCTCGCCGATACCCTCGCCGCCCTGATCGAGGACCTGCTGGACATTACCGCCGCGTCCGCCCCGGACGCCAACGGCGACAACCTGGTCGACGCGGCAGACCTCGTTGCCGTGGCCGCGCGTTAGGGAGCCCGCTACCGGTTCACGCGCCAGCGGTCGTGGCGCAGGTTCCACTTCTTGACGCGATTATTCATACGGTCGACGGAGATGTTCAGCAGGCGGGCGGCCTCGGTCTGGTTCCAACCGGTGCGCTCGAGAGCGGCGAGGACGAGTTCTTTCTCGACGATGTCGAGGTCGAGGCCGTCATCGGGAATCTGGATGAACTTCTGGACCGGGGGGGCGGGGCTGAGGCCGCAGGCAGCCACCGCGTCGCTGGTGATGTCCTCGCCCGGGCGGGTGCGGATGATGAGTCGCTCGCAGATGTTGCGCAGTTCGCGGATGTTCCCGGGCCAGTGGTAGGCGAGGAGGCGATCGATGGCGGACGGGGCGATGAGGGGGACCGGGCGACCGTACTTTTCCGCGAAGCGACGGACAAAGTGGCGGGTCAGGGGGGCGACGTCCTCGCGGCGGTCCCGCAGCGGTGGGATCGAGATGGGGAAGACGTTGAGGCGGTAATAAAGGTCCGAGCGGAAGGCGCCGGTGTCCGCATCGGACTGGAGGTCGCGGTTGGTGGCGACGATGAGGCGGACGTCGACGCGCAGGGGGCGGGAGCCGCCGAGGCGCGTGAAGGTCATCGTTTCGAGGACGCGGAGGAGCATGGCCTGGACGGCGGGCGAGACCTCGCCGACCTCGTCGAGGAAAAGCGATCCGCCATCGGCAAGTTCGAGTTTCCCGTGGCGGAGGGTCTTGGCGTCGGTGAAGGCGCCGCGCTCGTGGCCGAAGAGTTCGGACTGGAAGGTGTTGTCGTCGGGGAGGAGGGCGCCGTTGATGTCGATGAAGGGGCCCTGGCGGTTGGAGGCGCGGTGGATGGCGCGGGCGACGAGTTCCTTGCCGACGCCGGTTTCGCCGAGGAGGAGGACGGTGGCGTCGGTGGAGGCGACCTGCTCGATGTCGGCCTTGATGGCCTCGAGGGCGCGGGAGGTGCCGACCATCTCGGTGAATTCGTCGCTGCGGGCGACTTCCTCGCGGAGGCGGAGGTTTTCGCGGGCGAGGTCGCGGTTCTCCATGGCGCGGCGCAGGCGCATGGCGATCTCGGCGCGTGCGGCCTCCTTGGTGAGGTAGTCGGAGGCGCCCCGACGCATGGCGTCGACCGCCGTCTCGACGTCGACGATGGACGTGAGGAGGACGATCGGCAGCTCCGGATCCATGCCGGGGAGTTCACCGGAACGGACCTTGGTGAGGAGCTCGAGGCCGCCCATGCCAGGCATCTTGATATCAGCCAGGATGGCGTCGAAGGGGTGCTCGGCGAGAAGGCGGAGTGCGTGCTCGCCGTCGGGGGCGGCGGTCGTTTCGAATCCATCGAGGCCCAGATTGCGGCCGAGGCGGCGGGCAAAGGCGGGGTCGTCTTCGACAAGGAGGATGCGGGCCATGGTGGATAAGGGAGACCGGGAAGGAGGGCCGCAAGTTGGGCGTGGGACTACGGTCTTGGTGTTGGGGGATGGCGGTCAAGTTCACAGGGGGCCGGCGCGGGAAACTCTCGGGCTGACACCAGGGGAAGTCTTTCGAATAGTCCTGTTATTGCTACCATGAAAGGAAGGGGCCATGGGCGTCCGGTGGCGGAAAATCTTGTGGGGAGGCGTGATGATGGCGGTCCCGGCGATTCTTTCGGCGACGTCCTACCGAGTGGTGGAGGACGAAGCGGGTCGGTTCTGGTTTGAGAGGGAGGACGGCGATCGGTTTGTCTCGATCGGGGTGAACCACATCGGCGCGTCCGGGTGGAATGCGCGCGAGGGCGCCATTTTCTACAAGGCATTCAACGACCCGATGTTTCGGGGAGACTACCAGGCGTGGCAGGCGGACGTGATCAGCACGCTCCGAGAGGCGGGCTTCAACACGATCGGCGCCTGGTCCGACCCCGCGCTCAACGACGGCTCGATGTACGAGATGCCGATCCTTTACGTGGGCGGAACCGATGGTAACCGGCCGCTGGTGGTCTGGCGCCCCGACGCGGAGGAAATCATGCGCGGGCGCATCGAGGAACGCCTCGCCCAGATCCCCCACCCGGACATTGTGGTGGGCTTCTTCCTCGATAACGAGGCGCCCTGGTGGGGCCGCACCGCCTGGACGGTGCTGCCGAACTACACCCTTCTGGAGCGCGCGGTGGACCTCCCCGGGGATCATCCCGGGCGCGGCCCGATCATCGACTGGATCCGCGAGCGCCACGGCACAATCGAGGCCTTCAATACCGCGTGGGAAATCGACGCGCGGTCCTTCGAGGAGCTCAACTCGGAGCTCCTCGGCCGGTCGGTGAACGACAAGGCGCGTCAGGATCGCGACGACTTTACCGCCCTCACCGCGGAGCGGTTCCTCGAGATGGGCGCGCGGCTCGTGCGCGAGGCCGCCCCGGGCAAGCTCGTCCTCGGCATGCGCTTCGCCGGCAACGCGCCTGACTCCCTCATTCTCGCCACCGGCCGCCACTGCGATGTCATCTCCGTCAATACCTACGAGACGTATCCCTTCCCCAACGAGTGGGCGCTCGCCCGCTACTGGTTGCTGGGCGGCAAGCCGATGATGATTACCGAGTATTCCTGGCGGGCGGAGGAAAACCAGAGCGGCAACCCGAACACCCGCGGCGCCGGCACCGTCGTCAAGACCCAGGCGGAACGCGCAAGCAACTACTCGCGGTTTGTTTCCGCCTACCTCCAGCATCCCACGATGATGGGCATGCACTGGTTCGAGTTCGCAGACCAATCGCCGCAGGGGCGCTTTGACGGCGAGGACTCGAACTACGGCATCATCGACATCTATCACCGGTGGTACCCGGAACTGCTCGCGGCGATGACGGAGACGAATCACCGGGTGGCGGATCTCCGCCATGGGTCGGACTTCCCCCGGCCCACGGCGATGCCGCGTGCGGGCAAGGCGGTAACGGTGGAGATCGGCCAGTATCCGGACCGGCCGCCGGTGCTCGACCTGATCGCGGCGGAACCGGCGGCGCCGCCGCTCCCCTTCGCCGCGGACGACGCCTCCGCAGATCTTGCCACACCGAGCGACCGGTTCGAGCTCGACTACGAGACCGGCGACAGTTGGGGCTGCGGGTTCACCGTCTACGGCCCGGCGTCCTGCCGCGTGCCGGACGCCAGCGACCCCTCGATCACCGACCTCGATGGCTACGGCACGTTGGTCCTGGAGTTGGAGGCGCCGAAGGGCCTGATCCTCCGTGTGTTGCTTGAGGAAGCGGGTGTCGACAGCCCGGGTGCGGAAACGCATGGATCGGGGGCCGGCGACGACGGCGAGTCCTTCACCTTGCCGGCGCCAATGGCCAAGGGCGGACGCGAGACCTGGAGGCTTGAACTGCGTGACCTGCGTCTGCGGGAGGACTGGGGCAACCAGGCCGGAAACCGCCGGGTCGATCTTGGGGCGATGCGCGGCGTATCGTTCATGATCGCCAGCGGTCAGCCCGCCGGCCAGCTGGTGGTCCACTCCCTCCGGCTCGAGCGCTAGGGCCTATCGCTTGCGCAGGCGGGCGACGAAGAAGCTGTCGCACCCGTCGCGATGGGTGGCGGTGCGCCAACGGCCCGGGCCGGCGGCGAAACGTTCGGGATCAAAGGGCAGCCCCTCGGGCGCGGGGGCGGGCTCGAAGGCGTCGCCGTGGGTCGCGAGGAACTTCTCGATCGCGCCATCGGTCTCCTGCTTGAGGAACGTGCAAACGCTGTAGAAGAGAATGCCGCCGGGGGCGACGAGGGGGGCGGCGCGTTCGAGGAGCTTTTGCTGGGCGCGGGCGAGGGAGCGGATGGTGGAGACGCGCTGGCGCCAGCGGGCCTCGGGGTGGCGGCGCATGGTGCCGAGGGCGCTGCAGGGGGCGTCGACGAGGACAAGGTCGAACTGGCCGGCGAGGGCCCCATCGTCGAGCCGGTCCGCATCGGCGACTTCAACGATATCGTGAAGACGGAGGCGCTGGAGGGTCTCGCGGAGGCGGGCGAGCTTGTCCTCTCCGCGGTCGGTGGCGAGGAAGCGGCGAAAGCGACGCCCGGCGAGATCCGCGAGGTGGGCGGTCTTTCCCCCGGGGGAGGCACACAGGTCGAGCACCGCCATGCCCGGGGCGACGCCGGCGAGGTGACCGGCGATTTGGGCCCCCTCGTCCTCCGCCGTGAGGAGGCCGCTGCGGAAACTCGGCAGGTGGTCCGGCACGATGCCCCGCCCGCGAACAACCACACAGTCCTGGAGGAAGCGGCCACGGTCGATCTCCGGCAGGGCGTGGGTCATATCGACGATTTCGCCGCGGAGGCGCTCGACCATGACGGCGGTCTCCGCACCCGGATGGGCAACGATGCGCAGGTTGAGGGGGGCGTGCTGGTTCGAGGCGGCAAAGTATTCCTGGGCCTCGCCGTTGCGGAACACCTGGCCGGCCTCGCCGGCGAGCCAGTCGGGGACGCTGAAGCGCAGGGGCCAGGGGACGCTCTCGGCGGGGCGGAGGTCGTCGCGCGTGCGGTTGACGACCTGGCGCATGATGGCGTTGGCGAGGCTGCGATAGCCCGCCTCGGTGCGGGCGCTGCGGACGAGGCGCACCGTCTCGTCGACGATGGTGTGGGGGGGAATGCGCTCGAGGAAGGAGGCTTGGTAAATCCCAATCAGGAGGGACTCGCGGACCTGGAAGGCCTGTCCGGGGATGGGCTTGTGGAGGTAGCCGTCGAGGAGGTGCTCGAGCCAGAGGCGCTGGCGGGCGACGCCGCGGGCGATCTCCTGGGCGAGGGAGGCGTCGCGATGGTTGACCTCGCCGGAGCGACGGGCGGACTCGAGCGTCCACTCCATGCTGTGGGCATCGCGGCCCTGGGAATTGACGAGCATGCGCAGGGCGACACGGCGAGCGGGCGAGGGATCCTTCCCATTGGCAAGGGCACCCCGCCGGGGGCCTCGCCGGAACGTCGGGCTAGGCATGGGCGGCGTCCTTTCCTCCGGGCGGATTCAGGCTTTGCTGCACCCCGAGGGCCAGCGCCCCCAACACATACGCCGTGAACCCAACGAACAAGACCAGTGGCAACTCGTCCAGAAAGGCGATCATCACACAGACCGCCCCCACGAGAAGGACGAGCGACCGGATGGGGTTACGCGGCATCAGCCTCAACTGGCGCAACTTCGGGAAGGGGACTTCGCTGACCATCAACAGCGCCACCATGAGGAGAAGAATCAACCGATGCAAGATGACAGTGAGGGTTTCGGGATCGATGATTTCACCCACCAGGGGGAGATCCCGCAACCAGTCCACAAGGAGGAAGGCGGAGACGACCATCCCCGCGGAGGCGGGGGTGGGCATGCCGATGAAGGTATGGCGTTCGGAGGTGCCGGCCTGGGTATTGAACCGGGCGAGGCGGATGGCCGCGCAAATGACGAAGAGGGCGCTCGCGGCGAGGGCAAGACGCGGGGCGTATTCCGGCAGGGCGGCGGGATCGAAGGTCTCCAGAGTGTGAAAAATGAGGAAGGCGGGGGCCACACCGAAGGCCACAATGTCCGCCAGGGAGTCGAACTGGAGGCCGAAATCGCTGGCGGTGCGGGTGACGCGGGCGACGGGGCCATCGACCGCGTCGCAGACCGCGGCCGCGAGGATCAACCAGCAGGCGGAGACGGGATCGCCCTCGCTGATGCGCACCAGGGCAAAGAGCGAGAGAAAGAGGCTGGCGGCGGTAAACAGATTGGGCAGGACGATGAGCGGCGATTGCGCCGGATCGATGGAGCGCGAGCGGCGCTTGCGGTCGCGCCGCAGGGGACGAAGGCGAAGCGGGCGGCTGGGGGAAGGGAGCGGCGTCATGGAAGGAAGACCGGCGGGCAAACCGTGAGGGCCGGTACCGCGCCTGAAGCAAGCTCCCTCAAACGACCTCCGCTGGCAAGGCAACCTTGGGAGCCATCTCGCGCGAGCGGCCCCGCTTCACTTCCTCCTCCGCCACCACCGCCATGCAGGTCTGGCCGGCCTTGACGCGGGCGCCGAGGGTGACCTTCAGCCGCGCCTCCGTCGGCAGGAACAGGTCCACCCGCGAACCGAACTGGATCAGGCCGTAGCGCTCGCCACGCTTGAGGATCGTCCCCTCGCGCGCGTTGCACACGATCCGCCGCGCGATCAGCCCCACGATCTGGCGCACCCCCACCAGCCCGAGGTCTGAATTCAGCCAGATGGTCACCGCGTTGTTCTCCTCCGCGCTCCGGGGGACCACGGCGTTCAGCCACCTGCCGGGGCGGCGCTCCACGCTCTGGACCGTGCCGCCAACGGGCGACCGCTGGATGTGAGCGTCGAATATGCTGAGGAAGATCGAAACGCGAAGGGCGCGGCCGCCGGGCATGTGGTCGCAGTCGACCTCCTCGATGGCGGTGACGCGGCCGTCGGCGGGGGAACAGAGGGAATGGGGGATGTTGGGTGTTCGCCGTTCCGGATCGCGAAAGAAGGCAAGCACGGCGAGGCAAACAGCCGCGGGCACCATGGCCGCCGTCCACCAGCCCACCAGCCCCAACGCGAGGGCGATGACGGCCATGGGGATCGCATAGGGCCAGGCTTGGGGGGCGATGCCGATGGGAAGTTGTCTGTCGGTCATGCGGGTCTTTTCTCCGAGGCTTGGGTCAAGCCATGGCGCGATGTGGTGAGCAGGGACGCAGGTTGTCAACGCGAGGGCGGGAAGGGGAACTTTGCGGGTGAAAAGGGGGGAAGAAGGGCGACCTTGGACAGGATGGCAAGCGAGCCGATAAAGCGCCTAGCCATGGGCGCCCGGGGACGGAAATCCCCAAAAAGAAAGGGATAAAGGGGTTTCATCGGCCACCATTCCCAAGGGGAATTTGGACCATGGAGGGGGTTTTCGGATGGTGGGGAAAGCCCCCCCCATGGCCCGACTTCCGGTGCTAGACCAAGCGGTCGCGGGCGCGCTGGAGGCGTTTGGCGCCGTCGGGCTGTTTCGGGTAGAAGACCTCCAGCAAAACGTCGTCCGGCAGGTCTGTCCAGCCGCGTTCGTTCTCGATCTGGCTGATGAAGTTGGAGACGATGACGGTCTCCGCCTGCTCGTGCTCGATCTTCAGACCGACGATCAGGTTGCGGTCGTTAAAGTCGAGGCTGAGCGCTCCCCGGGCGAGCTTGAGCGAGTGAAGGGTCTTGAAGACGGCCTGTTCGGAAACTCCGTGGTGCTTGCGGTTCTTCAGAAACTTAAGGGTGGCCTCCTTCCACTCATCGATGGTGAAGGGCCCACTCTGAATGAGGTGGTCGTAACTTTCAAAAGCAGATTCAAGGATGTTGGCGCGGGTCTCGTAGTCGGGGAGCGGGAGCTTGAGCTTGTCCTGGATGAACTGGAAAAGATCCTTGGCGGTGACTGCACCGGAGGCCTTGCCGACGGAGACCGCGGGTTTCGCGGTGGCCTTGGAAAGGAGGCGGTCTCCGAGTTCCAGAAGGTAGTCGCGGTCCGTATCGGAGGAGTGCACCTTCACGATGCGGGCGGTCTGCGCGCGGGCGAGGAAATCGGAGAAGGAGGCGAGGCCAACGAGAGCGGGAGAGAAGTCCGCGCGAAGTTGGCGCATTTTCTCGCGGACGACAACAGCGGAGACGGGGCGGACACCTTCCCCGGTGGCGCGGATCGCCTTCTGGAGGAGTTGGAGGTATTCTTCCTCCAAGGGCGAGAAGTTGGTGTCCGTGGGCTTTGCTTCGGCGGGTGCGGCGGTTTCCCCGAGGAGGCTGTCGTAGTAGACCAGAAGGTCGGCGGATTCACGAAGCATCGGGCTGTTGCTCGAATCCTCGTCGATGGCGATGGAGATTACCGTGCGGCCGAGTTCATGGAGCTTGTTGAAAAGCGGAACGTAGTCGCGGTCCGACGCAAGGATGGCGAAATGGCTGAGGTCTGGATGGGTGTAGGCGATGGCAAGCGCCTCGACGACCAGGCGAATGTCCGCAGTGTTCTTCTTCGCCGTAATGTACGGGATATCCTCGTGCTGGACAAGATTTTGGTACAACATCCGGCGGATCTCATTTTCCATCAGAAGTTGATTATTGGACTGGAGGGCCTTTTTGAGGTCGCCAAAACTTCGCCGAATGATGATTTTACCCTCCTCCTTAAGACGCGCAATGACCACCGACAGATCAATGGGAAGCCCGATTTCCGCTGCGTTGCTGATGAGATTTTCGATGTCCACAAAAAGCGCGATGTTCCCATTGGTGTTCGTTTCAGGTTTCATAATGAGTTCCTTTCCTTCGGTTTGTTAGGATTGAGTTTGAAAGTTTTGGACTATTCTGCGGAAAAGACAATCCGGTTTGTAGACCTCTTGGCGAGTGGACTATATCCGGAGTGAATCACGCCACGGAACGGCGTGAAAAGCAAGGTCAAAGCGTCTTTCGTTTAAGGAGAGTCGCGGGCCGGATGCGAGGGGGCTGCGACGCACCCGCGCTCATCGCCTAACCGTCAAAGGGCATCGAGGATCTCGCTCCGGTGACTCCTGAGAAACGCGAGCCCCATCACCATCATCGCAAAGGGCATGAGCACCATCACGTAGTAGGCATCGTAACCGAAGCCGCCCTCGCTGCCGCCGAAGAGCATTTGGGTCGTGAGAAAGTACCCCCGGATCGGATTGAAGCCCAAGAGGAAGCGGATCTGCTCGTTGGTGATGATCGAGAGGGGATAGACGATCGGGAGCGACCAGAACAGCAGTTGGAGGATGATCTGGACGATTTGCCCAACGTCGCGGACCAGAAGCGTCATGACGCTGAGGATCATTCCCATCCCGAGGGCCGCCACCCCCAGCGCTGCCATCACCGGAAACGCGAAGAGCACCGTCCAGGACATCTCGACCCCGACGGCCGCGAGCAGCAGTATGAAGGCGACCATGCTCGCGCCGTGGACGATGAAGGAGCAGAAGAAGATGGAAAGGAACAGCACCTCCTCGGGGAGGGCCATCTTCTTGAGGAGGTTGGCGTTGTCCATCAGCACGGTGCTGCTGCGCGAGATGATCTCGGCAAAGAGAAACCAGGGGATGATGGCCGAGCAGAGGTGGATGGCGTAGGCGAGGCGGCCCTGGCCGGTGGGGAGCTTGGCCTGCATCACCGAGGAAAAGATGACAATATAGATGAGGATCAGGACGATGGGATGGATGAGGTTCCAAAAGGCGCCCATGTTGGACCCGGCGTAGCGCGACTTGAGCTCGCGCCTGACAAGCATTGAGAGGAGGGGCCGGGCCTCGAGGACATCCTGGAGCATGTTTGAGGTTACTTGCGACGGAGGCGGTCGAGAGACTTGGCGAGGCGCGTGTCGAGCTTGAGGAGGTCCGCGAGGGTGCCTTGGGGGAGGGCGCGGAACCGGGCGACGCGGCGGGCGATCTTCTCGAGCTGGGTGGCGTGAAAGAGCCGGGCCGGGCTGTCCGCGTTGGCCATCGCCTGATCGCGGCGGGCGACCTCCTCGCGGAGGGCGGTGAGGCGGTCCTCGAGGATCTCGAGGACGTCGTCGAGGAAATCGGGGAGGCGCTGCTCGAGGGCGTCGAGTTCCTCGCGGAGGGCGCGGGAGAGCTCCTCGACGCGCAGGCGATGGAGGGGGTCGTGCGGAGGTGGGGGCGCGGTGGCGGGCTTCTCGACGGGTGTGGGGGCGGTGGGCTGCTGGTCGGTGCGGGGCGGCTTGGCGGGGCGCCGGCGGGGCGTCGGCGCCGGGCCCTTCGTCTTGGCGGCGGGCGGGGTCTTGGGCTTGTCGCTGGCGGGACGGGCGGTGGCTCGGCGTCGCGGCGGAACCGCCTTCTTGCGGGGGGGATCCTGCGGATCCTGCGGGTCGCCGGGCTGCTCGCCGTTCATCGCCATCTCCTCCTTCGCACGGGTCCTACTTGAAAATCTCCGGGTGAAACAGGCCGCGGTACTGCTCGTGGAGGTACCGGTCCGTCATCCCCGAGATATAGTCGCAGACGACGCGGTGGAGCCCATCTGCTTCAATCCTTTTCTGGTACTTGAAGGGCATGAGGGCGGGCTTGTCGATATACGTCTGGAAGAGGGTGGTGATGAAGCGGCGGCCGCGCTCGGAATTCTGGAGGGTCTTGGGGTGGAGGTAGACGCGGCGCAGGAGGAACTGCTTGAGCTCGGCGAGCTTGCGCTTGGTCTCGGGAGAGAAGTCGACGAGGCGGCGGCCGGCCTCGCGGACCTCGTCCACGTTTCCCGCCCCCGACTCCTGAAGCAGTTCGTTGCTGGCGATCAGCGCATCATGCACGTGGAACTCGTACAGTTCCCCGATCGCGGCAAAGCGGCGGTACTTGCGCCGCGAGGTGGTCCCCGATTCGTTCCGGGCCTTCTGGAACAGGTGATCGAGCCAGGGAATCTCCAGGAGGTCTTCCTCCTCGATGTAGGCAAGCTTGAGGGCGTCGTCGAGGTCGGCGCAATTATAGGCGATCTCGTCGGCGATGTCGACGACCTGGCATTCGAGGGTGGCGGGCTGGCCGGGGAGGTAACGCTCGTCCGCGGCGGGGGAATCATAGAGGGTGTCGTGCTTGATGATGCCTTCGCGGACCTCGAAGGTGAGGTTGAGGCCGGGGTGATCCGGGTAGCGTTCCTCGAGGATTTCGACGATGCGCAGTCCCTGGGCGTTGTGCTCGAAGCCGCCGTGATCCTTCATGGAGACACGCATGGCCTCCTCGCCGGCGTGGCCAAAAGGGGTGTGGCCAAGATCGTGGGCGAGGGCGATGGCCTCGGTCAGGTCGACATTGAGGCCGAGGGCGCGGGCGATGATGCGGGCAATTTGCGCCACCTCGGCGGTATGGGTGAGCCGGGTGCGGTGATAGTCGCCGGCGGTGGTCATGAAGACCTGCGTCTTGAACTCGAGCTTGCGAAAGGCGGAGGCGTGGATGATGCGGTCGCGGTCGCGCTGGAAGGCGGTGCGCCAGGGATCGGGGGCGATGGGGTTCTCGCGGCCGCGGGACTCGGCGGCCTTGCAGGCGTACGGAGCGAGCCGGCGCTCCTCCTGTTCGATCTCGCTGCGGCGAAACAGCATCGGTGTCAGGACTCCTTGTGGAGTGTCTGGGCGCGGTCGGGTCCGACGCCGGCCATGGTGATGGGTGCGCCGATGAGTTCCTCCAGCCGGGCAATGTACGCCCTGGCCTCCGGCGGGAGGTCGTCCCACCTGCGGATCGTGCCGAGGGGCTGCTTCCAGCCCGGGAGCGTTTCGAGGATGGGGCGGGCGGCCTTAAGTTCCTCGAGGTCAAACGGCAGATAGTCCTTCCGGCCGCCAGGCGTGTCGTAGGCGGAGCAGACGGGAATCTCGTCAAAGATGCTGAGGACGTCGAGCTTGGTCAGGATGACCTCGGTGACGCCGCCGATCTGGACGGAGCGGCGAACGGCGGCGGCATCGAACCAGCCACAACGGCGCGGGCGACCGGTCGTGGCGCCAAACTCCCCGCCCTCCGCCTGCAGCTTCTCCCCCACCGCGTCCGTCAGTTCCGTGGGCATTGGGCCCTCGCCCACGCGCGTCGTGTAGGCCTTGACGACGCCGAGCACCGAATCGATGTGGCGCGGGCTGATGCCGAGGCCCGTGCAGGCGCCACCGGGCGAGGGGTTCGAAGAGGTGACAAAGGGATAGGTGCCGAAATCAATGTCGAGCAGGATGCCCTGGGCGCCCTCGGCCAGGATCGACTTTCCGGCCCGCAGCGCATCGTTCATGAAGGTGACCGTGTCGATGATG
>CAYQTO010000062.1:18419-19792 GCA_964420455.1 uncultured Candidatus Sumerlaeota bacterium | reverse complement strand
CAGGTCCAGTCCGGGTATCCGCTGATGATCATGTTGGGAAGCATCGCCACGGCTCCCAACACCGGAACGGCGAGGAGCAGCACAAGGGCCACGAGGGCGGTTCCGCAGCGCGGGTGAAAGCGGCTCATGGTGCGGGCTTTCTCAACGCTCACATCATCGCCCGCCTCGTAGGCATGGACGGCCATGTGCTCGGCGCCGTGGTACTGAAGGATGCGGAAGACCTCGCGGTCGCGCGCAAGTACCATGAGGTAGCCAAGCACCACGACGATCCGCACGCCTCCCGCCAGCACCGCATGGAGAAGCGGGTGATCGACCTCGGGAAAATCGCCCCCGGCGAGGACCCCCAGCCGGGTGCCGAGCCCTGTATAGACAAGGAGGGCGTAGGCGAGGAGGTCCGGCAGGAGGAGGAAGATCGTGAGCATGGCGGCGAGGGAGCCGAGGATCGCGAGGAGGACCTCGCGGTTCGTGGGCGGGTCGCCCGAACCGCCACGGGCCGACTCGTCGAGGGCCCGCGTGCCGATCCACAGCATCTCCGCGAGGGAGGCGGCCCCACGGACTCCCGGCAGGCCCCACGGGCCCTTCTGCAGGAAGCTCGCCCAGGGAATCTGGCGAAGATGGATGCGGCCGTTGCGTCGGCGGAGCGCCACCGCAAAGCCGGTCCGCGAACGCATCAGCACGCCCTCGAAGAGGGCCAGCCCCCCCATTTGGTGGCGGGGGGTCCGGCTCGCGTTTGCCACCGCGGGAAAGTCCGCTCTCGTGGGATCGGTCGCCATCAACTCTTCAGGCGGTCGCCCACCTCGATGCCGCCGCCATTCACGAAGTCCGTTGCCGGCATCTCGCCGCGTCCTTCCGGCTGGACGAGGGTGACCATCACAAGGCCCTGTGTCCCCTCGCCCCCGGCTCGGACAACAAAGCCCCGTCCCTTCAGCACCTCGACCACCGTTCCGGGCTCGACCTTCTCGTGGAATGCGGACGCGTTCACCCACTCGGCGGCGCACGCCTCCGCACCGATGATTTTCAGTTCCTTGTCTCCCGCGTGTGTATACGCCTTGGGCCAGACGCGGAATCCCCGGATGGCGCAGATGATCTCGTCGGCTGGTCGCGACCATTCGATCAGCGCGTCGCTGCGCTTGATGAGTGAGGCATAGGTCGCCATCGCCTCATCCTGGGGCGTGAGTTGCAGCGAGCCGGTCTCCTGCAAATCCGCCAGCACCTCGAGCAGCAACTCGGCGCCGGTGAAGGAAAGGATATCGGAGAGCGAGCGGGCGTCATCATCATCGAGGATGTCGACCTCGCGGGTGGCGGCGACGGGGCCCGTGTCCATGCCCTCGTCGAGCCGCATGATCGACACGCCGGTGCGCCGCTCGCCGCGA
>CAYQTO010000062.1:6293-18409 GCA_964420455.1 uncultured Candidatus Sumerlaeota bacterium | reverse complement strand
GGCGCGACGCCTCGGTACCTGGGCAGCAGCGAGGCATGGACATTGAGGCAGCCATGGCGCGGGAGGTCGAGGAGGCGGCGGGGGAGAATCTTGCCGTAGGCGATCACGACCGCGACGTCGGGCTGGAGGGCGTCCAGTTCCCTGGCGAAGGATTCGCCCGCCTCGCCCCGGAGGCGGTCCGGTTGGAGGACCGGCAGGCCATGGGCCAGGGCACGTTCCTTGACCGGTGGCGCTTTCAGCTTTCGCCCGCGCCCCGCCGGCTTGTCCGGCTGGCATACCACCGCCAGCACTTTGTGGGAGGATTCCACCAGCCGGTCGAGCGACGGCACGGCGAAGTCCGGGGTGCCGAAAAAGACGATGCGCAACAGGAGCCTCCGGGGCGGGAATGACCGGCCACCTTGTTGTGGCGGCCGTGCGATGGCAAGCCAAGTGCCTTCCCTTTCCCGGCTTGACAGACTTCCCGCCCTTCCACGTCACTCCGTTTCCCACCAAGCCGGTGGATGAACCTTCGCCGTGGAGTCCGGGGCTTGTCGCTGATTGTCCAGAAGTTTGGCGGGGACGCGCTGGGGGATAAGGGGAAGGGGAAGGCACGGAACGGGGGGGAGCCGCTCTTTGGTGCGGAGTTCCTTCCCGACCGCTTTGACAACGTCGCCCGCATCATCCGGAAGACTCGCGACGAGGGCCACAAAGTCGTCGTTGTCGTGTCGGCGATGGGCGATGCGACCAACAGGCTTATCGCCATGGCGAGCGCCTTTCCCGGCAACCCGCCGGCGCGCGAGCTTGACATGTTAATGGCCACCGGCGAGCAGCAGGCCATGGCCCTCCTCGCAATCGCCCTCGAGTCCATGGGCGTTCCCGCCCGCAGCTTCACCGGCCACCAGGTGGGCATCCTTACCGAGAACCTGTTTGGCCGGGCGCGGATCCGCGACATCGCAACCGACCGGCTCGAACAGGCCCTCGCCGATGGAATGGTCCCGGTCATCGCCGGGTTTCAGGGCGTCACCGACGACCAGGAGTACACCACGCTGGGCCGCGGCGGGTCCGACATTTCGGCGGTTGCCATCGCCGCCGCCATTGGCGCCGACGTCTGCGAGTTTTACAAGGACGTCGACGGCATCTATACGACCGACCCGCGCTACTGCTTTTCCGCCTACAAGATCGACCGCATCAGCTATGACGAGATGCTGGAGCTGGCGTCCCTCGGCGCCGGGGTGCTCCAATCGCGCAGCGTCGAATTCGCCAAGAACTACAACGTCAGCCTGCACGTCCGCAGCTACAAGCACAACGGGGCCGGCACGCTTGTCGTTCCCGAGGAGAAGGAAATGGAAGACGTCGTCGTCAGCGGGGTGGCCTTCAACCACAACGAATCGAAGATTGCGATCCTTGGCGTGCCGGACCGGCCGGGCATTGCCGCCGACGTCTTCAGCCGGGTCGGCGAGGCCGGCATTGTCGTCGACATGATCATCCAGAGCATCGCCTCCGGCGGCCTCAACGACATCAGCTTCACCGTCAGCCGCGACGACTTCGAGAAAACGAAGGCCATCGCCGAAGACATCGCGAAGGAGGTGGGCGCACGCGAGGTCGTCGGCGATCCCCACATTGCCAAAGTCAGTGCCGTTGGCGTCGGCATGCGTTCGCATTCCAATGTTGCATCGCGCATGTTCCGCGCCCTCGCCGCGAACAAAATCAACATCCAGATGATCAGCACCTCGGAGATCAAGATCTCGTGCATCATCGCGGAGGGCGACCTGGAAACCGCCGTCCGCGCCATTCACGAGGCGTTCGAGGACAAGCGCCAGGTTCCAACCGTCGACCTTTCCTGACCGGCGCCCGATGACTCCCAGCGCCCGCGGCAACGACGTCACCGATCGCGAGTTCGCCGCGATGGCGCGCTGCCTCGGGATCCAGACGGTTCCTCCCGACCTCGCCGAGCGGTACCGGCTCGCCCTCGAGCGCCTGCCGGCGGATCTCGTCGCTGCCGAGTCTGCTGCCCTGCGCCTTGCCCGCCGCCGACCGCGCCTGATGCCTTTCCTGGATGCAGGGGCAGGACTCGTCCGCCCCGGCGATCCCCTCCACCGGCGGTTCCTGCTCGCCGCCGCCATCCTCGAAACCGACCCGTCCACCGGGTTGCGCTTCCTCCCGCCCGCCGATCCGGGCCCCTTTCATCTGGTTCAACTTCTATTCGTCTCCCTTGGGGCCGCCGCCCGACTGCTCCTTGGCGTGCCGCTTTACATCATGGTGGGAACCCGATGATCGACGTGGCGGTGGTGGGTTCCGGGGCGAGCGCCGTCCATGCGGCCTGGCCCCTTGCCGAAGCCGGCCGCGACGTCGTCCTCTTCGACGGCGGCGCCACCGACGGCGTCTATACACAGGACATCCCGGCGCGGTCCTTCACCGCCATACGCGAAGCCGACCCGCAGCAATGGCGCTACTTCCTCGGCGAGGACTTCTCCGGCGTGCCATTTGGCCCCGTGCGCGTCGGGGCCCAGCTGACCCCGCCCCGCGCGCACATCCTGCGGTCTGCCTCCGATGTCCTTCGGACGCAGGCGCCCGACTTCCAGGCGGCGGAGAGCCTCGCCCTCGGGGGCCTTGCCGCTGGGTGGGGGGCGGCGGTCCCCGACTTTTCGGACGACGACATGGCCGGCTGGCCCCTCCGGCGCGCCGATCTCCTTCCCCATTACCGGGCGGTGTCCGAACGCATTGGCATTTCCGGCGCCCCGGACGACGCCCTCTCCCGCTTCCTCGGGGAGGACATTCCGCTTCAGCACCCGGCCCGCCCCGATTCCAACGGCCGGTACCTTCTTTCCCGATACCGACACCACTGCGACGCGTTCCGGCGCCGTGGCCTGTTCCTCGGAGCCCCCCGGCTTGCCCTCCTGACCCGGCGACATCGTGGCCGGGGCCCCTGCCGATACCTCGACATGGAGTTCTGGGCGGACAAGGACCGCGCCGTCTATCGCCCCGTCTATACGCTCAGGGAACTCCGCCGGTTTTCCTCCTTCCGCTATGAGCCGGGCGTGCTGGTCGAGTCGTTCCTGCCGATCGAGGGGGGCGTGCGCCTGTCGTTGCGCTCGTTGCGGGACGGCACCCGGAGCGAAGTGGAGGCCCGCCGGGTGATTCTCGGCGCCGGGGGGATCGGCACCCCACGGCTCGTCCTGCGTTCTCTCGGGCTCGAGGGACAGCCCGTTCCCATCCTCAGCAATCCGTATGCGTACTACCCCTGCCTGTTGCCGGCGAGGATCGGCCGGGCCAGCCGCGACCGCCGCCACAGCCTCACGCAAATCATGGGATACTTCCAGCCGGGCGGATCCGGCGACCCGCTCCAGGTGCAGTTCTACTCCTACCGCTCGCTCTTGACGTTCAAGATCGCCAAGGAGGCCCCCCTCGGCGTGCCCGCTGCCATGCGGCTGATGACGCTGCTCCAGCCTTCCTTTGTCATCGTCGGCGTGCACCATGCGGACCGGCCGGACGCGGGCAAGCGCCTCTGGCTCGAGGGCGACGTCCTCCGGGTCGTCTATACGCCTACCGAAGGGGAAACCCGTCAACAGGCCCTTGCGGAGAGTCGACTCCGCGGCTGCCTCCGGGCGCTTGGCTGCTGGCCGATCCGCCGCATCGACCCCGGCCACGGTGCCAGCATTCACTACGGCGGCGCCTTTCCCATGGCAGTGGAAGAGCGGCCGCTGACCACGCGCACCGACGGCAGCCTGCGCGGCGCCGATCGCGTCCACATCGTCGACGGTTCCGTGCTCCCGCACCTGCCCGCAAAGGGCCTGACCTTCACCATCATGGCAAATGGCGACCGGATCGGCCGCGAGGTCCTGCGCGCGCTCGGCGGCTAGCCCTCCGCCTCGAGCGTTTCCATCAGCTCCACATAAGCCGCGTGGCGCCGCCCGTCCAGCCGGCCGTCCTCCACCGCCTGCCGCACGCCGCAACCGGCTTCCCTCACGTGCTCACAATCCTCGAATCGGCACTGTTGGAGAAAGGGTTGGAAGTCCGGAAAGCCCCTGATGATTTGATCGCGGGTCACGCCGATGAAGCCGAACTTTTTGATGCCCGGCGAATCGATGAGGAGTGTCCCGGCGAACTCGTATGCCTCCGCGGCGGTGGTCGTGTGGCGGCCCTTCCCCGTGGCTGAGCTGATTTCCTGGACGGGAATTTCCTCGTCCAGGAGGGCGTTGATGAGGGTCGACTTGCCGACGCCCGACAGGCCGGAGAGGACCGTGATGCCGCGTGACAGTCGCTCCTCGAGCTCCTCGAGCCCTTCGCCCGTGGCCGCCGAGGTTGGGTAGACGTCGACCCCCGCCTCGCGAAAGGGCTCGAGCCGCCCCTCGATACCATCCCGCGCCTCGTCCATCTTGTTCAGCACCACAAACAGCGGCAACTCGACGATTCGGCAGAAGATCAGGTAGCGGTCCAGGAAGCCCTCCTGCAGGGGGGGGAGCGAGGCGCTGACGACGACGCCCACCTGGTCGAGTTGTGACGCGATCAGGCGCACCCCGCCCGGATCCGCGTACCGGGCCAGCACGCGACCCCGCGGCTGGATGCCTAGGACCTGGATTCCGTCTGTATAGACAAGGTCGCCGGCTACGGTTGGCAGGCTCCGCTTGTTCCTCAGCCGTATATACTCGTCACCCAGGCGCACCCCGGACTCCACGCCATAGTTGACGTAGACGCGCGCAACCTCGAGGTCTCCCGCGTTCGGCGGCTCGTGCACGGCCCAGTCCGACGCGCCAAGGAGGTTCCTCAGCCGCGGCTTGCCGCCTGCCTTCCTGTCTGGTCCCATCCGTGACGCCATTAGGTTCCCCAAAAGGCCTGCTTGCCCCGCGGGCAAGGGAGACATAGGGAGAGCGCAACTGCCCCGGCCGTTGCAAGGGGGACTCTCTCGCGGCCAGGGGGCCGCGTCTCCAGGAGGCAACCATGGCGATTCGAGACGAACGCGACCGCGACCTCGCAAAGGTGCTGGTGCGCCACTCCACGGCGGCCAAGCCCGGCGAGACGGTCGTCATCCATGCGGTGGGGGAGGACACGCTCGGGCTGGCGGAGGCCATCGTGGAGGAAGTGCTCCGCGCCGGGGCCGCTCCCTATCTCCAGTTCATCCAGCCGGAAATCGAGCGCAAGTTTCTCCACGGCGCGACAAAGGAAATCTGCACCGCACGGCGAAAGCTCGAGCTGGGGATTGTTCGCAACGCGGACTGCTACATCGACATCCGGGGCAGCGCCAACATCTTCGAGGCGGCCGACGTCCCCCCGCGCCAGAACGAGCTCGTATCCAGGAACCTCTCGAACCAAGTCCGCGACGAACGCGTCAACAAAACGCGCTGGGTCGTCCTGCGGTATCCCAACTCCTCCATGGCGCAACTCGCCTCGCAGCCCCGCGAGGTCTTCGCCGACTACTTCTACCGCGTCTGTACTGTCGACTATGGCAAAATGGAACGGGCGCTCAAGCCGCTGGCGGATCTCATGCGCAAGACCAACAAGGTCGAGATCACCGGCAAGGGTACGGAGCTTTCCTTCTCCATCCGCCGCATCCCAGTGGTCCCCTGTTTCGGCACCCACAATATCCCGGATGGCGAGTGTTTCACCGCCCCGGTTCGCGAAAGTGTCGAAGGTACCGTCGCCTTCAACACGCCCACGGTGATGAACGGCATGCCCTTCGACAACATTACCTTGCGGTTCGAGAAGGGGCGCGTGGTGGAGGCGTCGGGTGCGGACGCGGGCCAGACGCGCCAGCTCCATCGTATCCTCGACCAGGACAAGGGTGCCCGCTACGTCGGCGAGTTCTCCATCGCCTTCAATCCCCACATCGAGACGCCGATGCGCGATATCCTCTTCGACGAGAAGATCGCCGGCAGCTTTCACATGGCTCTGGGCGCCGCTTACGGGGACGCCGACAACGGCAACCGTTCGGGCCTCCACTGGGACCTTGTCTGCATCCAGCGCCCCGAGTACGGAGGCGGGTCCATTGTCTTCGACGGCGAGGAGATCCGCCGCGACGGCCTCTTCGTCCACAAGGACCTCAAGGGCCTGAACCCCGACGCGTTCAAGCCGCGCAAGCGCCGCGCTGCCACAAGGAAGACCCGCAAGTAATCCCCCGACTTCAGGCGGATCATGGAAACGACCAAGGGGGCACCGGTGCCGGTGCCCCCTTGTCCTTCAGGTCCCTGCCCGGTGGGAGGGTCAGACCTCCATGATGTCTTTTTCCTTCTTCTGCATGTGCTCGTCGACCTTGGCGATGAAGCGGTCGGTCAGCTTCTGCAGTTCCTCGTTGGCTACATGGGCCTGGTCATCGCTCAGGACCTTGTCCTTGCGGAGCTTTTCGATGCCGTCCTTGGTGTGTTTGCGAACATTGCGAATGGCCACGCGGCCTTCCTCGGCCATGGCGTGGGCCTTCTTGGCGAGATCCTTCCGGCGTTCCTCGGTGAGGGGGGGGATGTTGAGGCGGATGATCTTGCCATCGTTCTGGGGGTTGAGACCGAGGTCGGCGACAAGGAGGGCGCGCTCGATGGCGGCGATCTGGTTGGAGTCCCAGGGCTGGATGGCGATCGTGCGTGCGTCCGGCGTGTTGACGCTGGCCACCTGCTGGAGCGGCATTTCCTGCCCGTAGGCTTCTACGCGCACGTCGTCCAGGAGCGCCGTCGAGGCGCGGCCCGTCCGAAGCGTGTTGAAGTGATGGTCGAGGGCCTCGATGGCCTGCGCCATCTTGTGCTCCGCTGTCTTGAACAGTTCCTTCGTTTCTTCCATCAGGCTGTGTCTCCAATAAGCATTGTGCCCGGCTTACCGTTACAGATCACGCGGCGTGTATTGCCGGGAACGGACAGGTTGTAGACGATGACGGGCATGTTGTTCTCGCCACAGAGGGAAATCGCGGCGGTATCCATGACGCGCAGGTTCTCGCGGATGGCGCGGCCATAGCTGCAGGTCTCGAGGAGCTGGGCGTTGGGGTCCTTTGCCGGGTCCGCTGTATAGACGCCGTCGACCTTGGTTCCCTTCAGGAGGACGTCCGCCTCGATTTCCGCCGCGCGCAGCGCCGCCGCGGAATCCGTCGTGAAGAACGGGTTGCCCGTCCCACCCGCAAAGATCACCACCCGCCCCTTCTCCATGTGGCGCATGGCCCGGCGCCGGATATACATCTCGGCCACCGTCTGGATGGGAAAGGCGGTCATGACGCGGGTCGGGACCCCCATGTGTTCAAGGGCGTCCTGGAGCATGAGGGCGTTGATCATGGTGGCCAGCATGCCGATCTGGTCGGCGACGGGACGCTTCATGTTGCTCGCGGCGTCGCTGTTGCCGCGAAAGATGTTCCCCCCGCCGATCACCACCCCCACCTCGACCCCGAGTGCGTAGACCGAGCGGATCTCTTCCGAAATGAAGAGGACCGAGTCGCGGTCGAGACCGAACGACTCCTTTCCCTTCATCATTTCTCCACTGAGCTTGAGGAGGACGCGGCGGTACCGGGGCTCGGTGCTGCAATCCGCGTCGCTGGATGAGCCGTCCTCGTTTGCCATCATCGGTCCCCCGTGGGTCATGTACCCGGCAATGATGCCTGCGTCGGCCTGTCCGGCCGCCCCCTATCACCCTTCGTCTGGCGTCGTCCCTGCGGCGGTTTCACCCACTTGGAAGCGGACGAAGGACTTGATGACGACCTTGCCGCCGGCCGCCTTGGCCGCCGCGTCCAAGACCTTCGAGACCGACTGCTTGCCATCCACCACGTGAATCTGGTCCACGAGGCAGTTGTCCTTGTAGAAGGAGGCGATCTTGCCTTCGACGATCTTGGGGATGATTTCGTCGGGCTTGCCTTCCTTGCGGGCGAGGGCGGCGAAGATGTCCCGTTCGTTGTCGAGCGTCGCCTCGTCAACCTCGTCGCGGGTGAGGAAGCGGGGGGCGGCCGCGGCGATGTGCATCGCGAGGTTGCGGATCTCCGCAGCGAGGGACTCGTCTAGCTTTGCACCCTCGGTGCCGAGCGCGGCGAGGACTCCGATCTTGCCTGGAGGGTGGATGTAGGTCGCGATGTGGTCCGCTTCCAGATAGGCCACGCGGCTGATTTCGATCTTCTCGCCGATGCGCGCCAACAGGTCGGCAACCACCTCCCCGGCGGGCTTGCCATAGCCTTCGAGGGGCAGGCCGTTGAGCGTGTCGACATCGCCTGCCTTGCCGGCGAGGGCTGCCGAGGCCAAGGCCTTGACGACCGCCTGGAAGTCCTCGTTTCGGGCCACGAAGTCCGTCTCGCAGTTGAGTTCCACCATCGCCGCCGCCGTGTTGTCTGCGTTGGCGGTGATTTCCACGAGCCCCTCCGCCGCGTGGCGGGCCGCACGCTTCTCGCCCTTGGCGATGCCGCGCTCGCGCAGCAGCTTTACCGCCGCGTCCACATTGCCATCCGCGTCCGCCAATGCCTTCTTGCATTCCATCATCCCCGCGCCGGTCTTTTCGCGCAGGTCCTTTACCATGTTTGCCGAAATGGCTGCCATTCGTGCGTGTTCCTTGATCTGGGGTTGAATCGGGTTTGCAACTTGTGGGGGGCGCGGCCCCGGGCACCGGCTATTCCGCGGGCGGCGGGTTGTCTTCAGAGAGCGGCTGGGCCTCCACTGCGGGTGGGGCGGGGGCCTCCGGCGCCGGGGCAGGTGTCGCTTCAGGAGTGAATGCTTCCGTGGCCATCTCCTGCGACGCGCCCTCGCTCGAGTACACCTCGAAGTGCCGCTCGAGCTCCTCCGCGCTTAACGGGACGCCGATCAGCGATCCCGGGCCATTGGACTCCTCGCCGAGCGACTCGCGGGCCTGCAGCCCTTCGATGCACGACTGCGCCATTTCGAACACCATCAGCCGGATCGAGCGGATCGCGTCGTCGTTCGCCGGAATCACGTAGTCGATCGGGTCCGGGTCGCAGTTGGTATCGACCACCGCGACGATCGGGATGCCGAGCTTGCTCGCCTCTTTCACCGCGATCTCCTCCTTGCTCGGATCCACGATGAAGATCAGGTCCGGCAAGCGATCCATGGCCTTGATGCCGCCGAGATTTTTGTGAAGGGCGATGCGCTCGCGGTTGAGCATGGACTGCTCTTTCTTGCTGTAGGCCTCGATGGAGCCGTCCTCAAACCACGTCTCGAGTTCGATCAGCCTCAGCACCGACTTGCGCACCGTCTGGAAGTTGGTCAGCAGCCCGCCAAGCCAGCGGTTGCTGATGTAGAACATGCCACAGGAGGTTGCCGCTTCCTCGATGATTTCCTTCGCCTGCTTCTTGGTGCCGACGAAGAGCAGCCTTTTCCCGGAAGCGACCTCGTCGCGGACAAACTTCGAGGCGTCACGAAGCAGACGCAGCGTCTTCTTGAGGTCGATGATGTAGATGCCGTTACGATCAGTGTAGATGTACGGCTTCATCTTGGGGTTCCAACGGCGGCTCGGGTGGCCAAAGTGGACACCGGCTTCCAACAATTGCTTCATGGTCACGCTGGACATGGGCGGATTCTCCGCAGGGTGGTTTGGCCTCCGCACTCGTCATCCCCGATGGCGACCCGGTCGGGCACCTGCCATCGAGTCGGAATGCGTGTGAAGTTGGGGCACTTGTCGCCCTCCGCGCCGTTCGCGAAAGGCCGTGAAAGCAAGGGGCTGGGGGGGGCGCAGCGCAAGGAAAAACCCGCGAAGGAACCGTCGGTCGGGGCAGTGTAATGGGCAATTCGCCTTGACCGGAGTCCGCAGACCCTCCTTCCCTTTGCTGGCTCGGGCGTTGCCCAGAAGCTTATCTTACGATTCGAAAGGGGGTGAACTCACCTCCATGGCCTTCATCACCATTGAAGAAGAAGAGCCCATCGATCGCGCCCTCAAGCGGTTCAAGAAGGAATGCCAGAAAAGCGGCATCCTCGCGGAAGTCCGCCGGCGCGAGTTCTTCGAGAAGCCCTCGGTCCGCCGCAAGCGGAAGGAGGAAGCGGCCCGCCGCAAGATGCGCCGCCGCATGCTCAAGCAGCGCCGCCGTCTCGAGAACATGTGAGTCTCCCTCCTAGCCAGAACCCTCGAATGGCCGCGTCCGCAGGACGCGGCCATTCGCTTTAGCCCACCGTTAGGCTTGCCGCTCCGTCCACCCGGCCGGAGCCTGTTTGCCCCTTCGAATCCACAAGGCAGGAGGCGTCCATGGACCTTCTTTCGACCATTCGCAATGTTCCCGACTTCCCCAAGCCCGGCATCCAGTTCAAGGACATCACGACGCTGCTGGCGGATCCCGCTGCGTTCAAACACGTGATGGGACTGCTCGAGGAGCGCTACCACGGGGCCGGGCTGACAGCGGTCGTTGGCATCGAGTCCCGCGGGTTCATCTTCGGCGCGGCGCTGGCCGACCGCCTTGGCATTGCCTTCGTCCCCGTTCGCAAGGCCGGCAAGCTCCCGGCCGACACCCTTCGGCGCACCTACTCTCTTGAGTACGGCGAGGCCACTGTCGAGATCCACACCGACGGCTTGAAGGAGGGCGACCGTGTGGTTGTTGTCGACGACCTGCTGGCGACCGGTGGCACGCTCGAGGCCGCCTGCGAACTCGTCACCGAGTTGGGCGCCACGATCCACGAGGTCTGGGTGTTGATCGAGTTGGGCTTCCTGCCCGGACGTGAAAAGCTTGCGGCACGCCCCCTCCACTCCGAACTCCTTATCGAAGCCGAGTAAAGACACTCCGTCCCCCTCCCATGGCCAGACGCGACGCCAGTCGCCTTATCTTCCGCCACCGGGCGCTGCTCCTCGTGGCTGCTGTGGCGACTTGGGTGGTGCCCTTGGTGCCGCTCAGGCTCCTGTATTATGTCGGGGGGTGCATGGGGTTATTCCTGACCGTTGTTCCCCTTGGCAATCGACACCGGCGCGTCCGCGATCACCTTGCCGCGTGCTATCCCGAGATGTCACCGCGCCAGCGGAAGCGTGTCTTTCGACAGTCCTACCGAGGTCTTGCCCGATACGTGCTCGATTCGCTGTGGATTCCCGCGTGGAAGCCCGAACGCGATGACCGGCGGGTGAGTGTCGAGACACCGGAGGCCTGGCAGCGCATGCTGGACCTGGCGCGGGAACGGGGCCGCGGCCTCGTCATTTATACGGCGCATTTGGGCTCGCCGGAAATTCTCGGGTGCTGGCTGTCGGGTCGCGCGGAAGGCGAGATCCTTGTTGTCGCCGCCCAGCCCAACCTCGACGCGATGGTCGAGATCCTCCGCAAGTGGCGCGAGCGTACCCGCGTCAAGGTCATCTATCGGGGCAATGCGGGGGTGGCGACCATGCGCCACCTCCTGCGCGGCGGGGTGGTTGTGATGTTCGCGGACCACAACGTGCGGGGGGCAGGTGTGGCGGTGCCTTTCTTCGGTTATCCGGCCCATACGCTGTTGGCGCCGGCAAGGTTGGCCTTGCAGAGCGGCGCCGTGGCCAACACCGTCTTCGGGGTTTCGGACGGGCCCGGCAGGTATCGCGTGTTCTGCGACGAGCCGATGGTCCTCCCCGATTACCCAAAGGATCTCCAGGAGCGTTTCCTCGCCGAGTGTCGCCTGACCGTCGACTATACACGCCGCATCGAGGTGGCCGTGCGCCGCTATCCGGGCCAGTACCTGTGGATGCACCGGCGCTGGCGCGAGCGGGGCGAAACGCGGCCGTTGCCGCCGGAGCTTTCCTGACGATTGTCGGGACCGCGCCGGCTCCCGCGCTCGAGATGGAGGGCGTCGTCATGAGGGTTACCTCCGGCACGACGGTCCTCCGAAACGTGACCGCCGACAGTGCCCGTCTCGGCAACGAGGGGACCCAACTCCTTGCAGACGGGCTCGAGATGAGCCTCCAACTCGACGGGGGCCAGACCGCCCACACGGTCGCCGACGAAGGCGTTATCGTCATCGGAGGCCCCCCCGCCGAGATCACCCTCGATCCCGAAGCCCTCACCGCCGAGGAAATCCTCACCTACGGCCAGCGATTCCGGTCGACCGCCGGACGCGGAGATCTCTACCTTTACCGGGAAACGGAAGGTGCCATCGCCGACCTAGAGAACGGCAGCCTCCAGACCACGACACTCATCTGGTCCGAAGCCCTCGGCCGCTACGTGCTTCCCTCCCCGTTCGTCCAGAAATCCGCCCTGCCCGACGGATTGTCCCTCCTCGTTGAGGGGGGATGCGCCC
>CAYQTO010000062.1:0-6283 GCA_964420455.1 uncultured Candidatus Sumerlaeota bacterium | reverse complement strand
GCGAGGATTTCGCGGATTGGAAGTACTTCGGGGTGGGCCAGCGGACCGCCCGCATGAGCGTGGAAATTCCCCAGGAGTCGACTCCATGATTCGTTCTGCTTTGGCCAACGGCCGCGGTGTCCTTCCGGGGCTCGCGGCGGCCGCCCTTCTCGCCACCGCGACCCCACTCGCGGCCGAGTCCTTCTTCTCCGCCCTTGCCGGTCCGGGCGAGAAAGTCACCCTTAGCGCCCGCAGCATGGACATGCGTACGGCCCCCGATGGTGGCATCACCAAGTTCGTCGGCACCGAGCGCGTGGTCCTCCGCAGCCCCAAGCTCAACCTCGACGCGGACTACCTCGAATATTTCGCCGATGGCGAGCGCCTCTACGCCCGCGGCAATGTGACCGTCGAGCAACCCGGCGTGAATGCCACCGCCGACGAGCTCAACTATGACATCGCCGAGGACCTCATTGTCCTGAAGGGCTCGCCGGTGGTGGAGCAGCAAAGCGCCGGCAGCCGGGCGCGCTTTACCGGCATGGACGAGTTCACCCTCAAGACCCTCGAGGACGGGGGGACGAATATCGAGATGCAGGGCGGCGAAGGGATCCAGGCGGAGATCCAGTCGACCCAGACGAGCGCAGCGGCGAACACGGGCACGCGCCGCGGCTTGTCCGCGCTCGGCTCGAACGTCAACATTCGCGCCCGTGCGCGGGATGCCGAGCAGCCCCCCAAGATGGTCATGAACGCACGCCCCGATGGCAGCATGGGCGAGTTTCGCGCGACCGGGTCCGTCGTCCTCGAGAGCGAGGCCATGGACCTTCGCTCCGACGTGCTCGAGTTCGATGGCGAGCGCCAGATCGTCGACGCGCTCTACAACGTCTTCCTCCGCCAGGAGGGGGTCGAAGCGGACGCCGGCCGCATGGTCTACGACCTCAACGAGGACATCGTGACGCTTTCCATCCAGCCGATCGTCCGCCAGCAGCGCGAGGGCGGTGTCATGCGCATGTCGCGCATGGATGCCGCGGTGATCAGCCGGCTGCCCGACGGGTCCAGCGACATCGATGTCCGTCCGGGTCCCGACGGCGAGCCCCTGATCGAGTGGGAAGTGGCGAACCCCAGCGCACCGGCTCCGCCCGTTGGCACTGCCGGGCCGACGGAAATCAACATCGACGACGACGCCGACCTCCAGCGGCTCAACGCCACGCCCTGAACACCATCCCCTCGGCCCTCATGACCGTCAGCACGCAACAGCGGCGCATCCTTGTGGCCATGAGCGGCGGGGTCGACTCCTCGCTGGCGGCGCTCCTGCTCAAGGAGCAGGGCCATGATCTCGTCGGCGTCAATATGCGCACCCATCGTCTCACGCCCGAGGAACGGGCCATGGGCGCGCGCATCAAGACCTGCTGCTCGCCCACCGATGCCCGCGATGCCCGCTCCTGCGCAGCCAAGACCGACTTCCCCTTCTACGTCCTCGACGTCGAACCGGACTTCCAGCGCGACGTCATCGATCCCTTCATCAACGCCTATCTCAGCGGTCGGACGCCAAACCCCTGCGTCCTGTGTAACAACTACGTAAAGCTGGGGCTTCTGCTCGAGAAGGCGGACCTTTGGGAATGCGACGGGGTGGCCACCGGCCATTACGCCCGCAAGGTCTGGATGGAGGAGACCGGCCGGTGGACGCTCGCCAGGCCCCTCGATCGTGACAAGGACCAGACCTACTACCTGTTTGGACTCGAGCAGTACCAGCTCGCGAAGCTGGAGCTGCCCCTTGGGGAACTGACCAAGGCGGAGGTACGTGCCCGTGCCCGCGCCGCCGGACTCCCCACCGCCGACAAGCCCGAGTCCCAGGAAATCTGCTTCATCCCCTCCAACGACTACCGGGCTTTCCTGCGACGGCAGTTCGAGAAGCGCGGCATCGAGGCCCCACGCGGCCGCTTCCTTTCCACCCAGGGCGAGGACCTCGGACCCCACGAAGGGATTGCCTTCTATACCGTCGGCCAGCGCCGGGGACTGGGCATCGCCGGGGGCACGCCCCTCTACGTGGTCGAGATCGATGCGGCCGACAACAACATCATCGTGGGGCCGCGGGTGGCGGTGCTGTCGGACGGTTTGCTGGCAACCGGGGTGAACTGGATGGGCCTCGCGGGCCTTTCGGAGCCGCGCCGCGCGTTTGTCCAGATCCGCCATCGCCACCGGGCCGGCGCGGCGATGATCCATCCGGACGGCGATGGCGGCGTGCGTGTAGAATTCGACGAACCCCAGCAGGCGGTCTCGCCCGGGCAGGCCGCCGTGTTCTATGACGAGGACGAGCGTGTTCTGGGCGGCGGCTGGATCGAGCGCGGCTTCTGACCGCATGCCCCCCTCGCAACTCCCCCAACGGCTTTACCCGATCCGCGCTGGCGCGGAATGGACCGGGCTGCGCCTGAAAGAGGCCGTCCAGCGGGCCCTGCCAGACCTCGGGTCTCGCGGCGCTCTGCTCGTCATCCGCAACGGTCTTGTCTCCGTCGAGGGCGCCTCCAGCGCGATGACCGATGCGGACACGCCGGCCCCCGTCGAAGGCACCCTCCTTGTGGATCTTCGTCACGGCCTCCACGGCCGTTCCGAGGCCAAAAAGCCCCGGCTTCACGAGCGCATGAAGGTCGTCCATGAGGACGGGCACATCATCGTGGTGTCGAAGCGGGCGGGGACCCTTGTGCAGCCGGTGGAGAATCAGGAGGACGACCGTGGCCGCGGCGCGCCGCTCGTCGAGCTTTTGAAACACTACTGGCGCGCGCGCCATGAACCGATCCTTAACCCGGTGGTCGTCCAGCGCCTCGACGCGGAAACATCGGGATTGCTGGTGCTGGCGAAGACCCAGGAGGCGGGGCGCTCGCTCCAGCGGCAGCTGAAGCCCCCGCGCAAGATGCGGCGCGACTACATCGCGATCGTGGCCGGGCGGCTCGAGAAAAAGCAGGGCGTGTGGAAGTCCCTCCTGGGCAGGGGAGCCCTCGGGCTGCGCCAGTCCGTCCCTCCCCGTGAATCCACCCCCGGCATTCGCGGCCCGGCCCCCCAGTCCGCCGTGACCCACTACAAGGTGCTCGAGGAATTGCCCGCCGCCACAGTCCTCTCGCTCCGGCTCGAGACGGGCCGCACCCACCAGATCCGCATCCATTGCGCCGAGGCAGGCCATCCGGTGCTCGGGGAAGCTGTCTATACGCGGCTGACGGAGTATCTCTTCGAGCGGGCGGCCAAGGGGAAGATCCGCGCACCGAACCCCGACGCGCCGGTGCGGGAACTCCTGGCGGCAGTTGACCGGGGTGCCGCCGGTACCGTGCAGCCCCCCCTCCGCGCGGCGCGCCTTGCCCTCCACGCGGTCCTGCTTTCCTTTCTCCATCCCGACACGGACCAGCGGCTGGAATTCAGCGAACCCCTGCCCCCGGACATGGAATCCTATAGACAGAAGCTGGCGGGGACGAAGGGTGCGGAGCCGGGTCTGAAGGAGCTCAGGCAGAAGCCGCGGGGACGCGGGAAGCCTCGCGGGTCGCGTGGGCGATCGGGAGCGTGAAGAAGAAGGTCGATCCGCGGCCCGATTCCGAGTCCACCCAGACCTCGCCCCCGTGGGACTGGACCAGGTGCTTGACGATGCTCAGGCCGAGGCCGGTTCCCCCCGCCGCCCGCGACCGCGCCTTGTCCACCCGGTAGAACCGCTCGAAAATCCGTTCCTGGTGCTCGCGCGCGATGCCCGGACCCTGATCCTCCACCACCAGGCAGATCGACTCGGACTGGACCCTTCCGGTTACTCGGACCTCGGTGCCGTCGGGCGAGTATTTGATCGCATTCTCGAGCAGGTTCAGCAGCACGCGCTCCACGCTGTTTCGGTCCGCAAAGACATCCGGCAACAGCGGAGGTACCGCATTGACAATGACGATTTGCTTCTTGTTTGCGCTCGCAACGAGCGTGTCGATGGCGTGCTCCACGGCGGGGTAAACCTGGATCGGCTCCATGGTGAGGCCCATGCCCTTCGACTCGATGCGGGAAAGCACGAGCAGGTCCTCGATCAGGGCATTGAGCCGCTGGGCGTGGGTATGGATGACGCCCAAGAAGCGTCTATACGGCGGTTGCCCTCCTTCCTGCGACTCCTCGAGGCAGGTCTCGACGTAACCGCGGATGGCTGCCAACGGCGTCCGAAGCTCGTGGCTGACGTTGGCGACGAACTCGCTCCGGAGGTTTTCCACCTGCTTCTGCGTGGTGATATCCGTGGCCGTCAGAATAACGCCGCTGCGGATCAGCGAGTCGGAGTAGGGCGTGAAGGTCACGAGCAGGTCTCGTGGCGGGGTGGTGGTGAGGCGCACCTCGCGCGAGGTGACGCGCCCCTTCTTGCGCGTTTCCTCGATGGTGCGGAGGAACTCCTGCGCGTGGACCGGCTGGACGCCGTCGGGTCGCAGGGTCTGGCTTTCCCGCGCCCGGAACATGCTCACAAAACCGGTATTACAGATGATGACCCGCTGCTCGTCGTCGAGGAGCGCAAGCCCCTCGGGCATCGCCCGGAGCACCGCCATGACCCGGCGCTTCTGTTCGCGGATGCGCTGCCACGCCTTCTCAACGCGTCGCACCTCGTCGGTGCCGACGCCACGGGATCCCTCCGGCATTTCCCGCTCGTCATCCTCCAGCAACTGCATCGCAATGCGGTCCCAAACGCGCCGCGCCCGCCGGAAATGCAACGCCCTCATCATCCATGCAATTCCCACCAGCAGCGCCCCGAAGGCGAACCCGAGGGCAAAACCGTAGCTGGAGAGTAACTCCCCCATGGATGGGTTTTCTCCGACAGGCGCAAAATGTCAAGGTCGCGTGTTTGGCGAGCCCTGTCAAAGCAAGTCGGAGGTTTCCTCGACCCCTTCCTCGTCGTTCAGCGTGCTGGCGTCCACCGGCGGGCGATCGCTGTCGGCGAAGCGGTATCCCACGCCGCGGATCGTTTCGATGTAGGCGGCACCCACGGGGCCGATCTTCTGGCGCAGCCGCTTGATGTGTGTGTCCACCGTCCGGTCGGTCACATTGTGGACGTAGCCCCAGACATTTTCGAGCAGGTGGGTCCGCGTGAGGACGCGGCCGCGGCGGGTGATCAGTTCGCGCAGGAGGCGGAACTCCGTCGAGGTGAGGGCGACCGCCTCGTTGTCCACGACCACCTCGAACCGGTCCGGATCGATGCGGATCGGGCCAAACTCGATGATGTTCTCCTCCTCGACCTCCGTCGTCGACGAGCGGCGAAGGATCGCCTTCACCCGGAGCATCACCTCGCGCGAGGAAAACGGCTTCGTCACGTAGTCGTCCGCCCCCAACTCCAGGCCCACCACCCGGTCCACCTCGTCGGCCTTTGCCGTCAGCATCATGATGGGGATGACCGCCGTCTTGTCGTTGCGCTTCAGCGTGCGGAACACCTCCAGCCCGTCGACATCCGGCAGCATGAGGTCGAGGATGATGAGTCGCGGAAGGTGGCGCGTGGCCAGCTCGATGGCATCGCGGCCGTTGAGGGCCTTCAACGTCGAGAAGCCGTTGCGCTCCAAATTGTAGACGAGAAGTTCCGCAAGATCTTCCTCGTCGTCGACGACCAAGACTAGTTCAGACATGGGAAATCCTTGATTTGCGGCCTTATTGGCGAAATGTTTCGGGTCCATGGGAGGGAGTACCATCGGACCCCCTTGCTTTAGGCGAGTTGTCGCGGAATTACGGCAACCGCCATTTTTCATTGTGCAGGATTTGTCACATTCGCCCGAAAAAGGAGACAACCTTAAACCATGAAACTCGTGTCCGTTCGTTTCTTGTCCATCGCCCTTCTCATCGCCCTCACCGTGTGGGTGTTCCCCGCCTCGGCCCAGGATCGCGGCGAGGTGGTTGTTTATACCGCCCTCGATAAGCAATTCAGCGAGCCGATCCTCCAGGCCTTCGAGTCCGAGACCGGCATCCGCGTCCGCCCCGTCTACGATACCGAGGCGGTCAAGACCGTGGGTCTTGTGAACCGGCTTCTGGCCGAGCGGGCGCGCCCCCGGGCCGACGTCTTCTGGAACAACGAAATCCTCCGGTCCATTCAGCTCAAAAACGAGGGCCTGACGGCGCCCTATGAATCGCCCGCGGCCGCCGACATCCCAGGTTACCTCAAGGATCCGGAAGGCCACTGGACCGGTTTTGCCGCCCGCGCCCGCGTCATCCTCGTAAACCGCGACATCCTCCCGAATCGCGAGGACTGGCCTCGCTCGGTCTCCGACCTGACCAATCCCGTCTGGGCCGGCCGCGCTGCCTTTGCCAAGCCTCTTTTTGGCACCACCAACAC
>CAYQTO010000061.1:0-19842 GCA_964420455.1 uncultured Candidatus Sumerlaeota bacterium | reverse complement strand
CGTTCGTGTTTGAAACAAGCGCTTTTACCGCCGCCTTGGCCGGGTCGTGTCAAAGCGAATGCGCGGCGGCCTGCAAAGCGGGGGGCGGGCAATGGTGACATTTCCCATGGCTGCCGGGGGTTTCGGGGAACCGCGGGCGGGTGAGGGCCTTTGCGGAGATTCCTTCGAGGGAAAAAGGGTAAAAGTTTTGTAAAAGGACTTTTATATTTGACCGTTTCCAGGTCGGGGCTTACCCGCTTGCTCCAAGGCACCACGATTTAAACCGTTTTTTGTCGGCAGATTTCCAAGAAGACCGGTTCGAATTGGGGTGGCCAGACAGCCGGAGGGCAAGATTCCGGCGCTGATTTATTGAAGCGCTTTTGCGCTGAAGGGCACACTAGACATGAGCAAGCGAGGCTTCACGCTGATCGAACTGCTGATCGTTGTGGCGATCATTGCCATCCTGGCGGCGATCGCCGTCCCGAACTTTCTTGAGGCCCAGACTCGGTCCAAGGTCAGCCGGGTCCAATCCGACATGCGGTCCATCGCCACGGCGCTCGAGGCCTACCGGGTGGACGTGAACCGATACCCGGAGGCGGCCCCCGGGGGCTTCTTTCTCCCCTTCGGCGAGCGCCTGATCCCCCTGACCACGCCGGTGGCGTATATCACGGACGTGCCCGACGACGTCTTTCGCCAAGTGCTTCGGCCGGATGATCCGGCCTTCGACTACATCGATTACGAGACCACGAAGATTTTCGTGTTCCTCCGGCCAATCTGGGAACCGTTCCCGGGCTTCCCGAGCGACAACAAGCGGGGATGGCACCTGAGCAGCGCCGGGCCGGACCAGCTGGAGGCCCTCAGCCTGCCGGGAACCGCCCTCGCCTACGACCCCACCAACGGCACCGTGTCCGACGGCGACATCCACCGCTACGGACCCTGAAACCCCTCCTTTACCGCCGGATTACTGAACGCCCGCCACGATTGGACGCCACGACCACATGACGACCCTGCTGCCCACCGGAAATGAATACCTGGCGGTTCCGACGATCCGCGAGTCGGACGCTGCCATCGATTCGGTCAACGTTGTCCTGTCGAAGCTCGACGGGCTGCTGGAGCTGGTCGGGAGCGAGGCTTTTCCGTTCCTGGCTTGCTCGCCCATGGGCGAGGCGGGGCACGAGCTGGACTGGCGCCTGATTGAGGACTGGATTCCGACCTTCGGGGTGCGCGGCGATGCGGGGGGGCGGCGGGGGGTGATCTGTGCGCCGCCGGACCAGCGGTTCCTCATCTACTCGGCGCCGGCCAGCGCACGGCCCGTCCGCTTCACCCTCGCCATCGACCAGATTGTCCAGACCATCAATGTCCGCCACCGGCTGCCATCTTGGACGTGCCGCATCGCGCCGTTCAACTGGTCGTACAAGCACGGCGTGGTGATAGACATCTATACGGGCGAGCTGTTGCTGTCGGTGTCGCTGCGATGCACGGGGCGGGGGAGCTACCGGTGTCATGCGAATGGGGACGTGCACCAGCTTTCCGCGGACTCGCCGGAGGTGGAGACGAGCGGTGCCTTCCGCGTGGAGGTGGATCCGGCGGACCAGGCGGAGTTGCTCGTGGGGTTTGGTTTGTCGCGGGTGGGAGCACGGGCGGCGGATCTCGAGGGCGCGCGCATTCCCCCCGCCGAGTGGGTGGAGCGGGCGGAGCAGTGGCTTGCCGACCGGGCCCTCCTTGTGGAGGGCGACCCGGCCCTTTCCGCCAAGGGGAACCGCAACGGCCACTTTGCCCGGTTCTTCGCCATGGCACGCGCCCTGGACACCAGCGAGGTCGTCTCGATGACCTCGCGTTCCCATCGCTACTATGTTTCGGCGGCCTACTGGGATCGCGACTCGCTGCTCTGGCTGTATCCCTTTCTGGTACGCAACGACCGCGATCATGCGTTGGACCTGCTGCGTTACGCATTCGGCCCCCAGCTCCGCCATGCGGGCATCCACAGCCGCCAGATCGGCGGCCAGATCCTCGAGTACGGGTTCGAGCTCGACGAGTTATGTGCGCCGCTGATCGCCCTGGGAACGTGGGAGGTTCTCCATCGGGAGGTGTCGGTTTGGGGCGAGGCGCCGTTCCGTGAGGGGGCGGTGGAGCTGCTCCGGCGGTTGCGGTCGTGGCGATGCGCCGATGCGGCACTTTACCGGACGGAGCTGATGCCGACGGATGATCCCCTCGTGGGGGGGCGCGATGTCCTCACCTACAACAACGCGCTGGTGCTGCACACGTTGCGGCTGATGCTGCCGTTTGCGGAGGCGTGTGCGCCGTCGCTGGTGGAATGGATGCGGGCGGACGCGGAGGCGATTCCCGCGGCGATCGACCGCCATCTGGTGCGCAACGGCATCTTCCAATGGTCGACGGACCTCAATGGCAGCGTGGAGTTCTACGACGAGGCCGCGGGAAGCCTGCTGCTGCTGCCTTACTACGGCCTGTGTGACCCACAGAGCCCCACTTTCCTGAAGACCGTCTCGACGCTCTACTCGAGCGATTACGAATACCGCCATCCGGGCCCCTTCAGCGAGTTGGGAAACCGCCACACGGAGGTTCCCCACCCGTGGATCCTCAGCGCGTGCAACAGCGTGTTGAGCGGCGTGCGACGCGACGTGGGGCTGGACTTCCTGCGGCGGGCGCCGATGGACGGCGGTATCGCCTGCGAGAGTGTGAGCGCGGAGAGCGGTCTCCCGGAAACGGGAATGCACTTCGCCACCTGCGCGGGCTTTGTGGCCCACGCGATTGCGCACGGAACCGGATCCTACCGCGAGGAGATCCTGCAACGCGACGCCGCCCGCAACGGGGCGGCGGCCGGAACCCCCTGACATCGGGCGCCCCGGAAGGGCCCACCCACACACCTCCGGAGAGAAAGGAACCCTCCAATGAAAACGCGCATTTCCTCCCTGGTCCTCCTGCTTTCGGCAGGCCTCACCGCGACGGGCGCCCAGGCGGCCATCGTCGCCAGCGACAACGCGGCCGACTCCGTCTATGACAGCGGCCTGACTGATGGTCTCGACGGTGGGACCGGCACCGGCGCCTGGATCGTCACCACGACGGGCGCCAACGCTGCCAGCCTTGTTGGCAACTCCCGTTCGAACGGTTTCGACGACGGCGTGGCGATCAACTCGCCCTCGGGACCGTCCGGCCGCGCCTTCGGCCTCGGCGCCTCCGACGGCGATGTCGCAACGGCCACGCTCCCGCTCGATACCGCCCTCCAGGTTGGCGAGACCATCAGCTTCGGCTTCGACTTCGGCTTCGTGGAGACCGGCGGCGTCGCCGAGGCGGCCCTCCAGAACGCCGATGGCGAGGACATCCTTTCGATTTCCTTCACCGGCGGTGGCAACTTCGACGTGACCGATGGCGGCGGCGCCACGGATACCGGCCTCGGCTTCGCCAGCAATGGCTTCCTCGTGGAGATCACCCTCGATTCCGCAACGACCTACACGGGTACCATCGTCAAGCTCGCGGACCGCACGGTGGCCAACATCTCGGGGTCCCTGTCCGCCCCCGCAGGCGGCCAGATCATCGATCGCGTCAGCTTCTCCGCCGATGGCCTCGCCCCCACCGGCACCGGCGCCACCTCCACGGTCCATTTCTTCTACTTCAATAACATCGAGGTCGACGACAACACGGATACTCCGCTGGTGGTCGCCCTGGACGAGGCATCGGACGTGGCCTACGACTCGGGCTTTAACGACGGTTCCGACGGCGGCACGGGTACCGGCGCCTGGGCGATCGTTACGGGATCGAACTCGGGCAGTTTCATCGGCGATTCCCGAGCCAACGGTTTCAGCGGCGGCGCGGGCATCAATACCGACGGCGAGTCGTTCCGGCTCCAGTCCTCGGACGGCGATGTGGCGACGGCCACGCTTCCCTTCGACGAGGCCATGCTGGTCGACGACACGATCAGCTTCGGCTTCGACTTCGGTTTCGTGGAAAACGGTGGCATTACCGGTGCCACGCTTCAGAACGCCAGCGGCGAGGACCTTGTGAGCCTGACCTATACCGGCGGTGGGGCGCTGGATGTGAATGATGCCAGTGGGGCCACCGACACGGGGCTTGGGTTCACCTCCGACGGCTTCGACGTGACGCTGACGCTGGACAGCGCAACGACGATGAGCGGTGTCGTGCGGTCGCTGAACGACGGGAGCGAGGCGGCGGTGAGCGCGACGCTTCTGTCGCCGGCGGGTGGGCAGACGATCGAGCAGATCACCTTCTCGGCGAACAACCTCGCGCCGTCCGCCGGCAGTGCCGACCCGGGTTGGCACTTCTACTTCAACGCCATCCGGATCGAGCGCCCCACGCCTGTCACGAGCGTTGAGCGCTGGGACTTGTTCGACAACTGATCGAGCGTTCCGGGGGGAACACTTGGTAGTCCGCGTCGGGGTTCATGGGGCCCCGGCGCGGGCGCCAGGCGCCGGGCACCCGTTGCGGGGCACCGGGAGCTAGCGGGAGATCATTTCAGAAAGATGGAGAAGGGCATGTTGATGATGGGCAAGGGAGGCCCCGTTTCGGTGGCCATGGCGGTGGCGGGCTTGATTGTTGGCCACGGGGTATCGATGGCCGGCCCGGGCACGCCGACGGTGGACAAGGTCCAGCTGGGGCAAGCCCTGGTGGCGAGCGGCGAAACGGGTACGGTTACCGTCGCGACGAGCGGCCTCGCCGGGGGCGAGCAGGTCGCCCTCTCGCTGCGAAACCGCCTCGGGCTCCAGGTGCACGCGGAAACGAAGCCGGCCGCGGCAGCGGTCCCCTTCACGATTCCGGGTCAGGCCAACGAGGGGCCCCTGTTGCTGACGGTGACCCTGACAGGCGCCGATCCGGTCGAGCGCGTCTACTCGGTGGTGGATACACCGGCCAACGATATCCGCTACGGCTTCTTCGCCGACTACGATAACCCGTCCGCCGACTTTCAAACCATCGGGGATATCCTCGCCGACCTGCACCTCAACGCGATCGAGTACTATGATTACTTTCGCGGCCACGGCGACTACGCCCCCGAGATCGTTTCCTACACCAACGAGCCCTTCAACGCGGAGTTCATCCATACGGGAAACATCGATGGAAAGGGGGATGCAAACCGGGCGCGCAACATCGCGAACATCGCGTATATCGCCCCCTACTCCGCGATCCCGGAGATTGGCGATCCGGTTGGCGACTTCCTCCTGAACGAGAGCGACGAGCCGCTCGTCTTTTTCAACGGAGCGGTCGGGACCGAGGCGGATCTCGGCGGGGTGTGGTTTCGCCTGATGGCCTTCGCGCCGGATACCACCTGGTTTGCTTTTCTGGAGGACGAGTTGGGCCGCGCCCTCGATGATTCCCCCGCGGACCGTGTCCAGTTCGAGGGGTTTGAGGTGGATACCTATGGGTATCAGGGGACGTACAACTCGGTTGGCAGTTCCTTCAATGGCCAATCTGTCGCGCAGGTGGTCGCGGAGTTCTGTGGCGCCCTGCGCGACCTGACGCAGGCCGCCGTGCCCAACGGCATGGTTGCCACCAACACCATCGCCGAGGAGTTCATCGAGACCGTCTACGACAAGGTGGACTTCCTCTTCGTCGAGAACTGGGCTTATCACAAGCCGCGATACGAGGACGTGGTGGAGATGTGCCTGAGGAACAAGGCGGCCAGCGGGTTGCGCCTCGTCAGCAAGAGCTATCCGGCGGACACGCCGCTCGGCTCCTCCTGGCCGGCGACGAATCTGCGTTACCTGATGGGGGCGCACCTTGCCGGCGGTGGCAGCCTGATGGTGGCCGGCGAGCCGAATCCCACCACCGGCCAGATCGGCGCCCTTAACACGCTCTATTATCCCACCTACACCCTCCAGTCGGCGGAAAACTACGGCATCATCCGCGACTACAACGCCCACGACGCGGCGCTGTACCTGCGCAACCATGGAGCGACGGTGCGCCCCCTCGAGACCGACCTTGCGGTGGATGATACCCTGGTCACGTCATTCCGGGCGGACGACGGCGCCGCGACCTGGTGTTTTCTCCGGCTGGCGGGTGCGGACCAATGGACCAGTCTGGCGACTGCCCCCACCGTCGCGACAAACGCCGAAGTGACCCTCACCCTCCCCAACCGGCTGACCCCCCGCGCCGTTCTCTATGGCACGCCGGACCAGTCGGACCTCGTCTATCCCAAACCGCTCTCCTTCGCGGAACTCGGCAACGGAACGATCAGCGTGGAACTGCCCGTTCTCGAGTACTTCGGCACTCTCGTCGTTGAGCCCATGCCAATGGCCTTTCGCGCGGAGGATTCCGCGGCCGACCCGGCCTACGACACCGCTTGGGATTCGACTTCCAATGGGGGATCGGGCTGGGCCGGTGGCTGGCAACTGAACGCAAGCGGTCCGGGGGCGGGCACCTTCGTCGGCACCTCGACGGGAAACGGAACCCTCGCCCCGGACCCGGATGGGGACATCAACGACGGCGGGCGGTCGTGGGGGCTGTTCTCCGGTCTCGCGGACACCATGGAGGCTGTTCGGCCGTTTGCGCCCCTTGAGGTCGATGAGTCCGTCGGTCTGTTCATCGACAACGGATGGATTGCGACGAATGGGGTCGTCGGCTTTGACCTGCGCAACAGTGCGGGCGAGCGGCTCATGGGATTTCAGTTCATCGGTGGCGAGGGGAACTATCGAGTGGTTGACCGGGCCGGGTCGCGGGCGACCACGATCCCCTTTACCGAAGAGGGCCTCGACGTGGAGGTCACACTGACTTCGCCAACGGAATTCCGGATCCGCGTGGTTCCCCTCGGGAGCGAGAGCCTCGCCGCGGAGTTCACCGGCGAACTCGAGGAGGCGACCGGCGGAAGCCTCATCGGGCAGTTGCGCGTGTTCAGCCAGAACGCCGGCGTTGGCCCGCCGTACGACTTCTACTTCAACCAGCCGGCTGTCTATCGCGTGCAGGCCAATGCGAGCGTCGACTGCTGGAAGATCCTGTAAGGGGGGCGCGGATGAGTGCCGGACGTCTTGCCGGGTTGCTGGTCGCCGTGGTCGGCGCCGCCCTCCTCATCGCGTGTGGGGCGGAGGACGACCGGCGGGCCGACGGCAGGATCGTCATCCAGTATTGGGAGAAGTGGGAGCAGTTCGAGAAGGAGGCGATGCAGGAGATCGTCGACGACTTCAACGCCTCGCAAGACGACGTGTGGGTGAACTACCTGAGCGTGGGCCAGCTCGACCAGAAGCTTCTCCTCGCGACGGCCGGGGGAAACCCGCCCGACGTGGCGGGGCTCTGGGCCTGGCGTCTGTACAGCTATGCCGAGACCGGTGCGCTCGAGCCGCTGGACCACCTCATGGAGCGGGACGGCATCTCGCCCGAGGACTACCTGCCGTCGATCTATGACCAGTTGAATTTTCGCGGCTTCACCTGGGGGCTGCCGTCGACCCCGGCGACACTCGCGCTGCATTACAACCGCGAGATGTTTCGCGAGGCCGGGCTCGACCCCGACCGCCCCCCGCAGACGCTCGGCGAATTGGCGGACTACGCCCGCAAGCTGACAATTACCAACCAGGACGGCGAAATCCTGCAGCTTGGCTTTAGCCCCAACGAACCCGGTTGGTGGAACGACCGGTGGGGTTATTGGCACGGAGCGCGACTTTTGAGCGAGGACGGCAGCCGGATCACCATAAATAGCGAAGATAACGTTCGGGCGTTCGAATGGGTTCAGTCCTATCCGGAAACCTATGGCCTTGGCGAGATGCAAATGTTTCAGGCGTCGGGGGGGCAGTTTGCTTCGAGCCAGAACCTGTTCCTCGCGGGCAAGGTGGCGATGGTGCTCCAGGGCCCTTGGATGGCCAACTTCATTGATCAATACAGCCCCGGACTGGACTGGGGGGTGGCGCCGTTTCCACCCGCCCGCGAAGGGATGGAGCCTGTCACCATCTGCGAGGCGGATGTGCTCGTGATTCCGAAAGGATCGCAGCACCCGGAGGCGGCCTGGGCCTTTATCCGGTTCGTTCAGCAGCAGGAAAACATGGAAAAGCTCTGCATCGGCCAGCAGAAGTTTTCTCCTCTGCGGGAGGTTTCTGCCGAATTCAACGAGCGTCATCCCCATCCGCACATCGATGTGTTTCGTGAACTGGCGGAAAGCGCCAACGCCCTGGGAACACCGGAAACGTCGCTCTATAGCGAGTATCGGGATGAAATCAACAATGCGTTCGACCTGATCTGGAGGCTGGAGGAGGAGCCAAGGGAGGCGCTCGACCGGGTGGCGCGGCGCATCCAGCCGAAGCTCGACCGTTTGAACGAGCAATGGAATCGCGTGGCCGACGCACGCCGAAGGGAGTGGGCCGCGACACCATGACACGACGCGAACGCCGGAATCTGCTGGTGGGTCTTTCCTTTGTTGCTCCCTGGATTGTGGGCATCACGGTCTTCATCCTGCTCCCCTCCGCGATGGCCCTTTATTACAGCTTGTGCGATTATTCCGTGCTCAAGGAACCGGTGTTCATCGGTCTTGCGAACTATCGCGACCTCTCGACCGATCCGGTTTTCTGGCAATCGCTGTGGAACACGATATACTACGCCGCGTTCGCCTTGCCTTTGGGCACGGTGCTATCCCTCGTTCTGGCGTTGCTGCTGAATCAGGATGTCTTCGGTCGGAGTATCTTTCGGACCGTTTTCTTTTTGCCCTCCCTCGTGCCGCTGGTCGCCCTCGCGATCCTGTGGCAATGGATGTTCAATGGGCGATTCGGGGTCCTGAACTACGGATTGGCCAATCTCGGAATCGACGGGCCCAACTGGCTGAACGACACCATGTGGTCCAAGCCTGCCCTTGTGGTAACGAGCCTCTGGGGGGTCGGCCACGCCATGGTGATTTACCTCGCCGGGCTTCAGGAAGTGCCAAGATCCCTCTATGAAGCCGCCCGTATCGATGGGGCCAGCTGGCTTCAGCAAACCGTCAACGTCACGCTGCCCATGATCACCCCCGTCATCTACTTCAATCTGTTGATGGGCTGTATCGTTGTCCTTCAGGTTTTTGCGGTTCCCTACGTGATGACCGGAGGCGGGCCGGCGCGATCCACACTGTTCTATACCATGTACCTTTACGACCAGGCCTTTGTTTACCTCAATATGGGTTACGCCTGCGCAATGGCTCTTGTCCTGTTCGTGATGATTGCCGCCCTCACGGCGGTTGCCCATTTCATTTCCATCAGGTACGTGTATTATGGCGGCAGGTGAGGCACTTGCAATTCCCCAGAAAGGTCCCACCGTCTCGCCCGGTGCGCGCTCGATGTCGTTCCGCCGCCTCGTCCCGAAGATTATTTTGACCCTGGTACTTCTCGCCCTTTCGTTTCTGTTCTTCTTTCCTTTTGCTTGGATGGTCACAACCGCGCTGAAGACCCTTCCCCAGGCGATGCAGATGCCGCCGGTCTGGGTGCCCGAGCCCGTCCGGTGGGAAAACTTTCTCGAGGCGACGCGTGTCATTCCCTTCTGGCAGTATGCGGGGAACACCCTCTATCTTTGTGTTCTCGGCGTTCTGGGAACGGTCATTAGCTGCTCTCTTGCGGCTTATGCGTTTTCGCGGCTCGAGTGGATCGGGCGGGATACCTTTTTTGTGGCGACGCTGGCGACGATGATGATCCCCATGCCCGTCATGATGGTCCCCTTGTATGCGATTTTTCGCGAGTTTGGCTGGATCGGCAGCTTCAAGCCGCTCTGGGTTCCGGCATTTTTCGGCCAGGCCTATGCCATTTTCCTTATCCGCCAGTTCTTTCTCACGGTTCCAAAGGATCTGGAGGAAGCCGCCTCGATCGATGGCTGCGGGCCTCTTCGCACCTTTCTCCTTATCATGGTACCCCTTGCCAAGCCCGCCCTCATGGTTGTGGCACTGTTCACCTTTATGGGAATCTGGAATGACTTTATGGGACCATTGATTTACCTTACCAACCAAGAACACTTTACCCTCGCCCTCGGCCTGCAGCAGTTTCAAAGCAAGCACGGCGGAACCGACATGAATCTCTTGATGGCCGCCTCGACGTTGGTCGTTCTTCCCATTGTCATTCTCTTCTTCTTCACCCAACGCACGTTTATCGAGGGGATCTCGATGACCGGCCTGAAAGGTTGACAGTGAACGACTTCCGGCGCCTCTTTTACTTCAGTGTCACATTTATGGCATTGTTCACTTCGGTGATGGCCACAGCACCCGTCACCCTGATCTATGATGAATCTTCCAATCCGGCCCCATCTGGCGAGATCTATTACGCCTGCAATTGGAACCCGGAAACGGGCCAGCCCGACAGTGGATGGGGGGGATATGTCCGCAGGCCCATGTATGATGATGGACAACATGGCGATGGGGAGTCTGGTGATGGGATTTGGGGAGTCATCACGGAGATCGCTCCCGATCCCACCCATAAGTTTGAATGGGCCGTTGATCAGGACGCAGATTCAACCAACGGATGGCTGGGTACCGGTTCCTCGTTTCGTGTGGCCAGTGGGGAGCCTTTGGTTGTCTCTTTTGAGGAGGCACCGCCGGAAGCGCGTCTGTCGAGAGAACTGCTTGAGGCCGAATATGGGCTCACACTCTCGTCCGGCCAGGCTCCGCAAGTGGTTGACGGAGGCGCGATGTTTGCCTTTACGGTGGAGGCACCCGATGCGGAAATGGTCTACCTGGCGGGAAGTTTCAATGGTTGGGGGGAGAACCGGGAGGGCATCGTCACCAATCCGCGGTTCCGCATGTATCCACTTGATAATGGAGTATGGTTGAGAATGCTGGAGCTTCCTCATGGATTGATTCGCTACAAGTTCGTGATGAGAACCGCCGAAGGGGAGTATGAATGGCTTCCTGATCCCCGGGTGGAGGAGAGGGATCCCGACGGAAATTCCATCCTGGAGCTGCGCAGTCTGATGCCGGAAAAGTATCGTGCGTCGATTCCCGGGCGCCCCCTCCAGAAGCCCAAGGTAGTTGAGCGGGAATTTGTGGAAGGTGTCCGGTTCACCGATGTCAATGTGGAAAGGGTCTGGGTGAAGCCGGATGAAACGCATTTCGTGGAGATTGAATTGGCAGAGCGGGGCCGAAACGAGGGGGAGGTCCTCCTGGTGCGTCGGACGCGTAACCTCCTTGATTGGGAGGAAAGGCGGGTCGGGATCCAAGATGACAGGATTCGGCTGGAAGAGGAAGCCGGTGGGGTTGAGTTGCCCATTGTGCTGGAGTTGGCCCTGGCATCGGATAAAGGTTTCACGGACCACGCCGTGCACGTATTGCCCGTGGTCAGCGATCCATCTGATGATTTACGTTATGGCTTCTATGCAAATTGGGACCGGATAGGCGATGACTACGGGAAGAAGAGTGATATGTTGGCGGACCTGCTGATCAACGCCGTCGAGTATTACGACTACTTTCCCGCCCATGGAATCTATGCACCCACTGATGTGGTCTATGAGTTCCAGCCTTTCTACGGAAGCGAGATTCTTGCGAAGGATATATCCGAAAAAATTGAGAGCGGGAGGAAACGGGGAATTCTCTCCATTGCCTACGTCGCCGCCTATGCAGCGTCCCGGAGCGTTTTCGAGCGTCTTCCGTATCCAATGACGAACGCGCAGGGGGAGAATCTGATTTTCAACGGGCGCATTTTGACGGAGAAGGCGGCGGATGCGTCCGGCGATCGAAAATGGTTCTGGCTGATGGCCATTGCGAGAGACTCCCCATGGCGGGATTACATTCTCGAAGAGTGGCGCCGCACATTGCTCGACAACCCCGGGGATCTGGTGGCATTTGATGGGTTGGAAATTGACTCCTATGGGCATGACGTCTCGGCGCGTTATTACTCTGAGGGAAGTGCTGCGAACGGGCGGCTGCTTTCCGACGTGATTGCCGAGTTGATCGAAGATACATGGCGGATGGCCCATTCGGTGAAAGATCCGGTGGCGATTTCCTTCAATTGTGTGAACGAATTTGGTATCGAGCGTATGTATGACATCACGGACTTTATCTTCATCGAGAACTGGGCGGGATACAAGTCGGGCATCGAGGAAACGGTCGAGATCTGTTATCGTCACCGGGAGCCGAGGGGCCAACGCGTTGTCTTGAAGATGTATCCGGCGGACGCGGGATTTCGCGATCCCGCCCACTTTCCTCCGGACCATCTCCGGCTCATGATGGGCATGTGCCTTGTCGGTGGCGGTTCGCTGATGATCGCGGGCGAGCCCAACGAGGTCACCGGAGAAATGCACGCGCTCAATTCGCTCTATTATCCGGATAATGTGGCCATACCGGGGGAGAATACGGAGATCATCCGGCGCTACAACGTGTTCGATGCAATCCTTTACGGGTTGAACCATGGCCGTATGGTGGAGAACTACCGGACGTCGTTATTCGTTCCAGGCTGTGTGGCCCGGGGTTTTCGGAACGATCGCGGCGATATTACGGTGATGCTTCTAAACAATGGCGAGCAGGTCCGTTGGGACGAGGCCCGCACCGCTCCGGATCCGCTCGTTCATCGCGAGGTGGCCATCGATGTGCCCGCGAACATGGAAGTTCGGCAAGTGTTGTATCTATCCCCGGATGCGGAAGATCCCGGCTTGCCGCTGAAAGTGGATTTTGAGCGGAAGGGCAACACGGTCCGGACGTTGATTCCGGAGTTGCACACCACGGGCGCGCTGGTGATCAAGGCCGGGAAGGAATCCGGGGGGAATTGAGATGGAATTCGCGAAGGTGAGGACATTTCAGCGTGGAGTGGAACCATGTATGCCTTATTGCTTGTTGCGTTGGCAGGTCTGCTGATGGGGTGCGGAATGAAGGCATCGCCGGAGTGGCCAGTGAGCAAGTCGCCAGATTTGGACAAGCTGGCGGGCTATGAGTGGCCGGATCCGGATCGGTACCGCGAGGAGATCGAGGCCTTCGTGGCGGCGGATGCGATGGAGTTCCCGCCGGAGGGTGCGGTGCTGGCGATCGGTTCGTCGAGCATGCGCGGATGGCACGGGATGATCCACGAGGACCTGGCGCCGCTGACACTGATCCCGCGGGGCTTTGGGGGCAGCACCATGTACGATGTCTATACGTATCTGGACCAGGTGGTCCTGCCGTACCGGCCGCGGGCGATCCTGATCTACGAGGGGGACAACGACATCGCGGCGGGGGTGCCGCCGGAGGCGGTGTTTGAGGCCTACCAGGCGATCAAGCATCGGGTGCACGCGCAGGACCCCTCGGTGCGCTTCTACCTGCTGCCGGCGAAGCCAAGTCCGAGCCGGTGGGACGTCTGGCCTCAGATGCAGGAGGCGAACCGGATGCTGGCGGAGGACGCGGCGGCGGACCCGCGGGTGACGTTCATCGACACGGCGTCGCCGATGCTGGGCGAGGACGGCCGGCCAAAGCCGGAGATCTTCATCGAGGACGAACTGCACATGAACCGGCAGGGGTACGAACTTTGGCGGGACGCGGTTCGGCGGGTGCTGGTGGCGGCGGAGCAGCAATTCGAGTAGTCCCGCGGGCCGGGTCGTTGGGTGTGGAATTCCTTTGAGCCCGCGGCGGCGGGTTTGGTGAATGGCGGTTCCATTTTCGCCGGGAGACCCGACTCGCATGGCCAGAAAAAAGAAACCGTCGCCGTGGCTTTCCGGGGGACGCATCCTGCCCCCGCCGATCAGGAAAAACATGAAGGCGGCGGACTTGGTGGAGTCCGCGTTTCTGGCGTACAACGGCGGGCGCCTGCGCGAGGGGGCCCGGCTGCTGGCGGAGAAGATGCTCCAGCCGGAGGTGACGGTGGCGGTCTCGCTGACGGGGGCGTTGACGCCGGCGGGGCTTGGCATGTCGGCCCTGATCCCCCTTGTCGAGGCGGGCTTCATCGACTGGGTAATCAGCACCGGGGCGAACCTCTATCACGACGTCCACTTCGGCCTCGGCATGGCCCTCCATCGCGGCAGCCACGAGGTCGACGACCGGGTGTTGTTCGAGGACGGCGTGGTGCGTATCTATGATATCTTCTTCGACTACAATGTGCTCCTGGATACGGACCTGTTCTTTCGGGAGGTGATTGCCTCGCCGGAGTTCCAGCGGCCGATGAGCACGGCGGAGTTCCACTGGTTGTGTGGAAAGTACGTTGTGGCGCGGGAGAAGGCGCTGGGGATCCGGGGCCATTCGTTCCTGGCGGCGTGCCACCGGGCGGATGTGCCTGTCTATACAAGCTCGCCGGGCGATTCGAGCATCGGGATGAACGTGGCGGCGAAGGCGCTCGAGGGTAGCGCGCTCCAGTTCGACGTGAACGCGGACGTGAACGAGACGGCGGCGATCGTGCTGGAGGCGAAACGTAACGGCGGCAAGTCCGGGTGCTGGATCCTTGGGGGCGGTTCGCCGAAGAATTTCCTGCTGCAGACGGAGCCCCACATCCAGGAGGTGCTTGGAATCGTGGAGCAGGGGCACGATTACTTTCTGCAAGTGACGGACGCGCGGCCGGACACGGGGGGGCTTTCCGGGGCGACGCCGTCGGAGGCGGTGAGTTGGGGCAAGGTGGACCCGGACCAGTTGCCGGACACGGTGGTGGCCTACGTGGATTCGACGGTGGCGTTGCCGCTGTTGACGGCGTATGCGCTGAGCCGGGCGGAGCGGCGCCCGCTCAAGCGGTTGTACCGGCGGCGAGAGGCCATGATGGAGCGGCTCAGGAACGAGTTCGCGGATTCGCGGGCGGCCTTTGCCCGCCCGGAGCGACCCGTAACCCGCCGCAAATCAGCCGGAAACATCGCGGCCAAGAAGCCCGCGAAAGCACCCCGGAGGAAGGGTGACTGACACCGAAGGAATCCGAATAAAGGGCTTTCTAGGTGCAATTTGCCCCGTCCAAGCGAACGCTTACATCCAAAGTGGCGCCATCTTGTCCATATTGATATTGTGATCCTGCGATTTCCCTGAAAAATGGAGGTCGGGAAATATGAGCGGGGAACTCACGGGTGCCCCCGCTCCCACTCCAAATCGACGGGATCTCGACGATGAACATGGCTTCCCTGCTTCCTCCGGCAATCGCAGCGCTACTGGCGCTGGTGTTTGTCGGGCAACTGGCGATGGATGTGCTCCGCAAGCCGCGCGGCAACGCGCTGATGAAGGAGATCAGCGACGCGGTACAGACCGGCGCGGCCGCCTATCTCAAGCGTCAATACATCTATATTGGCGGATTCGTGGTCGCGCTGTTCGTGGCGATCACGGCGGCACCTTATCTCGTGTCGGAGGCGCAGCGGGGGGCGATTGCCGAGAGCCTCGGGTGGCAGACGGGAATCAGCTTCGTCATCGGAGCGGTGGCGTCGAGCCTGGCAGGTTTCATCGGGATGACGATCGCGACGCGGGCGAACAGCCGGACGACGGAGGCCGCACGGATCGGCGTGGAGGAGCAGAAGAATCCGGAGAATGGTCTTCGGGCGGCGCTGAGCGTGGCGATTTCCGGAGGCGCCGTGATGGGGCTGGCGGTGGTCGGGATCGGGCTCCTTGGCCTCATTGGCGTGACGGCGCTTTGGTCCCTTGACCATCCGGGTTGGATCAACGGGTACGCAATGGGGGCGTCGCTGGTGGCGCTGTTCGCGCGCAGCGGCGGCGGCATCTTCACGAAGGGGGCGGACATGGGCGCGGACCTCGTGGGCAAGGTGGAGGCCGGCATCCCCGAGGACGACCCGCGCAACGCCGCCACCATCGCCGACAACGTGGGCGACAACGTGGGGGATGTGGCCGGTCTCGGGGCCGACCTGATGGAGTCCTACATCGAATCGATGATCGCGGCGATGGCGCTGGCGTTTGCGCTCCGGGCGTTCATTCCCGAGGGGGCCGAGGAGGTCACTCATGCGCTCCAGATCTTGCCGCTCATGATCGCGGGAGCAGGCATTCTTGCCTCTATTCTCGGGATCGGGGTGGTCAAGTTCCTGCCCGGCGCCAAGGTGCAAAGCTCGCTGATGAACGGCACGTATATCTCCGGCATTCTGGCGGTGGGGGCCACCTTTGGAATCTGCTACTGGCTGGTGGCGGATGGTTTCACCATCGAACGTGTCGTGAGTGGCGAGCTCACCGAACGGGTCATCACCTGGTGGGGGCTTGGCCTCGCGGTGACCTCCGGCATCGTCGCCGGCAGTGCGGTCGGCTTCTTCTCCGAGTACTACACCTCAGCGAACTACAGTCCGGTGAAGAGCATGGCGCGCAAGTCGCTCATGGGCCCGGCAATCACGGTGACCGACGGCCTTGCGGTGGGAATGAAGAGCGCCGCGCTCCCAACGGTGGTCCTGGCGCTGGCGATGCTGATCGCCTACCACTTCGGGGAGTACTACGGTATTGCGCTGGCCGCCCTGGGGATGCTGGCGACGACGGGGATGATCGTGGCGGTCGACAGTTACGGCCCGATCGCTGACAACGCGGGTGGCTGCGCGGAGATGGCCGGGCTGGACAAGGGCGTCCGCGCCGTGACCGACAACCTCGACGCCGTGGGGAACACGACGGCGGCCATCGGCAAGGGCTTCGCCATCGGCTCGGCCGCCTTTGCCGCGCTCGCGCTTCTCGTTGCCTACATGGCCGCGGCCGGTGTGAAAGCGGCGGATCTCTCCGATATCAAGGTCATGTTCGGACTGCTGCTCGGGGGGATGATGCCGTTTTTCTTTTCCGCTCTCCTGTTCGACGCAGTGAGCAATGCAGCGTTCAAGATGATCGACGAGGTGCGGCGGCAGCTTCGGGAGATTCCCGGCATCATGGAGGGAACGAACAAGCCGGACTACGCCCGGTGTGTCGCCATCTCGACGGATGGGGCGATCAAGGGGATGCTGGTGCCGGGCGGGCTGGCCATCGTGATGCCGGTTGTCGTCGGAGTGATCTTTGGGGCGGAGGCGCTCGCGGGGTTCCTCATCGGCGCCCTCGTCACCGGCGTCATGTTGGGGATCATGTGCGCCAACAGTGGCGGTGCCATGGACAACGCCAAGAAGTTCATCGAGGAAGGGGCGCTGAAGAACGACGCGGGCGAGGTCCAGGGCAAGGGATCCGAGGCACACAAGGCCGCCGTGATCGGCGACACGGTGGGTGACCCGCTGAAGGACACGGTCGGCCCATCGATCAACATCCTCATCAAGCTGATGGCGGTTATCGCGCTGGTCATGGCGCCGATGCTGGCCCTTCTGTAGTCGACACGTCTATACCATACGCCGTCTGAGGTGCGACCACGGCCCCTGTTCTGCACGGGGGTCGTTCGCCTTTTCAGGACTTCGGCGCGGCGAGCTTCTTCATTTCGACACCCGCGCGGATCGCCGTCCGGGCGATGACCGTTGCCGCGATCGGAGCGGTAAGGAACTGGAAGGCGAGGGCCAGCACCGCCTTGCCCAGGGCGATCGGATCGCCGCTGAGGAGGCCCGCCGCGAGCACGATCGCACCAAATCCAAAGGTGAGTGCCTTGGACGAGGCCTGCAGACGGAGATAGACGTCCTCGAATCGGAACACCCCGAGTGCACCCACAAAGACGAAGAGGTGTCCCACCCCGAGCAGGATATACGCGGTGATCTCAATCATCGTGCACGCGTCCCTTCTCGAGGTATCGTGCGACAAAGACCGTCCCCAGAAAACCGACGAGGGAAACGACCAGTATCGCGTCGAAGAACCAGACAGTCCCGGAGAGGAGGCTCCACATGGCGACGAAGCTGAGGAACGCCAGCGTGAGGGCCTCGAAGGCCGCAAGCCGGTCCGGCACCGTCGGCCCCATGCAGAATCGCGCCGTCAGCATCACCGCGCTCACGCCCAGCACGGCAAGCGACACCCATCCGATGAGCCCAAGGGAGATCATAGGGTGGCTCCGCGGCTGCCCTTCAGCAGGTCGATCGGGTACCGAAGCGCCGCCTCCGGGTTGTCCTTCTTGGGATACATGGCGTGGACGAAGAGGACTTGCCGCTCCGGATCAACATCACAGGCGAGAGTGCCCGGCGTGAGGGTGATGCGGTGACTCAACAGGGCAATCTCGCCCTCGCTCAGATCATCGATGGGTACGCGGACGACCTTGACCGTGTGGTAATCCTTGGGCGTGAGGACATCCCACGCGAGCACCACGTTGCTGACGACGAGGTCCCAGGCGAAGTCCACGACGAAGCGCAGAACGCGGAGGGGAAAGGCGGCCCCGATCTGTCCCGCACGCACACCGCGGAGCAGGGCCTCGCCGCCGATCGTCATCGCGAGGGCGAGCATCATGGTGACGATCGAGAGGTCTCGCAGGATTGCCGCGAGGGCGATCAGCACGGCCAGCCGAAGGAGCCAGATCATGGCGACACCTCTGGCGTGGCCGAGGCCACCTCGGTGACGTCAACGGGTCCGCCAAGTACCGCGGCGATATACGGTTCCCGGAGGAGGAGCTGGGCCGCGGCGTCATCACACGCGCTCACGAGCCAGGCGCTGACGAAGGGGAAGAGCGCGAGGAGGACGCAGGCCCCCGCGAGTGTATAGACGGGCGCGCGGAGCGGAGGATGCACGGCGGCGGCCGGGGGGGCGTCCTCCTTCGTGCCCAGGAAGGAGTAGCTCCAGATCTTCATCATGCTCGCAAGCGTCAGGAGGCTGGTGGCGATGGAGACGGCGGTCACGACGTAGGCGCCCTCCTGGATGCCTGAAAAGACCAGCAGGTACTTGCCATAGAAGCCGCTCAGGGGCGGAATCCCCGCGAGGGAAAGGGCAGCCAGAAGGAACATCAGCGACATCATGGGGTGGGTCCGCAGGAGACTCGTCGTCTTCTTCAGGTGGTCGCTGCCATGCCAGAGGATGACGACGCCTGCGGCGAGGAAGAGGGAAGACTTTACCACCGCATGGTGGAGGACGAAGAGCAGGCCACCGGAAAGGCCGATGGGAGTGAAGAGCGCCAGCCCGAAGAGCATGTAGCCGATCTGACTGATGCTGTGGAAGGCGAGGATGTGGCGGAAGGTCCACTGGCTGAGGGCGCCAAGGACACCGATGAACATGGTGGCTCCGGCAAGGAAGAGAAGCACGGGCTGGTAGACAGCGATCATTTCCGCATCAAAGAAGAGGGTCGCGATGCGATAGAGGCAGTAGATGCCGACCTTGGTGAGGACGCCGGAGAAGAAGGGCATCATGCCAAGAGGAGCCCGCGGATAGGCCTCCGGAAGCCAGAAGAAGAGAGGAAAGGCGGCGGCCTTCATGCCGAAGACGGCGAGGAGCAGGGCGCCGAGGGCGAGGGCGAGGCCCCGTTGGTCGGTCTCGCCGATGCGCAGCGCGAGGTCGGCGTAGTTGAGCGACCCGAAGGCGCCGTAAACCAGGCCGGCCGCCGCGAGGAACAGCGTTCCGCCCACGATGTTCAGGGCGACGAATTTGAAGGACTCGCGGAGGCTGGGGCCCGTGTTCGTGTGGGCAAGGAGTGCGTAGCTGGCGAGAAGGATAAGCTCGAAGGCGACGAAGAGGTTGAAGAGGTCGGCCGTGAGGAAGGCCCAGTTCACGCCGCTGGCGAGGAGCAGGAGGAGAGGATAGTAGAACCGGTGGGCGTCCTCGCGCGGGGTGGCACCGAGGAAGGAAAACCACCAGCTTGCGAGGAAGGAATAGGCGCCGACGGCAAGCATGAGGGCAGCGGGCAGGTCGAGGGCGAAGACGATTCCGTAGGTGCCCGGCCACCCGCCCACGGCGATGGTATGGACGCTGCCGTCGCGCGTGGCCGCCACGAACCAGCCGGCGATGATGGCGAGGAGGTGGGCCGTGGCGCCGGCGATGATGGCGGGGGCGCGGGATTCCGGGCGGAAGAGCAGCGCCACCGCGGCCGCCGCCAGGGGAAGGATCGCGGGAAGGAGGATCGCGTTCACAAGTCGTCCTCCGGCGGCGCCTCGCCCGCCTCAAGGTCGCCGGTGGCCTCCGCGGTCCTCGCCGCCAGGGCCATCAGATAGCTGAGGAGCCCGAACCCGATCACGATC
>CAYQTO010000060.1:0-19999 GCA_964420455.1 uncultured Candidatus Sumerlaeota bacterium | reverse complement strand
CCCGGCTGATCGACCACGTCCATCGAGGTTGTCAGCGGGTTGGAACTCTCCGTGAGGGAACGGGACATCGGGAGGGGACCTCGCGTCTCGGGAAGGAGGGTAAGGGCGTCCGGGGGGATGCCCAAAGAAGAACGCCTCTCCCCCTGCGGACAAGGGGGAAAGGCGCTCGGTTGTGGCTCATGGGATGGGACGGGTTACTCGGTGGCTTCGGCTTCCTGGGAAAGGAGCAGATCCTCGGCAGGGCGGTCGACGAGCTCGATAAAGGCCATTTCGGCCCCATCGCCCTGGCGCCGGCGCGTCCGCACGATGCGGGTGTAGCCGCCCGGGCGCTCCTCGTAGCGGCCGGCCACCTCGCTGAAGATCCGGTGGACGAGCTGCTTGTCCTGGGCCATGGCGAAGGCGAGACGCCGATGGTGAAGCGTCCCTTTCTTGCCGTAGGTGATCAGCCGCTCGACAAACGGGCGCAGCACGCGCGCCTTCGTCACGGTGGTCTCAATGCGCTCGGTGTGGTTCCCTTCGGCGTCGCGGGTCAGGAACAGGGCACGGGCCAAGTTGCGCAGCGTCGCCGTCCGGTGTCCGAGCGAACGGTTCATGCGAGTGCGGTGATTGCGGTGTCTCACGGGTCGGTCTCTCTTGGGATCGGGTTGTGGCGCTTACTTCTCGTCGCCGGCGGGAATTGGCAGCCCGCGCTCGTCGAGCTTCATGTTAAACCCAAGGTTCATGTCCTTGAGGATGGCCTTGATTTCGGAAAGTGACTTCCTGCCGAAGTTACGGTATTTGAGCATCTCGCTTTCCGTCTTCTGGACGAGGTCGCGGATCGTCTTGATCTGGGCGGCCTCGAGGCAGTTGAAGGACCGGACGGAAAGTTCGAGCTCTTCGATCGACTTGTCGAGGAGGCGTTGGATGTCGCTGTCGGCGGTCGCTTCGCCGTCGCCGGAATCGCTCGAGCCGACGGTTGACGCGTCCTGGTCCTCGGCGCGGATGAACAAGTCGAGGTGGTCGCGGAGAATCTTCGCCGCATAGCTGATCGCTTCGTCTGGGCGGACCGAGCCGTTCGTCGTAACCTCGAGGATCAGCCGGTCGTAATCCGTCCGCTGGCCCACGCGTGCGTCCTCCGTGCGAAAGGAAACCTGCCGCACGGGCGAGAAAACCGCATCGATCGGAATGATGCCGATGTCGTCCTCGTCCTCCATGGGGCCATAGACGGCGGGGGCGTATCCGCGACCTTGGGCGATGAGAACCTCCATGCGGAGGTGGCCCCCCTCGGTGAGGGTCGCCAGCTTTTGCTCGGGGTTGAGAATCTGGACGTGTTCCGGGAGTTCGAAGTCCGCGGCGGTCACATCGCCCGGCCCCTTTTTGTCGAGGAAAGCGGTCGCCTTGCCGTGGACCCCCTCCATCTTGAAGACCGTTTGTTTGAGGTTCAGGATGACGTCGTTGACGTCCTCGCTGGCGCCGGGGATGCCGCTGAATTCGTGGCGGATGCCCTCGAAGCGGACGCTCGTGGCGGCGGCGCCCTGAACGGAGGAAAGGAGGATGCGACGCAGCGAGTTGCCGATCGTGGCGCCAAAGCCCCGTTCGAACGGTTCCGCATAGAAGCGCCCAAACGAGTCGGTGAGGGTGACCGTATCGGGCACGAGGCGGCTGGGGCGGATCAGCGGCTTAAGCTCAAGTTCCATAAAGGGGCGGGGCTCCTTGTCGAGGCGTCGCGTTTGGGTGCTTCATGGTGAGGACGGGCAGGCAATGGGCCAGAAGGCCGTCCGGGATCAGTGCTTGGGAGGGGCGTCGGATTAGCGCGAGTAAAGCTCGACCACCAGCTGCTCGCGGACATCGATGTCGTCGAGGTCCTCTCGCGCCGGCACGTTCACGAAGGTCGCGCTCATCGACTCCTCGTCGTACTCGATGAAGCCCTTGCGGCCGCCGCGACGCTCGAGCAGTTCGAGCGCCTCACGAACCGGCTTCAGCGCCCTGCCCTTCTCCGTCAGCGAAACCTTGTCCCCCGGCTTCACCCGGTAGGACGGAATGCTGACCTTCTCGCCATTGACGAGAATGTGCTTGTGGCCGACGAGTTGCCGGGCCTGCCGGCGGGTGCTCGCAAAGCCGGCGCGATAGACCACGTTGTCGAGGCGGGACTCGAGAAGCTGAAGCAGCACGGTGCCCGTCACTCCCCGATACCGGGCGGCGGTCGCAAAATAGCGGCGGAACTGGCGCTCCAGGACGCCGTAGATGATCTTCAGCGTCTGCTTTTCCCGCAGCTGGAGCGCGTAGGTTGACGGTTTCGAGCGGGTTTGCCCGTGCTGGCCCGGGGGGTAGTTGCGCCGCTCGAGGGCAGACTTGCCATTCACCTCGCGCTCGCCCTTGAGGTGAAGCTTCTTGCCGAGGCGGCGTTCGAGCCGGCTGACGGGACCAATATAACGTGCCACTGGGTTTGAGTCTCCTCGTGTGTGATCCGTGGGGGGGGTGCTAGACGCGGCGGCGCTTCGGGGGGCGGACGCCGTTGTGGGGCAGCGGAGTGACATCGCGAATGGTGACGATCTTGAGTCCGGCGCCCTGGAGCGAGCGGACGGCACTTTCCCGGCCGGGGCCGGGACCCTTGATCTGGACGTCGACCGAGCTCACGCCGTGGTCCTGCGCGGCGCGGGCGGCCCGCTCCGCCGCCTGGCCCGCCGCAAACGGTGTCGACTTGCGCGAGCCCTTGAAGCCCGCCGCGCCCGCCGAAGCCCAGCTGATCGTGTTTCCCGCACGATCCGTGAAGGTCACGATCGTGTTGTTAAACGTCGAATGGACGTGCACCACCGCATGGGCGATGTTCTTTTTCACCTTCTTGCGGGTTGTCGTCTTGGTCGTCTTCTTGGCCATCCGGCAGAAATCTCCTTGGGTCGGGTCGGCGTGAGGGTGCCAGGGGGGCGATTACTTCTTCTTCGCGCCGACGGTCTTCTTGGCGCCCTTGCGCATGCGGGCGTTGGTACGGGTGCGCTGGCCGTGGACGGGGAGACCACGGCGGTGGCGGATGCCGCGATAGCAGCCGATATCCATCAACCTCTTGATGTTCTGCTGGACTTCCCGTCGCAGGTCGCCCTCCACCGTGTACTTGCCGGCGATGATGCGGGAAATCCGCGTCACCTCGTCGTCGGTCAGGTCCTTGGTGCGCTTGTCAAAGGGCACCCCCGCCTCCGTCAGGATGATCCGGGCGCTGGCCGGGCCAATGCCGTAGATATACGGGAGGGCGAAGGCGATTTGCTTTTCGCGGGGGAGGTCAACACCGGCAATACGGGCCATGGGGAGGGGTCGTCCTTGGGGAATTAGCCTTGGCGCTGCTTGTGGCGCGGGTTCGAGCAGATGACCCGGATGACGCCACGGCGGCGGATAACGCGGCACTTGCTGCAGATTTTCTTGACGGAGGCGCGAACTTTCATGGGTCGCCTGGTCTCCTCATTCAGGTCGTGGTTGGCCCCACGACGGGGCCGGGGGCTGCCAGCGTGATCAATGATCCGGCATTCCGGCCGCCGGAGGGTTTCAGTTCTTGTTTCGGTAGGTGATCCGGCCCTTTGTCAGGTCATAGGGTGAAAGTTCCACCGTAACCTTGTCGCCCGGCAGGATTCGGATGAAGTGCATCCGCATTTTGCCGGAAATATGGGCCATCACTTCCATGCCGTTCTGCAGTTCGACGCGAAAGACGGCGTTCGGCAACTTCTCGGTGACGACGCCTTCGACTTCGATTCCTTTTTCTTTCGCCATATACCTCGTGGGACGTGACTTGTGTCTGCGCGCGGCTCAGTCAGACCGCAATTTCTGAGTGTCTTCGTTTGCAGCCGGGCTGGTCAAGGCCAATTCGCTCAACCATGGGCCGCATTCGGAGTGGCTTCAAGTTTCTCCTGCTCTTCCGGGTCGAGCGTCAGCACCTCGACCCCCTCGTCGGTGATCGCCACCGTATGCTCGAAATGCGCCGCACACGAACCATCTGCCGTCACCACCGTCCAACCGTCCTCCAACTCCCGGGTCCTCCCGGTTCCCACGGCGACCATGGGCTCGATCGCCAGGGTAAAGCCGCTGCGGATCCGCTTTCCGCGTTCCTGCGAGGTGTTGTACACCTGCGGTTCCTCGTGCAGGTGACGGCCGATGCCGTGTCCCGCGTAATTCTCGATGCAGTGGAAGCCCGCCTCGCGGACCACTTTCTCCACGGCCGCGCCGATGTCGCCCACGCGCCCTCCCACCGCTCCTGCCGCCACACCCGCCTCCAGCGCCCGGCGCGTCGCCGCCAGCAACGCCTCGTTCCGCGGCTCCAACCGACCGATCCCCACCGTATACGCGGTGTCCGCAAAGTAATCCTCGAGAATCAACCCGCAATCGATCGAGACCAGGTCCCCTTCCCGCAACTTCCGCCTTCCCGGAATCCCGTGCACAATCTCCTCGTTGATGGAGATGCACAACGTGTTGGGGAAGTCGTACAGGCCGAGGAATCCCGGGATTGCCTTCGCCTCGCGGATGCGGCTGTAGGCCAGCTTGTCGAGCTCCAGCGTCGTCATGCCTTCCTCGGCGGTATCGGCCACCTCGCGCAGGATCCGTCGCAGGAGGTGCCCCGCCCGCCGCATGATCGCGATCTCCGCCTCGCTCTTGCGGTAAATCTGCCGCCCGCGCTCTTCCTTGTGGCCAAAAATCATCATTCTCCGTCGCGCCTAGTAGCTCATCTCCAGAACCCGGGTGATCTTCTCGAAGACCTCCTCGGCCGATCCCGACGCGTCGATGTTGTGCAGCTTGCCGTGCTCCTGATACTCCTCCAGGACGGGGGCGCTTTGCTCATGGTACACCCGAAGCCGTTCCCGCGTTGTCTCCGGACTGTCGTCCACGCGCTTGGTCAGCGGCCCGGAACAGACATCGCAGACGCCCGCCTGGCGCGTCGGCTTGAAGTGAATGTTGAAGGTCGCCCGGCACACGGAGCAGATGCGACGGCCTGTCAGCCGCAGCATCAGCGCCTCCTCCGGCACCACCAGATTGATGACCGAGGGTTCGGGGAGGCGAAATTCTTCCAGCAGACCGTTCAACAAATGAACCTGGTTCAGGGTTCGCGGATAGCCGTCGAAGAGAAAGCTGTCGGTACCTGCCCGCTTCTCGCCGATGATCTCGCGGAGCAACTCGGTCACCACTTCATCGCCCACAAGGTCACCGCGTTCGATCACCTCCTGGGCTTTCCTGCCAATCGGCGTGCCTTGCCGGATGGCGCCCCGGAGGGCATCGCCGGTCGAAATGTGCGTCAGGCCGAAGTGCTGGCAAATCAGCTCTGACTGGGTTCCTTTTCCCGAGCCCGGGGGCCCGAAGAGAATCAGGTTCAAGGGTCCTTGCTCCCCGGGTGGTCACCGGGTGGCACCGGAGTCATTGCTGTTGTTTGGCCCAGCGTCGCGCCCCGCCCGAGCGGCGGCGGGACTTGAATCCTTCATAATGACTCATCATCATGCGCGACTCGACCTGCTTCATCGTGTCCAGCACCACCGCCACCACGATGATCAGGCCGGTCCCGCCGGCGAAATCCGCCAGCTGATAGGGAATGTCGAAGCTCACGAACAGCAGCTGGGGGAAGACCGCCACGCTGCAAAGGAAGACCGCCCCGACGAGCGTAATGCGCGACATCACCCGGTCGATGTATTCCGCCGTTTGCTTGCCAGGGCGGTACCCCGGCACGAACGCCCCCATGCGCCGCAGGTTGTCGGCCACGTCCTGGGGATTGAAGACCACCGAGGTGTAGAAGAAGCAGAAGAAGGCGGTGAGCACGACGAAGAGGAACGTGTAAAGGTTCATCGCCCGGAGAAGGAGGAAGATCGACTCCTTCTCGACCCCGAAGGCGTTGTACAGGTTGTAGGAGGAAGTCATGGCGAACAGTTCGCCGAGGAAGCCCGCTCCGGTTGGCGTCGCCCCCACCCAGCCAAAGATGGTCGCGGGAAGAGTCAGAATCGCCGAAGAGAAAATCACCGGCATGACGCCCGCCGTGTTGACCTTCAGCGGAAGGTAGTTGGTCTGCGAGGCGGACATTTTGCGCCCCACCATCTGCTTGGCGTGCTGGATCGGAATCTTGCGCGCCCCCTCCTGAATCAGCACGATCAGGATCGTCGCGCCGATGCAAAGGGCCCCGACGATCAGCAGCCAGATCGGTGCGATCGACTCGAGCTCCACCGCGCGAAAGCTCGTCCGAACCGCCGCCGGATAGCCCGCCATGATGCCGAGCGCAATGAGCAGCGAGATGCCGTTACCCACGCCGTGCTCCGTGATCTTCTCGCCCAGCCACATGAGGAAGGTCGTGCCGGCGGTGACGGAAAGCGCCATGAGGAAGAGGAACAGCGTCTGGTTGTTCGCCATTGTCGAGGCGATGACGCGGGTGCCCTCCGACTGCTCGAGGCTGAGCACATAGGCCCCGAGGCCGAGGCCCTGGATCGCGGCGAGAGCCACCGTGGCGTAACGGGTCCACTGGGTGATCTTGCGCTGGCCCGACTCGCCTTCCTTGCGGATCTTCTCCAGCTGGGGAATCACGAGCGCCAGCATCTGGAAGATAATCGACGCCGAGATATACGGCATGATGCCGAGGGAGAAGAGCGTCAGGTTGGAGAAGGCGCCGCCGGTGAACATGTCGGCCACGCCAAAGAGCCCGCCACCGAGGCCTCCCCCGCCGAAGGCATCCTCCATGTACTCCACGCTGATGAACGGGCAGGGGATGAAGGACCCCACGCGGTAGATGGCAATCATGCCGAGCGTGAAGAGGACGCGTTCGCGGAGGGCCTTGGAGGCAAAGATATCGCGGATTTTGGAAAACATCGGTTGGGTTGAAGCGCTCCTGGTTGGCGGGGCCGGCCGGGCAAGGCAGCGAGGGCGCCCCATCGGGCGCCCAGGTCACATCATGCTTCGGCTTCCGGCTCGTCGGTTCCCTTGCGGGCCATGCCTGCCGTGGATTCGAAGGATCCCCCGGCCTTTTCGACCTTGGCAACCGCCGTTTGGCTGGCCTTGTCGAGCCTGACGGTCAAGGCTTTCGTCAGCTCGCCATTGGCAAGCAGCTTGACCGGCATGTTGCCGGCGGCGAGCCGCACGCCCCGCAGCGCTTCCAGATCCACGGTCGCGCCGGCCTCGAACTTCTTCTCGAGGGAGCTCAGGTTCACGACCTCGTACTCGACCCGGCCGGGATTCTTGAACCCGCCCTTGGGGAGCCGCCGCACGAGGGGAATCTGGCCGCCCTCAAAGGGGCTTCGTTTTCCGCCGCCGGAACGGGCCTTGTGGCCCTTGTGTCCCTTGCCGGCGGTCTTGCCATGGCCGGTGCCGTGACCACGGCCGAGGCGCTTGCGCTTCTGCTGGCGGCCCGGGTCGCGGGGCAGTTCATGTGCTTTCATGCGGAGACTTCCTCTACTTCCACAAGATAGGACACCGAGGCAATCATGCCCCGGATTGCTGGCGTGTCGTCCTTTTCCACCGTCTGGTGGAGACGGCGAAGGCCCAGCGCGGCGATCGTTCGCCGGTGGGGCTCAATCGCCCCGATGGTGCTTTTCTTCCACGTCACCCGAAGTTTCTTCATCGGCCCTGAACTCCTTGAACAACCGGGGCGCCGGTTGGATCGTTAGTCTTTCTTGTTCTCGTCGTCGTCGCGGCGGCCACCGGCGCTGTAAGTGCCGAGTCGCGCCTTGTCGTGACGGTCGCGCTCCTGCATGCGGGCGGCATGGAAGCCCGACAGCGCCTCGTCCCGGCCCGAGCGGTAGCGCTCCGCCGTCTTGCGGCCGAACATCTCGTCGAGCGTCTTGCCGCGGCGCAACGCCACCTGCTCCGCAATTTCGAGCCGCTGGAGGCCCTGAAATGTCGCCCGGACCACGTTCAGTTGGTTCTGGCTACCGAGCACCTTTGTGAGGACATCCTGCACGCCGGCATTGATCAGCACCGCGCGAGCGGCGGGGCCCGCAATGAGGCCGGTACCTTCGGACGCGGGCTTGAGCATCACGCGGCCCGCACCGAACTCGCCGATCACCTCGAAGGGAATCGTGCGGCCCACCAGCGGCACCCGGATCAGGGCCTTCTTTGCCGCCTCCACACCCTTCTGGATCGAGTCGGGAACCTCGTTCGCCTTGCCGAAGCCCACACCCACATGACCCTTGCCGTCGCCGACAACCACGAGCGCAGCAAAGCTGAAGCGCCGGCCGCCCTTGACCACCTTGGCCACGCGGTTCAGCGACACCACCTCCTCGTTCAGGTCGAGCGAGGAAGGGTCGATGGCCGCCGTATGGTTATGAACCGCCGGCACGAGGGCCTCCAAGGGATCGACGGGATCGCCGCCCTCCGCAGTCTCCACGCCGGCGCTGGTCTCCAGCTCGTCTCCGGCGTCTTCCGTGTATTCGATGTCGTCGCTCAACGTCTGCGTCCTTTTCCTGAGGGGTGGGGGTGGCGGGGCGGTTGCGGAGGGTCGGTCAGACCTTGATGCCGTTTTCGCGGACAGCCTCGCAGACGGCCTTGACCACCCCGTGATAGCGGTAGCCTCCGCGGTCGAAAACAACTGTCTCGATGCCGCGGTTCTTCAGGTCCTCGGCGATCGCCTTTCCGAGATCCGCCGCGTTCGCAATGTTGCGGTGGTGCTTGCCGGCCTCGGTCTTCTTGAACGTGCTGAAGCTCGCGATGGTGCGCGCACCCACCGCCGGAGTGTCGTCGACCACCTGGGCGTAGATGTTCTTCAGGGAGCGGCGGACAAAGAGCCGGGGGCGCTCCGTCGTTCCGCTGACCTTCTTGCGGACGCGCCGATGGCGCCGTTTCAGCCGTGCTTCGGGTGTAAGCTTCATCTTGCGTGCTACCTCGCCTTTGTGGGGGACGACGCCTGTGTAGCCGTCCCGGGCTGGAATAGGGGTCTCGGTTACTTCTTGGCGGACTTGCCGGCCTTCTTCGTCACCTGCTCGCCGACATACTTCACGCCCTTGAGCTTGTAGGGTTCCACGGGGCGCAGGCGCCGGATGTTTGCCGCCACCTGGCCGACCGCCTGCTTGTCGATCCCCTCGATGATGATCGTCGTCGGCTTGGGCACCTGAAAGCTGATGCCCGAGGGGGGCGTGATCACGAGCGGGTGCGAGTAGCCGAGGGAAAGGCTCAGGTCCTTGCCCTGGAGGGCGGCGCGGTAACCGACGCCGGAGATCTCCAGTTCCTTCCTGAAGCCCTCCGACACGCCGGTGACGCAGTTGCCGATCAGCCGCTGGTAAAGGCCGTGGTACATTCGGCTCTGGCGGTCGTCTTCCGGCCGCTCCACGTGCAGCTTGCCCTCCTGCTGGGTCACCTTCACGCGCTCGAAATGGCAGACGGTCAGTTCACCCTTCGGTCCCTTGACGGAAACAGCCTCGTTCTTGAGCGTCACGGTGACGTTCGAGGGAATCGGGATCGGGAGTTTTCCAATACGGCTCACGGCATGTGCCTCCGGCTGGCGATGGACGTCGGGTTGTGGCGGTTGCTGGGGGTGGGGCCTTTCGGCGTTCCTTACCAGACGGTGGCGAGCACTTCGCCGCCGATGTGGCGCTGGCGGCACTCGCGCCCCGTCAGGATTCCCTGGGAAGTCGAAATGATGGTGATGCCGAGGCCCCCGCGGACGTGGGGAATCTCCTCGGACTTCATGTAGAGGCGGAGGCTCGGCTTGCTGACGCGGGCCATGCCGGTGATCGTCCGCTCCTTGTTGGGACCGTACTTGAGGAACACGCGGATCGAGCCCTGCTTGGTGTTCCGCATGACCTTGTAGTACTTGATGAAGCCCTCGTCCTTGAGGATGCGGGCGATGGCCACCTTGGCCTTCGAGTTCGGGACGTCCACGTGGTCGAGCCCCGCCGTGTTGGCGTTGCGGATGCGCGTGAGCATGTCGCCGATGGGATCGGAATGCATCGTGTCTGCGGACCTCCGTCCTAGTTGCGGAATGGCATGCCGAGGAGGCGGAGCATTTCCTTCGCCTCGGCATCGGTTTTCGCGGTCGTGACAAACGTGATGTTCATGCCGCGGTTGGTGGAAATCTTCGAGTAGTCAAGCTCGACGAAGATGAGGTGCTCGCGCACGCCCATGGAGTAGTTGCCACGGCCATCGAAGCTGCGGCCGGGAATGCCGCGGAAGTCGCGCACGCGCGGGAGCGCGATGTGGACCAGGCGTTCCATGAACTCCCACATGCGCTCGCGGCGGAGCGTGACGAAGCAGCCGACGGGCATGCCTTCGCGGATCTTGAACTGGGAGACGGACACGCGGGCGCGGGTGCGCTTGGGCCGCTGGCCAGCGATGAGCGCGAGCTCCGCCGCCGCCAGCTCCAGCTCCTTCGCGTCGCGGGCCGCCTCGCCCACCCCCATGTTCACCGTGATCTTCTGGAGACGGGGAATCTCCATCACGTTGCTGTACTGGAACTTCTCGCGAAGGGCAGGGGCGACCTCCTCACGATACTTCGTGAGCAGGCGGGGGGTGTATTCCACCGCCGCCGCGCCGTTGCCGTTCGTCTGTGCTTCACTCATGGCCATGGTGCTCCAGGCTCAGGCTCCCGAGGTATCGGGCCCGCGGCGTTCAGCCGTCGAGCTCGCTTCCCGAGGCGTTGCGTCCCTTGGTGATGCGCACGCGCGTGCCGTCTTCCTTCGTCTTGATGCCCACGCGCGCGGGTTTGCCGGTCTGAGGGTCCACGATCATCACGTTGCTCACGTCGATCGCCACTTCCCGTTCCTCGATGCCGCCGGACTGGCCTGCCTTCGTCTGGCGGACCTTCTCGTGATGCTTGCGGAGGTTCACCCCCTCGACGATCACCCGGTGGCGGACCCGGTCGACGAAGAGGATCTTGCCGCGCTTGCCCCGGTCGTTCCCCGCGATCACCTCCACGAGGTCGTCGCGCCGGAGCTTGAGCTTCGGGGCCTTCTGCTTGCTCGTCTGGTTGCTCGTCTTCGCCATCGTTGCGGTTCCCTTTTCAGATCACTTCGGGGGCGAGGGAGATGATCTTCATGAAGCGGCGGGCGCGCAGTTCGCGGCCCACCGCGCCGAAGATACGCGTCCCCACCGGCTCGTTCTGGTTGTTGATCAGCACCGCCGCGTTGTCGTCGAAGCGGATGTAGCTGCCGTCCTCGCGACGGACCTCCTTGCGGGTGCGGACGATCACCGCCTTCACCACGGTGCCCTTCTTGACATTGCCGTGGGGATCGGCGTCGCGGACGGAGCACACGATGACGTCGCCGATGGACGCATAGCGCCGCCGGGAGCCGCCGAGCACCTTGAAGCAGCGGACACGCTTGGCGCCGCTGTTGTCTGCCACGTTGAGGACGGTGTATTCCTGGATCATCTCTCGTTACCTTCTCTCGAAAAAGAGGAGCGGGGTCCTTGGGGCTGGGGTTACTTGGCGCGTTCGACGATGCGGACGAGGCGCCAGCGCTTGAGGCGGCTCAGCGGGCGGGTCATCTCCACCACTTCCACCTTGTCGCCGGCGTTCGCCTGGTTGTGCTCGTCGTGCACGTACAGTTTCTTGCGGCGACGGATGTACTTCTTGTAGAGGGGATGTTTCACGAGGCGGTCCACGACCACGACGCGGGTCTTCTCCATCTTGTCGCTGACGACCATGCCGGTGCGCTTGCGCGGGTGGGGCTTGATCGGGGCGTTGTCCGTCTTTTCCGCTGTTGCTTCGGCCATGGGGGCCAACTCCTCGTCTTGGGGCGATGGGGATCGGGGCGCGGGGGCTCCCGGGGTTTTAGGAGGCGGCGCGGGCCGCGAGTTGCTTCTCCCGCAGCACCGTCAGGATGCGCGCGTAGTCGCGCCGGTTGTCCTTCAGCTTGGCCGTGTTGGGCTCTTCCTTCGTCGTCAGGCGCTGGCGGAGGTCGAACATCTCCTTCTGGAGCTCGGCCGCCCGCAGTTCCAGTTCGTTGATCTCCAGCTCGCGGAGCTTCGTCGCTTCGAGGGGCATGGTTACGCGGTCTCCTCTCCGCCGGTCTGTTCACGCATCACGAACTTCGCCTTGAGGGGAAGCTTGTGGATGGCGCGGGTGATGGCGCGGCGGGCGGTATCCTCGGGAACGCCCTCGAGCTCGAAGAGGATGCGGCCCGGCTTGATGACCGCCACCCAGTGCTCCGGGTTGCCCTTGCCCTTGCCCATGCGGGTCTCCGCCGGCTTCACCGTCAGCGGCTTGTCCGGGAAGATGCGAATCCACAGCTTGCCGCCGCGGCGCACCGTGCGGGTGATGGCCACGCGGGCCGCCTCGATCTGGCGGTTGGTGATCCATCCGCACTCGAGGGCCTTGATGGCATAGGTGCCGAAGGAGATTTCGGACCCGCGGTACGCCTTGCCGCGCCGCTTGCCCTTCTGCACCTTGCGGTATTTGGTTCTCTTCGGGAGAAGCATTCTTCAGGTCGTCCTTGGCTGGTCTGGGGGCCTCGGGATTAGCTTTCCTTGTGCACCGGGCGGGTGCGCTGCTCGAACACCTCGCCGCGGAAGACCCACGCCTTCACGCCGAGGATGCCGTACTTCGTCTTGGATTCGGCAAAGCCGTAGTCGATGTCGGCGCGCAGCGTGTGAAGCGGCACGCGCCCTTCGCGGTACCACTCGAGGCGGCCCATCTCGGCGCCGCCGAGGCGCCCGGCGCACTGGATGCGCACACCCAGGGCCCCGGCCTTCATGCTGCTCTGGACCGTCTTCTTCATCGCGCGGCGAAAGCCGATTCGCCGCAGCAGCTGGCCCGCCACGTTCTCCGCCACAAGCTGCGCGTTCATGTCCGGCCGCTTGATCTCCTCGATGTTGATGACGATCTGCTTCTCCGTCATCGCCTCCAGGTCCTTGCGGAGGGACTCGATGGACTCGCCCTTCTTGCCGATGACGATGCCCGGCCGCGAGGTGTGGATCGTGACCTTCGCCCGCTTGGTCGCCCGCTCGATCTCCACCTTGGCCACCCCCGCATGGCCAAAGCGGGACTTGATCAGCTTGCGGATGGCGAGGTCCTCGTGGAGCAGCTCGCGGTAGTTCCGGGGCGAGTAGCTCCGCGTCTGCCAGTCCTTGATGATGCCGAGCCGCAGGCCGTAGGGATGAACTTTCTGACCCAAGAGTGCTTCTCCTCGTGAAATCGATCGGGGGTTCTCGCGCGGCTTAGCTGTCGGCGAGGGCGACGTAGATGTGGCTGTTGCGTTTGCGGACGCGCACGGCGCGCCCCATGGAGGCCGGACGGATCCGTTTGATCATCGGCGCTTCGTCGATGATGATTTCCTCGATGACGAGGTTTTCCGGCTGGGGGTGCACCTCCGACGCGCTGGCGATCGCGGCCTTGAGGGCATTGGTCACGAAAGGCACCGCGGAGGGGCGCTGGGTGAAGGCCAGAATCTCGAGCGCTTCGCCCGCCGACTTGCCACGGATCAGGTCCGCCACGAGACGCACCTTGCGTGGGGCACACCGCACATAACGCTGGATCGCCTTGCCGAGGATGCGATGCCCCCGCGCTGTCTCCTGTCGTTTCATCAGCCCTGCTGCCATCGGCCTCGTCTCCTGGAATCGTTGCCTTGAGGGGCGCCCTTAGCGGGTCGCCTTCACCGTCTTGCCGCCGTGCGACCTGAAGTTTCGGGTAGGGGCGAACTCGCCCAGCTTGTGGCCCACCATGTTCTCCGTGATGAACGTGGGGATGAAGCTCTTGCCGTTGTGAACCGCGATCGTGTGGCCGACCATCTCGGGGATGATCATGGAGCGCCGCGACCAGGTGCGGATCACCTTCTTTTCATTCTTGGCGTTCATGGCTTCCACCTTCTCGAGCAACGCGTGGTCGATGAAGGGGGGCTTGCGCAGGGAACGGGGCATCGGGGTGGGTCCTCTCCTGAGTTCTTTCCGGTCTAGCGGTTTCGCCGCTTGAGGATGAGCTTGGTGCTGGCCTTCTTGCGCTTGCGGGTCACGAGCCCCTTGGTGGGCTTGCCCCAGGGAGTGCAGGGGTGGCGCCCGCCGGAGGTGCGGCCCTCGCCGCCACCCATCGGGTGGTCCACCGGGTTCATGCTGACGCCGCGGTTGTGGGGGCGACGGCCGAGCCACCGCGAGCGGCCCGCCTTGCCGATGTGGACCAGTTCGTGGTCCGCGTTGCCGACCTCGCCAATGACCGCGCGGCAGGCCGAGGGGACGAGGCGCATCTCGCCGGAGGGGAGGCGCAGCGTCGCCATGCGGCCCTCGCGGGCAAGGAGCATCACGCTGCTGCCGGCGGAACGCGCCAGCTGCGCGCCACGGCCCGGCTTGAACTCCACGCAGTGCACGGTCGTTCCCACGGGGATATTCTTGAGCGGCAGGCAGTTGCCGACGCGGATCTCCGCCTTCTCGCCGTTCATCACCGTCTGCCCGACCTTCAACCCCTTCGGCGCGATCATGTAGCGCTTCTCGCCGTCGGCGTAGTTCAGGAGCGCGATGTTGGCCGAACGGTTGGGGTCGTACTCGATGGTGGCCACGCGGGCGGGGATGCCGTCCTTGAGCCGCTTGAAGTCAATGAGGCGGTAGAGGCGCTTGTGGCGCCCGCCACGAAAGCGGCTGGTGACCCGGCCGAGGTTGTTGTGGCCCGCGTGGTAGGGCAGCCGCTGGGTGAGCGACTTCTCCGGCCGGCGTGCGGTAATCTCCGAGAAGTCGAGCACCGTCAGCGTCCGGCGGACCGGCGTGTAGGGATTGAATTTCTTGATGGGCATCGGTGGCGGTCTCCAGTGGTCCTTACATGAGCTCGATCTGCTGGCCGGCGGCGAGCGTCACGATGGCCTTCTTGAAGTCAGGTCGCTTGCCCACGCGGTTGCCGCGCGTGCGCGAGTAGCGGTTCTTGCCCTTCACGCGAAGGGTCTGGACGTTCTCCACCTTGACGCCGTAAGCGGCTTCCACGGCCCAGCGGACCTCCCGCTTGTTCGAGTCGAGGGCCACCTGGAAGGTGTACTGGGCCTCGTCCTCGTTGCTGGAGCGCAGCGCCTTTTCGGTGATGATCGGGCGGATGAGAATCTGGTAGGGGCTTTTCTGGATCATGCGAGCCGCTCCTCGAGGGCGCGAAGCGCCTCGACCGTTAGGATCAGGGTGTCGGCGTGGAGGAGGTCGGCGATGCTGATGGAGACCACCGGGCGCACGCGAGTGGGATGGGTGGCGGAGGACTCGAGGTTGCGGGCCGCGCGGGCGAGCGCCTCGTCCTTGCCGGCGGTTACGATCAGGGTCTTGCCGGTGGCCTTCAGGGACTCGCGAAGGGCGACCACGTGGCGGGTTTTAGGCCCCTCCAGGTCGATCGTCTCCACAAAGCGGATGACGTTGGCGTCGAACTTCGAGGCGAGGACCGTCCGGAAGGCGATCTGGCGCTTCCGGCGGTTGACCTTCTCGCGGTATTCCTTGGGCAGGGGCCCATGGACGATGGCGCCGCCGCGCCATTGGGGGGCACGAATGGAGCCCTGACGGGCCCGACCGGTGCCCTTCTGCTTCCAGGGCTTGCGACCGCCGCCGCTCACGAGCCCGCGGGTCTTCGTTGCGTGGGTGCCCTGGCGCTGGTTGGTCCGGTAGGCGTTGTAGACCTCGCGGACGACCGTGCGGCGCTTGTCGGTCACCTCGGCCTTGAAGAGCGACGCGGCGACGTCGATGGGGCCGGCCTCCTCGCCGTTGGACTTGTAGAGCTGCGCTTCTGCCATGGTTCGTTCTCTCTGCCGTGGTCGGGTCGTTCTCAGTCGGGCGGGTGGCCGGCTCAGGAGGCGGCCTTCGCCTTGGCCTTCATTTTCCGGATCATCACGTAGGCGCCGGTGGGCCCCGGGATCGATCCCTTCACAAGGATGAGGTTCCGCTCGGAGTCGGTGCGGATGACCTGGAGGTTGCGGGCGGTCTGGCGGGCGTGGCCGTAATGGCCCGGGAGCTTCTTGCCCTTAAAGGTGCGCGAGGGGTCGGAGCTGCCGCCCATGGATCCGGGACGGCGGTGATACATGGAGCCGTGGGAGTTCGGCCCCGGGGTGCCATTGAAGCGCTTGAGGGTGCCGGCGAAGCCGCGACCCTTGGTTGTGCCCACGACGTCGACCTTCTCGCCGATTTCGAAGATTTCCACCGAGAGGGTCTCGCCGAGCTCGATGCCGGCGGTTTCGGCGCCACGGAACTCGCGGAGCATCCGCATGGGCGAGGCGCCGGACTTCCTGTAGTGACCCGCTTCGGGCTTGATGACTTTGCGCTCGGGCTTGGGATCAAAGCCGAGCTGGACCGCATCATACCCGTCGGTTTCGACGGTGCGTTTCTGGACGACGGGGCAGGGCCCCGCCAGGATCACCGTCACGGGGATGACTGTGCCCTTCTCGTCGAAGAGTTGGGTCATCCCGAGTTTTTTGCCCAAAAGTCCAAGTGGCATGGTGTCCGGAACCTCCGTTGGTTCGTTGCCGTGGGCGGAGTGTGCGCCGGGCGGGTCAGGACCGCAGCTTGATTTCCACGTACACGCCGGCCGGCAGGTCGAGGTTCTGCAGTTCGTCGAGGGTCTTCTGCGGCGGGTCGATCAGGTCGATGAGACGCTTGTGCTGGCGCATCTCGAATTGTTCGCGGGACTTCTTGTCGCCGTTGGGCGAGCGGTTCACCGTGAACTTTCGAATCCGCGTGGGAAGGGGGATCGGCCCGGCGAGGGTCGAGCCCGAGTTGCGGGCGGTCTCGACGATCGACAGCACCGAGCTGTCGAGGAGCCGGCTGTCGAAGGACCACAAGTTGATGCGAATTACCTGGTTGGCCATGATCGGTGAGGCGTTTCCTTCCCGGGAGGATTCGGGGCCGAAGAAGCGGGCGGGAGGGGCCTTGCGGCCGCCCTTCCCGCCCCGGTTACCACTCGTCTTTACTCGATGACTTCCGACACGACGCCGGCGCCGACAGTGCGGCCGCCCTCGCGAATGGCGAAGCGCAGCTCCTTTTCGAGGGCGATCGGCTTCATCAGTTCGCCGACGATCTCGATGTTGTCGCCTGGCATCACCATCTCAACGCCTTCGGGCAGGTGCACGGCCCCGGTGACGTCCGTGGTGCGGAAGTAGAACTGGGGCTTGTAGCCCTTGAAGAACGGCGTGTGGCGCCCGCCTTCCTCCTTGGTGAGGACGTAGACGGTGGCCTTGAACTTGGTGTGGGGCTTGATCGTCCCGGTCTTGGCGATGACCATGCCGCGCTCCACGTCGTCCTTCGTGGTGCCGCGGAGGAGCAGGCCGACGTTGTCGCCGGCGAGGGCCTCGTCGAGCAGCTTGCGGAACATTTCGATGTCGGTGACGGTGGTCTTCTGGGTGTCGCGCAGGCCGACGATTTCCACTTCCGACATTTTCTTGAGGACCCCGCGTTCGACGCGGCCGGTGACGACGGTGCCGCGGCCGGAGATGGAGAAGACGTCCTCGATCGGCATGAGGAAGTCCTTCTCGGTCTCGCGGGCGGGCTCCTTGATCCAGCTGTCGCAGGCCTCCATGAGCTTGGCGATGGAGCCAGTCCCAAGGTCGCTTTCCTCGCCCTCGAGGGCCTTGAGGGCGGAGCCCCGGACGATCGGGGTGTCGGACGGGAAGTCGTACTTCTCAAGGAGTTCCTGGACTTCCATCTCGACGAGTTCGAGCAGTTCCTCATCGTCGACCATGTCGCACTTGTTGAGGAACACGACGAGCGAGGGGACGTTGACCTGGCGGGCGAGGAGGACGTGCTCGCGGGTCTGGGGCATGACGCCATCGGTGCCGGCGACGACCAGGATGGCGCCGTCCATCTGGGCGGCACCGGTGATCATATTCTTGATGTAGTCGGCGTGGCCGGGGCAGTCGACGTGGGCGTAGTGACGGTTTTCCGTCTCGTACTCCACGTGGGCGGTATTGATGGTGATGCCGCGCTCGCGCTCTTCCGGGGCCTTGTCGATGTTATCGAAGTCCACCGCCTGACCGAAGCCACGGGAGGATTGCACCTTGGTGATGGCCGCGGTGAGGGTGGTCTTGCCGTGGTCGATGTGGCCGATGGTGCCGATGTTGACGTGGGGCTTCGCTCGGTTGAAATGTTCCTTCGCCATTTTTCGCTCCAAGTGGGCTTGGGGGGTAACCTCGCGTGGCGAGGCGGGGAGGCACGGTAGCCGGCCACCCTCTGGGGTCAGTCGGTTCGTTCAGCGGATGCTGAGGTTTTCTCGCGGAGGGAGGGGAGGGACGCATGCGGGCCCCGGCCAAGCGTGCGCTTGCCCGGTTCCCGGAAGGCGCCCTCACTTCCTTGGCGAGATGGACTCGCTCCTCGGTGCGGTGGGCTTTTCAGGGCCCGTGTTGTGGGGAGGGACTCCACAACCCGCCGTGCTGGTGCAGTGAAACTGCTGTCACTGGCAGCGACCGGGGAACGTAGGGAGCGCCCTCCCACAGGTCAACGCAAATCGGCAAGGGTCCCGAGGGAATTTTCGTCCCTCCCCTGCCGGGCCTTTGGCCCGTCAGCCGAACCCCACCTGGAGGTCGCGCATCACAAAGCCGTTCATCAGCTTGGGGAAGAAGTAGGTGGTGTTCTGGGGCATGAGTTCGCCGTTTTCCGCCACTTCGAGGACCCGGGTCTTGTCCATGGGATTGACGAGGAAGGCCACGCAGCCCTTGCGCCGCTTCACGAGGTCGAGGGCTTCCTCTACGGTGCGGCAGTAGAGGATGTCCTCCTCGTCGACCTCGACCTCGGGGTTGCCGATCCATCCCCGGGCGATGAGGAAGCGATGGAGGAGAGTGATGTCCTGGGCCTTGACGAAGTCGGACATGAACTCGGCGTCGATCATGTCGTCGAGGTCCGCGTCCTTCTTGAGCCGTAGTTCGACGCCTCGGCGGTCTGGCAGGGCCATGACAAAGCGGGCGCGGTCAGTCTTCTTGGGCACGAGGTGCTTCTCGGCGGTTTCTACTGCCTTCTTTGTGTCGCTGTAGTCGAGCTTGAACTCCTTGGTGTCGAAGAACTCGCTGATGTCCTCGAGGACCTCGTCGATGTCGACGTCGGCCCCGAGGTCGCGGGCGAGGACCCGGTGCATGGAGGTGGTGAAGATCGCCTCGTCGTCGGCGTTGTTGAGGTACATGAGGATGTAGTCGTAGGGCTGGCGGCCATCGCGCCGGCCGGTGGACTCGCGCATTTCGTCGCGATAGGACAGGGCGGTCTCGTAGCGGTTGGTGCCGTCGGCGATATAGAGGCGCTTGGCCTTCATGGCCTCGTTGATGGCAAGGATGGGGTCTTTCTTGTGGATGAGCCACAGGCGGTGGGAGCCGCCGTGGAGGTCCTTGATTTCCTCGGTGGGCTTGGCGTCGACGGCGCCGTGGAGGATTTCGTCGATGGTGTGGTCCTCGTCCTTGTAGAGGGCGAAGATGGGTTCGACGTTGACCATGCTGGACTTGAGGAGGAGCAGGCGGTCGCGTTTGGGGCCTTCGGCGGCGACCTCGTGGGCGCGGATTTTTCCGCTCCGGTAGTCCTGGAGCTTGACGAGGCCGAAGAAGCCGCGCCGTTTGTAGCGCTTGCGGCTGCCAGGGAGCGTGAACTCGTGTTCGTAGACGTAGAAGCACTTGCGCTGCTCGTCGATGAGCAGGTTCTGGAGCTTCCACTCACGGTAGGCCTCGGCGGCGCGGAGGTAGCGGTTGTTGTATTCGTCGTCGCCGGGCGCCTCGAAGCCACAGCTCAGACGGACGATGTTATGGGGGTCGTGCCCGTGAAGGTCCTTCTGGAGTTCGGGGGTGATAACGTCGAAGGGTGGGGCGATGACCTTGGCGAGATCGATCTGCTTTTCGCGCGTGTTGAAGCGGGTTCCGGCGAAAGGGCGAACGTCGGCCATATGGGAGGGGACTCTTTTCGATTGGCGGCGGTAGGGAGAGGGGTGGGGGCCCCGGCTCCGAGGGTGGCGAAGGGTGCGGAAGCCGCTTTCGGACTGTCAACCGGAACGGGGGGCGTTTCCGGGAGGTCTGCGCGCACCGATCTTTTCACGAAAAGAGGGCATTATGGAAGAACGCCAGATTGAATTCAGGAGCCGGGTGGACGGGTCGGTGCAGCCGGCGCGGCTGGGCCCGGCGGCGGTGCCGGGCCCCCGGCCGCTCCTTGTCTGCCTCCACCAGTGGTCGGGAAC
>CAYQTO010000059.1:0-20037 GCA_964420455.1 uncultured Candidatus Sumerlaeota bacterium | reverse complement strand
GGGATCAGGCCCGTACCGTGGAATGCCCGGTGGTTGCGGAAACCGACGCCCCGCCGTCGATCCAGCGGACGGCCAAATGAGCTTGCGGATCGTGAGTGGCGAGCGACGGGGCGCCAAATTGCAGACGCCGGAAGGGCTCGAGACCCGGCCGCTGCGCGAACGCCTCCGGGAGGCGCTCCTCAGCGTCCTTCGACCCAGCCTGCCGGGCATCCATGTGGTGGATCTGTTCGCCGGGAGCGGGGCGGTCGCCCTCGAGACTCTGAGCAACGGCGCGGCCCACGCCACCATGGTGGATGCGTCGCGGGCGGCGGTAGCGGCCCTGCGCGCCAACGTCGCCAAGCTGCGCTACGAGGACCGGACGACGATCGTCGAGGGCCGGAGCCCCGGCGCCTGGCTGCGCGCGCCCGCCCGCGGCGGCCCCGCCGGCCTCCTCGTCCTCATGCCTCCCTACCATTCCGGGCTGTGTGCCGAAATCCTCGGCTGTAAAGATATCTATACACGGCTCGCCGCGGAGGCCACCGTGGTCTGCGAGGTTCACCGCGAGGAACGGCTGACGATTCCGGACGGTTGGGAGGTGACGCGGGACCGGACCTATGGGGAGACACGGCTGGTGGTGGCGCGTCTGGCGGAGAATACATTGGCGGATGCCCCCTGATGACACACAAATGCCGCATGGAGGGTTCCAGCTCCCCCTTGCCCGGCATTCCCGCCACATGAAGTCTGGATGGTTCCAATTCTGAGGAAAGAGGTCCGACATGAGCAAGCGGCTGTGGTTATACGGGGGGCAGGCGTTGGCCATGGGGGGCTTAGCGGTGCTCGCGGCCTGCGGCACGCGCCAGCCGGATTTCGCCTACGAGCCGCCCGTCAGCGAGGTGCCCGCCTTTGTCGCCGATGCGGCGGAGGTTTCGGCCACCCCGGCCCGCCCCACCACACAGCCCTTCACCGTCCTCGTCTGGAACCTCGAGCACTTCGTCGACCCCTTCGACGATCCCTACATTTCCAATCCCCTCGAGGACCTGCCACAGACCAAGGACCCGGAAGTCCTCGCCCTCCTCGCCGAAGTCATCCGGGAGGCCGACCCCGACATCCTCGCCCTTCAGGAGGTGGAGGGGGACCGCGCCATCAAGTACTTCCTCGACAACTTCCTCCCGGACCACGATTATCGGTACTTCTCCTCCCTCCCGAGCATCTCCTGGTACCAGAACACCGCCGTCGCCAGCCGCTTTCCCCTCGGGCGAACCGTGTCCTTCCGCGAGGTGGAGATGTACAACTCGGTGAGCGACGAGACCACGAACCTGTACAACAACCGGCTGTCGGCGGTCGTCGTGCAGCCGAACCCGGACTATCAGTTTCTGCTTACGAACCTTCACCTGAAGGCGGGCCGCGGCGCGGAGGACGTGACCTGGCGCCTCCGCCAGATCGACATCCTCAAGAAGTACTTCGCCGAGCAGATGGCGTGCGCGCCGGAAGCCAACATCCTGGTCGTGGGCGACATGAACTTCCTCCGCGATTCAGAGGAGTACAACGCGATGGCGGAGCTGGAGCCGCCGCTGGTGGATGCGTTCGAGCCGGTTGGAGGAGCGCTGACCCACGCCAGCGGGTCGCCCTCGCGCCAACTCGACTACATCTTCTTCAACGAGCCAATGGGGCGCGAACAAGTGCCCGACAGCGCGACGGTGCTCCGGCCCTTGAGCCTTGAGGAAATGGCCACCATCAGCGACCATTTGCCGGTGTTTGCGGCGTTCTATCCCGAGGATTTGTGATCGCTGCGCCAGCGGGCGCGCTTTCTGCCTTGAACGCTGCCTCCGATCCCAAGCTGGAGGCTAGTACGGTGCGCATTACCAGAGTCTACACACGGAGCGGCGACGACGGGACGACGGGGCTCGTTGGCGGCCAGCGGGTGCCCAAGGACGACCCGCGCATTCAGGCCTACGGCACGACCGACGAGCTGACGTCGATCCTCGGGTGGGCGCGGGAGGAAATCCGCGCCGAGTCCGCCGCCTTCGCCGATTCCCAGGACGCCACCCGTCTCGACCAGCTTCTCGAGTTCTTCGGCAATAAGCTCTTCACCCTGGGTGGCGATCTCGCCACCCGCCTCGAGGACCGGCACCCCGCCATGCCGGTCATCCGGGAGGACGACATCGCCTACCTCGAGAAGGTCTGCGATACCTTCAACGACTCGCTCCCGCCCCTGACGGACTTTGTTCTGCCGGGGGGAAGCCGCACGGCGGCGGCGCTCCATGTGGCGCGGACGGTGGCCCGGCGGGCCGAGCGCGAGGTCGCCTCGCTACAGCGCCGCGAGGACCTCGGTGCCCTCCCCGCCCGCTACCTCAACCGCCTGTCCGACGCCCTGTTCGTCCTCGCCCGGTGGGCCAACGCCCGCCTCCGCCGCGAGGAAGTCATCTGGCGTCGCGACCTCCCGGAACCTCCTCTCCCCGGGTAAGATCGCCCACCGACCCGGTTTCCGCTGGCACCATTTTCTCCTTTCGCCACCGCCGGCCGGCGGCGGTCATGACCGTCGATCAGACCGAAACCTCCCCCGTGGAGCGCACGCCCCATGCGCATCGGTGTTCTTTGCGCACCAACCTATGGCGGATCCGGCGTTGTCGCCACGGAACTCGGCCGCTTCCTCGCCCGTCGCGGTCACGAAATCCACTTCATCTCCATCGCCATGCCCTTCCGGCTCGACTCCGAGCCTGCCAACATCGTCTTCCACGAAGTCCAGTCGATGAGCTACCCCGTGTTGCCCGGGCAGCTTTGGGGCATCTCCATCGCCAGCCGCGCCGTGCAGGTAGCCAGCGACTACAACCTCGAGATCATGCACGCCCATTACGCGATCCCTCACGCGATCAGCGCCTGGGTCGCCCGCGAGGTCAGCCACAAGTCCTTCCGCGTGGTGACCACCCTCCACGGTACGGACATTACGTTGGTCGGCCGGGCGCCCTCCTTCTTTCCCATCACCCGCTTTGCCATCGAAAAGTCCGACGCGGTGACCACCGTCTCGCCGTGGTTGCGCGAGGAGACGCTCCGCGAGTTCGGCGTCAGCAACAGCATCGAGGTCATCCCGAACTTTGTCGACGCGGAGAAGTTCCGCCGCGGCGTGCCCGGATGCCGAAAATCCTACTACGCGCCAAACGGCGAGAAGATCCTGATGCACATTTCCAACTTCCGGCCGGTGAAGCGCGTCGCCGACGTGGTGCGGGTGTTCGCCGGGGTCCGGGCAAAGCTCAACGCCGTGTTGCTGCTGATCGGCGATGGGCCCGACCGCGACCTAGCCGCACGGATCGCCCGGGAACTCGGAGTCCACGAAGACGTCCATTTCCTCGGCAAACAGGACCGTATCGACCAGTTTTTCTCGTGCTCGGACCTGCTGGTGTTCCCGAGCGAGTACGAGAGCTTTGGCCTGGCGGCGCTCGAGGCGATGGCCGCGGAAAACGCCGTGCTCCTCAGCCGCGGCGGCGCCCTTCCGGACCTTGTGGAGCATGGTGTGACCGGGTTCCTAGCGGACGTGGGCGACGTGGAAACGATGGTGCGCTGTGCGGTGGAAATCCTCTCGGACGATGACCGCCGCGCGGAAATGGGCCGCCGTGCCCGCCAGTCCATCCTCGACCGCTTCCTCCCCGACCGGGTCGTCCCCCAGTACGAACGCCTCTACGAGAAAGTGCTCGGATAACGCGGGAGGGGACCGGCCCTCCGGAAAAGGATCAGTTTTCCCCCCCGCCCCGTTGGTCTCGTCGCCCGCCGGGGGGAATTCCGCCCCCGCGGGCAGAATGTACGCGAGATAGCGTTCCTCGCCGTGAAGGGTCACGGCATTGAGGCCGATGCGGACGGGGAACTCGTGGCCGTCTGCATGGAGGGCCGGGAGGGAGCGGCCGCCGCCGAGTGCCCGCGGCGTTGGTTGGTGCCGGTACGCCGCAAAGAGGTCGCGGTGGCGAACGCGATGCCTTTCGGGCAGCAGGCGCTCCATCGCCGTGCCCTCGAGATCCTCCCGCCGATAGCCGAAGAGCCCCGCCGCGTAGTTGTTCACGAAGGTCAGCGTTCCCGCCTTGTCGACCGAGAGGATGGCCACCGGCGCGTGGTTCAGTACCGCACGGAAACGGCTTTCGCTTTCCTGGAGGATCGCCGCGGTCTGCGCCTGGCGCTTCTCGAACCGATGGGCGTAGAGGAGGTTGGCGCACGTCGCCGCGACCGGCTGGAGGAACTCCGCGCTCGATTCGGTAAAGCCCTCCTCGCGGTTGAAGAGCAGCAACATTCCCATCAGCGACTTGCCACAGAACAAAGGCATTCCCAGGAACGAGCGCACCGGTGGGTGGTTGCGAGCGATGGAGGACACGCCGGGGAGCCCGTCCTCCGGCCCGTGGAGGGTCACCGTCCGCCCGGTCATGAGCGCCGACAGCAGCAGTTCGCCCAGATCGTCGTACGCCATGCCCGTCTCGGTGCGCGCCGCGTAGAACTCCTGGAGGTGCGTCGCGCCCGAGGGGAAGACCATGCCGCGAAACTCGAGCCCCAGCGCGTGTTCCTCTTCCGTCCCCGTCAGTTCCACCAGCACCCCCGACTCCGCCTCCACGAGCGCTACGATCGATTCGAGCAGCCGCGAGACCAGCAGGTGCGGCTTGCCATCGATGATGAAGCGGCTTTGGGCCTCGTGGATGATCTCGAGCATCTTGTGGCTGCGGCGGACGGCCGCCTCCGCGTGCTTGCGCCGGCTGATGTCCAGCATGTACCCGAGCATCCCCTCCGGCCGCCCCTGGCTGTCGTGGATCAGGCTGAAGGACACATTGGCAAAGAACGGCTGGCCGAACTTGCGCGTCAGGACGAGCTCGCGTTCGATCTGGCCGTCGCGCAGCAGCGGACGCATCAACTCGTCGCGGACCGACATCGGGCTCTTGTTGCCGAAGATCTCCGACAGGCTGTGGCCGACGATTTCCTGCGAGCGGTAGCCGAACAGCCGCTCCGCCCCCTTGTTCCATCCGGTCACAAACGCATCCAGATCCGTCAGCACCATCGCGTCGTGCATCTGGTCGAGCAGGTGCTGCTGGCGGGCGACCCGCTCCTCGAGCTCCCGCGCCTGCGTCTGCGTCGCCACCGCCTGCTCCTGAATCTCCGTCACCGGGTCGTGGCTCACGACGACGAAGACGCCACCCCCGATTTCCAGCCGCGACACACGCATCTGGTACCAGCGGCGGGTGGTGGGCGAGTGGCAGGGGTAAGTATGAAAGTAGGTTTGCCGGGTGCCATTGAGCACTTCGCCGATGGCCCGGCCGAGCGATCCTCCCCCGCACGCGCCAAGATAGTCGGCACCCACCGCTGCGTCCTTCAGCGTCAGGCCGTTCTCTTCTCCAAAACGCCGCCACGCCTCGTTTACATAAACGATCCGCCCCTCACTGTCCAGAACAGCAACATGGCTCTGGAGGTGGTCGAGGATGTCCCCGATGCGGGGAAGTACGTCGGAAGTGGACTTGGCGGCCATGGGACGACCTCGCGAAGATAACGAAGTCAGAAGGCAGCGGGCGGTGGTCGGCAGGAGCAGGGAAGGCGCAGCAGGATGGCGACCCGCCCCTCCATAACGATACATTTGGACCGCTGTCTGCAATCCAAAGGTGCTGTTACCATGAAGTAAAAATAGGGGGCTGCCCAAGTCTGACCAAGGGGTGACCCAAAGCGGAAACAAGGGTCTTCGAAAAGGTGGAAGAGAGCTGGGTTGCTCAGATCCCCCAGCGATTGCACAACCAGTTGCGCATCCAGAGGTTGACGTCCCAGAGGCTCGTCACCGGCTGGTTGGTGAAGGGGAGGGTCTGGAGGTAGGCCGGCGGCCCGAACTCCGGCGTGACCGTCATAAGCTCCGCGCCTTCCGCCCGGTGACGGGCCCGCAGGGCGTCCCACCACTCCGCATGGCGCAGGAGGTATTGCTCGTTTTCCGGTGTGCGGGGATCCGAGACCTGGGGGCCCTCGCGATGGCCCACCCGCGCGTGCATGTGGATTGCCCGTTCGATCGCCAGCGTCACCTCCTCCTCCGCATCCTCGAGCATGGTTTCACACACGTTGCACCAGTGGCTAAGGTCCATGGCGATACGGAGTTGGGGGAAGGCCTCGAGGTAGGGGCGTGTCTGCCAGGGGGAGTAGAACATGCGGAAGCGATGGGTCTCGTGGGCGACCGTGTGGCCGAGGTCCGCCTCGATGGCGAGAGCCTCGCGCCAGAAGGCCGAGCCCTCGTCGAAGGACCACTTGTCGCGGCCGGTTTGGGAGACGACGCGAAGGGGGCGGAACGCGAGCGCCTGCTGGAGCTGGTTGCGGAAGTCGTCGGCGCTGAGCGGGAAGATCTGGGCGATGAACACGAGACCGTGGCGGTCGCACAGGTCGGTAACCTCGGCGGGGTCCAGGTCACCGATGGAAGCCTCGACGCCATCGTATCCGGCCTCGGCAACGAGTTGGAACTTCTCGGCGAGGGTGCGGCCCTCGGTCATGCCCCACAGGGCGCGGCAGAAGACGGTGCGCATGGTGGCTCCGGTTCAACGGGAATGAGGCTGTAAGTAACGGAGCATCGTGCCCGGCCCCAAGGACTTTCACCACGAGGAAGGCGTGGCACGGGCGGGGAAAAAGAAGAACCGCGCCCCGGCGGAGGAACCGGGGCGCGGAGAGGGCCAACCCATGGAGGGCAAAGGATCAGAAGTTGGGCGATGCGAAGTTGGTGATGTCGTCGTCGTCGAGCCCACGTTCCGGTGCGGCGAGGGTGGTGCCATTGGCGCCGAAGCTGATGATCTGGAAAGTGGAGGGATTGAACCAGGTCTCGGTGGCGGCGAAGACGTTGGTGCCGGGGAGTTCGGTGCCCCCGCGCGCGAGATAATCGTCGGCGCGTATATACAGGTAGGGGTTGCCGAAGGGATCGAGGAAGTTCACCTCGCCCGGGGTGCCGACGAAGTCGCTATCGGTGATGACGCCGGTGGCGTCGCCGAGGCGGTTGTAGTCCCAGTCGATGTAGGGTCCCTGCCAGCGGTCGCTGATTGGGGCGTTGAGGTTGCCATTGAGGGAGGAGCGGAGGACCACCTGGAGGTAGCCGCTTCCCTGCGCGACGCCGACGGCGTCGATGCCAACGGGGGCGAGCGTGATGCCCGTCCCCGACGGGGGCAGCTGGCCGGTGTCGATCTCGTACTGGGCGATGGCGACTTCGAGGGTGCGGATCTCCGCATTGGCCCGGGCGTATTTTGCCCGTGCCACCTCGCGCGTATAGACGCCGACCGCGATCGTCGACAGGAGGCTGATCACCACGAGCACCACCAGCAGCTCGAGCAGCGTCACGCCATGTTTCACCGGGAGTTTCATCAGGATCGTTGACCGTTCCTTCCGTGATCTCGCGCGAGCGATTGCCGCTGGTTCATCAGGGGAAGTTGGAGAAGCGGGTCTCGTTGCCGGACACGCCGACGAACTGGTAGACCACATCATCGCCCTGGCTGAGGGGGTTCGAGCCGTCAAAGCCCGAGACGCCGTCGGGGCCGTAGGACACGATGGCGAACCGGTCGAAGCGGTCCTGCTCGGGAGCGCCGGTGCGCAGTGCCAGGTTGTCCTGAGTCAGCGCGACGTCCTCGCCGGCCACCGTGGGAAGACCCGCATCACCCGCCAGGCCGAGGTCCGTGTAGAACCGGTAGGGGTTGCCCCACGGATCCACCACGAGGTCGAGCGTCAGGTCGCCGAGGGTCGGATCGGCGGGGTCCTCGCCGACAAACCGCACGCGCTGGGGCTGAAGGAACGGCCCCTGCCAGTTTTCGATCAGCCGCTGGACGCGGATGTCGGTCGTGCTGCCGAGGTCCACCTGGCTCGCGCCCGCCTGGTCCTCGAGCGGTGTGCCCGCGTCGATCAGGAAGTGCGACGACGCATTCGTCAGGTTGTCGAAATCATCGCGGCTGGTGGCGGACCCACCCACGCCCCCGTCCGTGTTGGGCACGTTGTCGAGGATGTGGATCGGCACGTAGAAGCCGTGGAAGATGGCCACCTGCTCCTGGGCCTGGGCGATGTTGCGCGTTTCCGCCTGGGCCACCGAGAACCGCGCGCGGTTCAGCTGGCTGATATACACGGGAACGGCGAGTGTGGCCAGAAGGGAGATGATGGCCAGCACGACGAGCAGCTCGGTGAGAGTAACCGCGCGCTGGGAAATCCGGTTCATCCGTTTCATGGAAAGAGTTCCTCCGGGTTGGCGTCCTTTTGGGAGTCGAGGGTTCCTGGGGTCGAGGGCCTGGGGTTTCGTTACCTGCCCAGTATGGGGCAGGGGGTTGGAATCAACGACCGAACTGGCGGAAAAGATCGTCGCCGCTGCCGAATCCGTCCGGATCGATGCCGTCGCCGGGAAGGCCGTTGGGGCCAAGGCTGAGCACCGTCGGGCGGTCGAACACGAGGCAGTTGAAGGTGCCGCCGGCCTGAAGGCCGCCGCCGGTGATGGGGGAGACCGATTCCACGATTTCGCCGTCCGGCTCGAGTACGAGGCCCTCGCGCGTGAACAGCAGGTAGTCGTTACCCCAGGGATCGTCCGGCACACCGGTGCGGCCGGTGACGCCGTTGTAAAGGTTGTCGTCATCGGACCAGCGGACGTAGGGGCCATTCCAGGCGGCGGTGCCGGGGAAGGGGGTCTCGTTCTGGACGAGTCGCTCGATCAGATCCGTCTGGTCCACCGGCGCCCAGTCGCCGTTTCCGGGAAGGAGGAACAGGCGGTTGTCCGGCGTGTCCGTCGGGAACTGGAGGAAATCCTGGAGGAGGGGGGTGCCGCGGCGGTAGTCCGTGAGGCCGTCGGCGAAGTCCGGCGGGGCGGCGTCGCGGCCCTCGCGGGCGAACCCGCGGCCCTCGCCCACCGGTGGCGTCACGCCCGGGCCCGTCGCCGTATTCCGGTCGCCGATGGGCACGTCGTTCAGGGCGAACAGGCGGATATAGTACCCCGTGTCGATGGCGACCCGTTCGAGGTTCTCCGCCAGGTTTTCAAGGTCCTGGTTGGCGCGGGTCAGGCGCGCCTCCTCCGTCCGCTTGGCGATGATGGGGATCAGCACGGTCACCAGGATGGTGATGATGATGATCGCCACCAGCAGCTCGATGATCGAGAAGCCCTGGCCATGGAGGGCCGACGGGCGCCGGCCGGGGCGGGAATGGGTGGGGCGGGTGATCTTCACGGGGGCGTGCCCTTTCGCGCGGTCTCGTCGGGAGTTCAGAATTGGAATTCGAAGTCGTCGCCGGTCCCGAGCAGGCCCGTCCGACGGTCGTAGTTGGCCGGGTTTCCGGAGAAGTCATTGGAGGGGACGCCGTTGGGGCCCAGCGAGTAGAGCGTCCGCACGTTGTAGATTGTTTCTTCCTGGCCGAACAGAAGGTAGGGAGTTCCCCACGGGTCGATGGGATAGCGGTCGATATCGACCGAGCCCGCGTCGATGCCGGGAGTGAAGACGGCGATCGGGCCCTGGTTCTGGTCCGTCAGGAGGGGGAAGCCATCGCGGACAGTGGCCAGGGGGATCGTGTTGGGCGCCGCGATGTAGGGGCCGCGCCAGTTCGGGACGATGGTGGAGAAGTATTCCACGAGGGGGATCTCCTCGAAGAAGCCGGGGTCTGCCGGCGAGAGGCCCCGGCGCCAGCGGGCCCGCGGCGGATCCACGTTGGTGTTGATCGGGTCCGTGTCCGACAGCTCGGTGTTCTCCGGGTTGTCGAGATCGCTGAGCCGGGGGACGAAGCCGGCGGGCATGTCCGCCTCGACGAGCAGGAGCGCCTTGGCAAGGCTCTGGAGTTCGTCCTGGACGGCGGCCACCCGGGCCTCCTCCGCCCGCTGGCGGAAGATCGGCAGGATCAACAGCGCCAGGATCGCGATCACCGACGCCACCATGGCGATCTCGACGGCGGTAAAGCCCTTCTGCTTCCGGGAAATGCGTGGGTCACGGAGGATCATGATCAGAACTCGAAAACGATGTCGTCGGAGCCGGGATCGGCGATGCCGAGGAGAACGTCGTTGGTGGGGGTGTCGGGGTCGGGTCCGAGGGGAATGTCGCCGCCGGTCTGCAGGTTCTGGCCGTTATCGCCGGCGAATTCGCGCGACCAGATCTGGGCGCGGTCGTTGGCCAGTGCCGCATTCGTCGGCGAGCCCAGCGGTGTGGCCCGCGTCTGGAAGTCCTGTGCGGTCAGCATCTCGAACTCGCCCCGCGACGGGTTGCCGGTGAAAAGTCGGAAGCGATAGACACCATCGCCGACGTTGCCAGGGGAACCCGGATCCCCAAAGGGCCGGTTGTCCTCCAGCCCGCCGGGCGCCAGGTTCTTGCCGTAGCTGACCACCGCATTGATGTACGACCCCTTGATAGTCCCGTTGGTTGCCGAGTTCTCGTCCACGATACCGTCGTTGACGAAGCGCAGGCGCGCCGAGCTCGGGCTCGAAACATCAAGGTCGAGCATATAGACGACGTAGGGGTTGCTCCAGGGATCGCCCGGCCACCGGAGGCCGTCTTCGTTCGGGGTGCCGCCTCCGAAGCTGCTCAGCTCGGGAAGGAACACGCGGACGATGCCGGTGCGCCCCTGGGAAATGCCCGTGCGGGACTGGGACAGGGCAAAGTAGGGCCCGTCCCAGTTCGTGCGGACGGAGGCCCCGCCGGGGCCGAGGGGCCGTCCGTTATAGTCAAGGAACTGGAAGGGAACCTGGCTGTTGGGCTGGCCCAGCAGCGCGCTGATGAAGTCCATCCCCTGGGTGCTTTCCGTGAGCCAGCAGAGGCGGGGAAAGACGGAGGTGTCGAGGCTGGCGAAGTCGAGTGCGGAGCCGATCTGGCGCGCCTCGCCGATTGCCGCCTTGCGGATGTTCGAATCAAACTGTTGCTGGATGCCAAAGATGGCCAGGGTGCTGAAGAGCGCGATGAGCGCCCCCACGATGAACAGCTCAACGAGCGTGAAGCCCTTTCTCGGGGAGCGGCTGGAAGCGGGGAGTTTCATGGGCGGTCCGGGTCTTTCGGGTCGGCCCCTTGGGCGGGGCGGTCGAGGGTCCGTTTCGGTCGCGTTTTCAGGCGCTTAAGGGATGGGGCGTTGTCCTTGGAAGCGTCAACTTTCCCTCCCGGCAAATTCATGGCAAAAAGCGCCACGCGACCAGGTCGGGCGTCGCTTGGTCCAGCGCGAAGAGCGCCCTGACACGGGGTACGGCTTCATTCAGAGGGTCAGAATCTGGTGTCTGGAGGGGAGTGGCCTCAAGGAGAAAGGACCGCGAGGTGACCGTGATGCGGTCGAACACCGGGCGGATGCGCTGGAGCGGCTCGCAGGTTGCCTCGGTCGTCAGCCCCCAGATCACCTCGTCCACGAGGAAGGAGGACAGGCGCTCCCAGACGATGCCGTCGGCGTCGGGGAAGTTCTGGAGGGCCCGGAGGCCCTCCTGGCGCCGCCGTTCGATGATCAGGTCCGCCTGGGTGAAGTTCAGCCCCGCGGCGAACAGAGCAAACCGGTCCGCCGAGTTGACGTTGATCCGGCCGTGGGCGTACCCGAGGGGCGGTGGGGCGTACTCGTACCAGGCGAGCGCCTCGGGGTCCCGGTCCGCCTTGAGGGCGGTCTCCTTGAAGACCGGCGCTCCGAGGCCTTTGGTGGCCACGAAATCGGGCCGGCCCGCCACCGCCACTGTGAAAAGGTCCACAATCCGGGCGTCGATCACCTCCGGGTCCGCGGCGAGATCCCGCGCGGGGGTGCTCAGGGAGGCCGGCGAGACCAGCCGCGGGAACGCGACCGCGTTTCGTTCCTCGCCGTTCGGGCCGGTGAAGCCCGCCGAGACTTCGAACAGTTCCAGGACGCTCGTGAACGGCGTGTCCTGCGGCGTGTAGAAGATCTTGTCCTGGATTTCCGGGTCCGGGGCGTTGAGCGGCAGCCGCGTGAAGGGGGTCGCCGGCGCCAGGATGACGTCGCGGACGAAGGGCACGCGGCGCTGGAAGCTGCTCGTGAGAGGAGCTGGCTGCGCCCGGTAGCGGAACTCGTCCACCAGATCGCCGGTAAGTTCGATCAGTTGGACCCGGGCGCCTGCAGGGCCGTTCGGCAGGTCGAAGCCGGGAATCTCCAGAATCCGACGCGTTCCCCCGTTGGACACCAACCCGTAGGTATCGTAGAAGGAAAACCCGTCCGCGTCGAGCGAATCGTCGAAGTCGTCGGTGATGATCAGGTAGCTGTTGGGGCCCAGGGTTCCTCCGAGCGTGTAGACTGTGAACCCGACGCGCAGGCGCCATCCGGCAAGATTGAAGCTTTCGGGCCAGGGGTTGTAGATCTCGACGAACTGGCCATCGTCGCCGTCGCCATCGGGGGTCGGGCTGTCGTAGTCGACCTCCATGATATAGGGGGTCCGTTCGACGCCAAGGATGCGGCCGGTACCTTCGGAGTTGAGGACCTTCGTGGGGCGACGGTCGCCGTCGCGCGCGTCGAGGATGTTTGCCGCGAACTGGCGCAGGAGGTTATCGTTCTTGGTGCCACCGTATTCGAGCGCGAGCGCCTCGTAGATCTCGTCGAAGCAGGCCCGGTTGAGGTCCACCGGCGACAGCGGCGTGTCGGGGTCCACCGGGTTGGGGCGCACCTGTTGGGTCACGCTGAAGGTTGTGAGGTAGTTCTGGGCGACCTCGAAGAACTCGGGGGTCATCGAGTCGAGCGCCAGCAGCTCGGCGAGGCGGGACCACCGGCGGTCGTCGCCGAAGGAATCGTAGCGGATGTCGGCGATGTATTCCTCGGGCTCGTCCACGGCGGTCAGGAGCGCGTCGATAAGGCCCTGGCGCTCGGCGGTGAGGCCAAAGCAGCTGTTTTCCAGCCGATCCGTGGGATCGGTGGCCCCCGCAAGGGTGTTCGGCGAGAAGGGTCCGCCGGGAATCGGGCAGGGGGTCAGGGTGACGTTGTCGAGGGACTGAAGGAAGTTGATGTTGTCGTCCTCGCCGGCCACACCGGGGGCCCCGTCGGGGCCGAGCCGCCGCTCGACGATGTCCGACGCCAGCCGAAACGCGTCGATGGGCACGCCGGAGTTCGCCGACAGCTCGTACAGGAACAGCGCCAGCGCTTCCTCGTCGATTGTGTTGATGTTCACCCGGGCCGACGCGTCGGCGAAGGTCACATGGGTGGTGTCCGTCCGCAGGCCGATGTCGACCCCGCCGATCTGCGTGTCCTTGGCGGTGATGCGTCGCGGCAGGGTAGCCTCCGCGGCCGCCACCCGGACGGCCTCCTTTTCAGCCCCGGACTTGTTGACGAAGTCCGGATTGGCGAGGCCGTACAGCAGGTAGAAGTCGCTGATCGCCCCGACCGGAAGCCTCTCGTTGGCCACCCGGGCGGCCTCCTGGATGCCGGTGAGGGCGGACTCGTTGCGCTGGGAGGCTTCGGCAAAGTTCCGCGAGGAGATCACCTCGAGCCGACTCGTGTAGGTAAGCGTCAGGGCGAGAAGCGCCAACACCGACAGGAGTGCCAGGACGATGAGCAGGGCGGAGCCGCGTTGGCGGCCGGACGGGGTGAGGAGAGGGCGGGACGTCATCACGATAATAAAGCCTAGTTCCTCACGAACGCATCGTAAACCGGATCCTGGATTGTCTGCTCGACGGTGACTACGGTCGAGAGGGTGACGGTGCGCAGGGGCTCGCCGTTGAGGGGCCAGCCGGGGATTTCCTCGAGGGGGAAGCGCTCGGCGTTGACGGTAACGCGGATGAGGAACGCCGCCGGGAGGCGGAAGGGGGGTACGGTTGCCACCGGGGCGTCGGCGGGCCGCACGGCGGGAAACTCGATCGCCCGGGCGTCCCACTCCACGTCCCAGTAGGGCCGGCCGGGCAGGGGGGTATTCGCCCCGTTGTTGTTTGGGTTCCAGGCGAGGACATCGAGGCTGACCACGTCGAACACGATGGGCTCGACGATCGGCGTCTGGGGGAGGTTGGCCGGCGGGTCGACCTCGACGAGGCGCAGGAGCACGTTGTCCTCCCCCTCGAAGGTCCCGAGCCGGTAAGTGACGCGGAGGCGTGGGGCGTCCGGCGCGGTGATCCCGGCGGGAACGACGAAGGTGATCTGGTCGGCGGAGAATCGGGTGTCCTCGTCGACCCGGGGGTCGCCATAGTCGGGGACCCCGGTGAAGGTGGCACGCTCGGTGAAGCTCCCGATCTGGACGTGGCGATCGTCGGAAAGGGTCCAGTCGCCGTCGTCATCGCGCCCATCGAAGAGTTCCTCGTCGATGGCGCCATCCTCGTCGTTGTCGATGTTGTCCCCGTAGGCGAGCGGCAGGTCGACGAGGAGGAGTTGCTGGTAGTCCGGATCGCCGTCGAGCTGGAGAGAGCGAAGTTCGCGGGCGATGGTGTCGACGGCGGCGCGGGCGGCGGTGTGGCCGCGGACGAGCGCCTCCGCTTCGTCGGACGACCGGATGACCGAGAGGAACGCCAGCGACACGGTCGTCACGATGATGACCGTGATGGTGATGGCGACGAGTACCTCGACGAGCGTGAGGGCTCGGCGGGGGGCGCGGCGCGGGGCAGTCTGGCGAAGCGTCATCCTCATTGTTGGGGACGGGCGTCCCGTGTCTCCCGGGGAATCCATCCGGAGTATGGTCCGCTGCCGGGCGGGTGTCTCGCCGGAATCGGCTAGTGTGTGCACGAAAAGGGATTAGGGAGCGGTGCTGGAAGCGTCAAACCGAAGTTCGTGGAGGACCTTGCCGTCTCCGAACTCGGGATTGAAGCGGACGATGACACGGGGGACGCCGGGTTCGAAGGCCGGGTCGTCGCCCTCGCCGTCGGGCTCGAGGAGCGACCGCGAGTGAAACTGGTAAACCAACCGATCGTCCTCGGTGAAGGGGACCGGATCGGTGGGATCGGGCAGGTTGGCGATTGTCTCGAGGATCTGGGCGCCCCGGGCGTCGTCGCGGCGGATTTCCTCGGCCTTTTGCTGGGCAAGGAGCGCTGCCCGGCCCCGCAGCGCCGCTTCGTTTGTCGCCCTCAGCGAGGGGGGAAACAACTGAAGGATCCCCACGATGCCAATCGTCAGCACCGCCACAGCGAACAGGACCTCGATCAGGGAGAAGCCCCGCCCGGCGCGTTTAACGCCGCTCATTCGGATAGATCCGCGGTTCCGGAGAGGTGGGGTACATCTGGATGGCATAGAAGCCCTCGTCGTTCACGCCGGTATCGTCGAATCGGCGCAGATTGATCGTGAGGAAAGGATTGGTCCCATCGGGCTGAAAGACAACCCGCCGTTGGCCCGTCAAGAATTCCACGGAGGCGAGCCGGACCGAATCGATGAGCACGTTGGGGGGGAGAAACTCCGGGGGGACGACCTTTGGCTGGCGGACGTCGCCTGCCATATCCAGGTTGTCGACCCAGAACTGGTGGTTATCGAGGTCGAAGACGACCGCGCTGGGGAGGTTGTTCTGGAGCGCTCGTGATCGGGCGTTCACGAGAGCTGCCTTCATCTTTTCCGCCGTCGATCGCACCTCGGAAGTATTGCGATAATTGGCGTAGCCCAGAAGTGCCACCGTCGATGCAAACAGGACGATCACTACCACGACGAGTAGCTCCGGCAGCGAGAAACCGCGCCGTTGCGGTGAGGTGAAGGGTCGTCGTGGCCGGGACATGGATAGCAGGAATGCCGGGTTCGGGTTGGCACTAGTATGCGGCGGAGGCACCCGGTCGTCAACGCCAGCTAGGTGGGGGGAAAAGCCGTGAGGGCGGGACGGGGGGCGTTCGGGGGCTTCAACCGTTTGATGAAAATCCCCTCCAACTTTTGTCCGGATGTCAATCCCCAATGGGCGCGGGAGCACCCTGGCGGGGCAAAACCATGGATCCCCCGATAGGCCCAAGGGGCCCCGCGCTTGACATTTTCCCCCCTGCGGCCACCGTCGGAGGACTCCGTCTGCCAACCCGGATTTCATGACCGATTTCCAGCAACAGATCCGACTCCTGCGCCAGCTCGGCTTCGGCTTCCTGACCGAGCTGCCACCGGGTGCGGCTGTGGACTCGCCCCCCGGACCGGAGGCGTCAGAGGACCCTCCCGCCTCGCTTTCAGAAGACCTCCCGGGCATCGCCGCTGCCATCCGCGGGTGCACCGCCTGCCCTCTTCACCTCGCCCGGACGAACGCGGTCCCGGGACACGGCTCGCCGCGACCCCGCCTTCTCATCATTGGCGACATGCCTTCCGGGGAGGATGACCTCGCGGGCGAGCCCTTTACCGGGTCCATCGGCGTGATGCTGGGGAAGATCGTCGCGGCGGTGGGGCTGACCATGGAGGAGGTTTATCTGGCGCAGGCGGTGCGGTGCCGGCCGCCGGAACGCCGGCCGCGGCCCGCGGAAATCGCCTCCTGCCGCCCTTTTCTCGCACGCGAGGCCTCCCTCCTGCGCCCCGAAGCCATCGTTTCCTTCGGCCTGGGCGGCGTCGAGGCCCTCCTCGGCGAACCTCCCCCCGGCGGTCTCCCCCGCCTCCGTGGCCGCTGGATCGATGCCCACGGCATCCCCCTCCTCGCCACCTTCGCCCTCGACTACATCGAAGGCCATCCGGACCGCAAACGGCGCGTCTGGGAGGATCTGCAACTGGTCATCGAAAAGCTCCGCGAGCGACAACGTTCCTGACATCCTGAATCAGAAACCCTTGGAATTACCCTGAAACCGGACATAATCCCGGTCAACAAGTCCCTATTCCGATTGAGTTGTGAATGAGGTCGGGAAATCCTTTCATCAACCCTGAATACATCTGGAGGAGCACATGCGCTTTACGCCCTTTGCAGTGGCGGCGCTGATGGCAGGAGTCTCCATCGCGTCCGCCGCCCCCTACACCGGCATTGGCCCGGGAACCTCGACCATCGGCACCCGCCTCGGGACGGAGGACTACACGACGCTGGCGGCCGCCGCGGCGGCGATCCGATCGGCCCCGCTCACCGGCGGCGACTGGACCTTCGAGATTACCAGCGACCTGAACGAGAGCGGCCGCATCGCCATCGGCACCCCCACCAACGGCAACTCGATCATTCTCAAGCCTGCAGCCAGCAACCCCGATACCATCACGATCACCGTTACCCAGCCCACTGATACCGGCGGCAACGGCATCGGCACCCACATCGGCATCGGGTCCGACAACCTGGGCGATCCGACCGCGACCGTCTCCACTGATAACTTCGTCCTGGACGGATCCAAGGACGGAAGCGGGTCCCGCGACCTGATCATTACCCAAACGGATAACGGCTTCGGGTTGGCGCCCCTCTCTGTCATCGGAGATTCGGATAATGCAATAATCCGCAATGTCGACTTCCGGGTGAACCTGACCTCCATTCCACTGGTGACGGCCATCCGGGTTGTTTCCATCAACGAGCCGACAACGGCTGATGAAACCCCCGACAATACGTTAATCGAAAACTGCCGCTTTACCGCTGTGGCCGCGAACCGTTATCGCGCTATCAACATCCAGCGCAGCGGCAGCGCAGCCCCATCGGCCGGGGCTGACGGGACCATCATCCGAAACAATGAGTTCGTGGTGACGGAGTCAGCCGTGCTGGCCGTTGACTATCGCAACATTACGATCGAGGGAAACCTTGTTGAAGTTCAGGACAACATCACTGGGAGCCGGCAAGGCGGGTTCGAGCTTGCAGGCGCCAACACGACGTCGACAGGCCCCTACACGGTCTCCATCCTCAACAACGATATCCGCAGCGTGAGGGGGCCCTTCGATGATGAATCCGCACGAATCTATGGGATGCGGATCACCTCGGACGCGGTTGGCGTCTTCACGGTGGGTATCGAGATCACCAACAACATCATCGGGGGGATCCAGTTGACCGGCGTCGACCCCCATCCGAGGGCGAACTATGTGGCAGGGATCGAGGTCGATGCCAGCGAGGCTGATGTCAGCATCCTGAACAATTCGATCAATATCGTCGCTCCCGCCTCCACGTACATGCTCGACGGGTACGACCGCGCCGCGGGCATCGGCCTCTCCAACGTCACTGCCAACACGGTCGCCACCGTCGCCAACAACATCGTCCGCGTGTCCGGGCCCTCCATCGCCTACGCCATCGATACGGACCTGGGCAACATCACCTCGGACACGAATGCCTTCTTCACGGACAACTGCGCCGAGTTCGGTTTCTACAACGGACAGCGGGTGCCGAACCTTGTCCATTGGCAGGAGTTCGTCGGCACGGACGCGAACTCGATCGTCGCCGACCCGACCGACGACACGGACCCCCTGGCGGGCACCTGGATCGACGAGGGCAACCTGCGTTTCGACGGCCCGGCGCTCGACGTCTTCGTCGCCGATCCCGCCCTCGCCCCCGCCACCGACATCGACGGCAACGTCCGCAGCACCACCGAGCCCTACCTCGGCGCCCACGAGCCCGCAGGCGGCTTCTACACCCCCACGAAGGTTACCGACTGGATCCTCGACAAGTAGGGCGCCGGAGCTCCCTCCGCGCCAACCCGCCCCCTAACCTGCCGGCTCCTCCTCGCGGGGAGCCGGCCTTCCTTTCCCCAGCACGATTCCGGCAACCGCCACCCCCAGCGCCCCCAGCGCCAACGCCAGCCACCAGGGCCGCGTGCCCGCCGGCGTATAGACGCGCCGGACCGTCCAATCGCCCGCCGCGCCAAGCCGGACCGATCGCGAGGACAACACCTCCGCCGGCCCCGGGCCCTCCACCGAGAGCGACCAACCGGTGAAGTCCGGCGACGAGACGTGCAACACCGCCGGGCCCGTGGTCCGGGCACGCATGGTCCAGGCGTCCGGCAGGCGCTCCTCCACGACAACATCGCCAAGGGCCGGGTCCGCCTCGCCCCGCAGGAAGTCCTCCGACGCCGCCAGCCACGCCCAGCCACGCGCCGCGGGATTGCGCCACGCGGCCAGCGGCGCCTCCGGTCGCATCTCCGGCGGCAGCGGCAACGGCACCTCGCCCAAGGGCTCGAAACCCAGATCCGTATAGACATCCGGGAGGGGTTCGATCGCGTAGGCCAGCACGTGGGTCACGTTGTAGGCGTCGAAGAAGAGGCGATTGTCCGGCTGGAGGGCGGGAAGGAACGCGCCGGGATCGAGACCCTCGGGGCGCGCAAGGCTCGCGTAGTAGTCCTCGACGTAGGACCGCAGGTGGGACTGCTGGTAGCCGCGGGTGATCTCGAACCCGTGGACAATCGGGCGCTCCATGATGAGTTCGCGCTGGTTCTGGTCGAAGTAGAAGACCTGAAGGGTGTTGTTGGAGTGCCAGCGTCCGAGGGCGGGCTGGGCGGCGAGAAACTCGACGGCGGGGGTGCGCGGGTAGAAGTACTCGTGAAAGCGCGCGGCGGAGATGAAGGCGAACTCGGCCTCGGTCTCGACAAGGGGCGGCGGCAGGTCGGGGATTTCCGTGCGAAAGGGAAGCCAGGACCGAAACAGGTCCGCGACGCCGAGGAGAAGGAGGAGGGCGATGGGGACGACGGGGTTCATGCGGCGGGTGAGGAGGAGAGCCCCGGCGGCGGCACCGCCGAGGACCATGGCGAGGGCCCAGTCGACCGCGCCGGAGGAGAACTCCGCGAGGCGGTCGCGGGCGGTCTCGGCGAGGGCGGGCGGCTGGCCGCGGAGGACCATGCCAAGGCCGAGCACCTCCATGGCCGGCAGAAGAAGAACCCGCAGGAGCAGGAGCCCCCCGAGAGTGAGTATAAAGATAGACAGATAGACGGCGAGGCGAGGCCGGTCGTCCTCCTCGCGCAGGAGCCGGTCGAGCCCGAACGCGGCCCCCACGGCGACCGCCACCACGACCCAGACAATCCACCGCGCCGGAACGCGGAACAGGCCAAAGGTGGGCACGAACTCCGTAAGCGGGCGAAAGAGAAACCCATGGCGCCCGAGGGCGATGAGGAAGGCCAGGACCGCGAGGGCGCCAAGGCACAGGCCCCAGCGCGCCGAGGCGTCCCAGCGCGGGCGCCACAGCGCCACCGCGAAGCCCGCCAGCAAGACCGGCAGCAGACCGACGAACGCCTGGGTCTCCGGGTAGCCGACCTCGGACCCCCAGTACATGGCCTCGAGGGTGCCTTCGGCGAAGAAGTCCGGCAGCAGCCAGGTGAGCACCAACCGCGGATGGAGCGAGCCATCGCTGAGGAAGGTCCAGGG
>CAYQTO010000058.1:18008-20273 GCA_964420455.1 uncultured Candidatus Sumerlaeota bacterium | reverse complement strand
TCCTCCGCCAGTTCGGCGGATCGTGGATCGGCTGGCCCGGCAACGTCCTCGAGGATGCCCCCGTCGATCAGCTCCTCGGCCAGCTCGGCGAGGAACTCGGCTGCCACTTTCGCCCGGTCACCCTCAGCGAGGACCTCGTCGAGGGCTTCTACTACGGCTTTTCCAACGAGACCCTCTGGCCCCTCTTCCACGACCTCCTCGGGCACGCCACCTTCGAGGAGGACAAATGGAACGCCTATGTTCGCTCGAACGAAATCTTCTCGGACGTGCTGCGTGAAAACGTCCAGCCAGACAACATCGTCTGGGTCCACGACTACCAGCTGATCCTCGTCGGGAAGAATCTCCGTGGGGCGGGCATCACCAACCCCCTCGTGTATTTCCTCCACATTCCCTTCCCACCGCCGGACATCTTTGCGCGGCTCCCCTGGCGCAAGCAGCTGCTCGAGTCGCTGCTGGCCTACGACCTGGTCGGCTTCCAGTCGATCCGCGACCTGCGCAACTTCGCCCAATGCGTCCGCCAGTTCGTGCCCGAGGCCCGCGTCTCCGCCGGCAAGGTCCTCACCAAGATTGTCCTGCCCGACCGCATCATCGACGCGGGCGCCTTTCCCATCAGCATCGACTTCGACGACTTCGACACCCGCGCCCGCGGCGAGGAGGTCCAGAACGCCGCCTGGTATATACATGAAAACTTCGGCGACCAGCGGCTGATCCTCGGCGTCGACCGCCTCGACTATACGAAGGGCATCCCTGCCAAATTCTACTCCATCGAGCGCACCCTCGAGAAGTATCCGGAACTCATCGGCAAGATCTCCCTCATCCAGCTCGTCGTTCCCAGCCGTCAGGCGGTCCCCGAATACCAGCGATGGAAGGAACTGCTAGACGGCCTCGCCGGACGCATCAACGGCCGCTTTGGCGTCCGCGGATGGGTCCCCATCCACTACATGTACCGCTCCCTTCCCCAAACCGAACTGCTGGGATACTACCGCGCCGCCGAGATCTCCCTCATCACCCCTCTGAAGGACGGCATGAACCTGGTCGCCAAGGAGTACTGTGCCTCTTCGGTCGACGAGAACGGCGTGTTGATCCTGAGCGAATTCGCCGGTTCCGCCACGCAGATGAAGGACGGTGCCCTGATCGTGAATCCCCACGACCGCGGTGCGGTGGCCGACGCCATCTATCGGGCGTACCACATGCCCAGGGAGGAACGGCTCGAGCGCATGCGGCGCCTTCGGGCAGGCATCCGCCGCCAGAACGTCTTCTGGTGGGTGAAGACCTTCCTCGAAAGCGTCGAAAGCCTCGAGGAGGCCCACTACTAGCGGGGTTTCTCCTACCGGGTTAATCCCAGAGGTACCGCTCGTCATACTCGAGCTGGTATTTCGCCAGCAAGACTCGCAGCTCCTCCTGGAAGGAGACACGCTGATGGTGGGCTTCCTGGCGGCGTATATACGCCTTGGTCGCTTCGACATGGGCGGGGCTGAGAGAAAAGGCCCCATAGCCTGCCTGCCATTGGAAACCGGTCAGGCTCCCTCCCTTCTTCTTCAGCCAGTGCGATGACGCCTTCTTTACGTCCCGGACGAGCGCCTCGATCGCGAGCGAGCGCGACAGCACGCACAACAGGTGAACGTGATCCGTATATCCACCCACAGCCAAAGCGCGACATCCCAGGCGGTTGCACGCGCCGGCAAGATACGCGTGGAGTTCCGATCTCGTCTCTTGCTCCAGCAGAAAGGGGTGACGGGCTTTCGTGGAGAAAACGAGATGAATGTATATTTGAGCGAGGGATTGAGCCATCGTACGACAACGTGTCCGCGTATCGCACCACTTTCAGGGTGCGAACGCGTGGATGCGGACCCAGGGCGGCGCGCCTTGCGGCGCTTGCCCTGGGCTACTTTGTGGCGCACTTTCAGCGCGCCTTTATCGAGGTGGTTGGACTTTGATGGGACGTGAGGGCAAGCAGACTGACGTGACCCTCGCCCAACGAACCCATGTGGATGCCATCAATCACTTGAACGATCAAAAGAGCGCCGCCGAGAACAACTAAGGTGAGGGCGGAGGTGTACCCGATGGTTATGGTAGGCTTGAGCAATCAAGCCCGCCTCGCCCGATATTGCGGATTTCCATGGATACCACCCGCACGGACATCACCAGAAATGCCGGGCGCCAATGGCACGGAAGTGCGCCGGCGCACCCGATCTCGCTCCAGGCCCCCCTGCTCCCCGGCGGAGCAACGCCCCTGAAGGGGGCGCACACAAGAGCCCAGGGCAA
>CAYQTO010000058.1:9414-17908 GCA_964420455.1 uncultured Candidatus Sumerlaeota bacterium | reverse complement strand
CCTGGGATCCGGTCCGCAAAACGAACGCACCCTGTAAGGGTGCCGCAAGACGGTCACGCGATCCCAACCCGCCAAGAACCCGATTCTATCCTACCCGAACATACCAGAGTCCCGCCCCTCATGACGCTCCCGTGCGCCGGCGCACCCGATCTCGCTCCATGCCCCCATGCTCCCCGGCGGAGCAACGCCCCTGAAGGGGGCGCACACAAGAGCCCAGGGCAAGCGCCCCAAGGCGCGCCGCCCTGGGATCCGGTCCGCAAAACGAACGCACCCTGTAAGGGTGCCGCAAGACGGTCTCCTACCCCACCCAGACGGTCTTCTGATTCACGAACTCGAGGACGCCTTCGCGGGCGAGTTCGCGGCCGTAGCCGCTGTCCTTCACGCCGCCGAAGGGCAGGCGCGGGTCGCTCTTCACCAATCCGTTGATGAACACCGCGCCGGCGTCGATTCGCGCCGCCAGCTCGGACGCGCGGCTCACGTCGCCGGTCCATAAGGCGGCTCCAAGGCCGAAAGGAGTATCGTTCGCCACCCGGATCGCCTCGTCCTCGTCCTCGACGACGATGACCGTCGCCACCGGTCCGAACATCTCCTCGGTCCACGCCGGCATCCCCGGCTTCACGTCCGCAAGGATCGTCGGCGGGAAGAAGAAGCCCTCCTTGGGCGCCTCGCCCTGCCAATGGAGGCGCGCGCCGGCGGCCACGTTCTGGGCGACTTGTTGCGCCAGCTCGTCGCGCAGGTCCTCGCGCGCCATCGGCCCGATGCTGTTCTCGCGGTTCATCGGATCGCCGACCTTCCGCTGTTTCATGCCCTCGGTGAACTTCTCGAGGAATCGATCAGCGATGTCCTTCACCAGGATGAAGCGCTTGGCGGCGATGCAACTCTGGCCGCTGTTGATGCACCGGGAGGCCACGCCGGCGGTGGCGGCTTTGTCCACATCCGCATCGGCCAGCACGATGAAGGGATCGCTGCCGCCGAGCTCGAGCACGGTCTTCTTGAGAGCCCGGCCGCTCGCCTCCGCCACCTTGCGCCCGGCCGGGGTGCTCCCCGTGAGCGTCACCCCCGCCACGCGCGGGTCCGCGATCACATCCCCCGCCTGGCCGGTGGTGATATACAGCGCCTGGAGCGCCCCCAAAGGGAACCCGGCGTCCACGATCACCTTCTCGATCGCCTCGGCGCATTGCGGCGTCGCCGACGCGTGCTTGAGCAGGATCACATTGCCCGCCATCAGCACCGGCGCCGCATGGCGGAACACCTGCCAGAAGGGGAAGTTCCACGGCATGATGGCGAGGATCGGCCCGATGGGGTCGAACTGGACGAAGGCCTGGGACCCGTCGGACTTGTGGGGCACCGGCTGGAGCATGCGCTCGCCGTTCTCCGCGTAGTAGCGGCAGACCCAGGCGCACTTCTTCGCCTCGGCCTCGCCCTCGGCCAAGGGCTTGCCCATCTCCATTGCCATGATCTCCGCGAGCGCGGTCGCCCGCTCCTCGAGGAGTCCGGCGCAGACCGTGAGCAGCCGGGCGCGCTCGGCCAAGGCACTGCGCCGCCAGGCGGCAAAGGCCTCCGCCGATTTCGCGAGCGCCTCCTCCAGACGGGCATCCGTAAACGTCTCGAAGGTCGCCACCCGTTGACCCGTCGTCGGATTGATCGTCTCGTAGCTCATTCTTGCCTCCGGGAGGAACGCCCGTCGTCGGGGCGGGGATCGGACGCGGGCATCGGGCCGTCGCGCCTCACCCCGATCTCAACCAACGACGCGCCCCCCGGGCAACAATCAATCCCGCGCCTCGCGCGGAAAGGACACGCGCCTTCCATGACACCCTTCACGATGGGCGGACTCGGTTGGAACCTGGGGACGATCGCGACGCTCTCGCACGCCCAGACGCGCTCGATCAGCGCCGAAAACTTCAGCGGTGCCAAGGGCCGCGGCGGCATGGCCACCGAGGGCGCCACCGCCGGCCCCGCCCGCTTTCTTGGCCCCGGCTGGAAGGTCTCCCCCTGCGTCCTCATCAAACCCCGCGAGACCTTCACCCTCGCCGAGATCGACGGCCCCGGTGTCATCCAGCACATCTGGATCACCACCGCCCCCGAGAACTGGCGCCGCCTCGTCCTCCGCATGTACTGGGACGGCGAGGACACCCCCTCCGTCGAAGCTCCCCTCGGCGACTTCTTCTGCCAGTCGTGGAACGTCCACAGCCAGATCTCGAGCATTCCCATCGCCGTGAACCCCCGCGGCGCGCTCAATTCCTACTGGCCGATGCCCTTCTCGCAATCCGCCCGCATCACCGTCGAGAACCTCGTCCCCGACGATCTCGGCATGTTCTTCTATCAGGTGACGTATGCGTTGACCGAAATTCCAGAAAACACGGGCCGATTCCACGCCCAGTTCCGCCGGACCAATCCCGTCCCCCACAAGCAGGTCCACACCATCGTCGACGGTATCCGGGGTCACGGCCATTACGCCGGCACCTTCATGGCCTGGCAGGCCAACAACACCTCCTGGTGGGGCGAGGGCGAGATCAAGTTCTTCATGGATGGCGACGGGGAGTACCCCACCATCTGTGGCACGGGGACCGAGGACTACTTTGGCGGGGCCTGGGGATTCGAGGAACCGCCGGGCACCTACAAGAACTATACAACACCCTTCCTCGGTTTCTGCCACGACGACAACGGCGGCGAGCGCAGGAAGGGAAACCGCTTCGGCATGTACCGGTGGCACATCCCCGACCCGATCATCTTTCACGAGGACCTGCGGGTGACCATCCAGGCCCTCGGCATTGGAGGCCTGCCGGTTGGTGGCGAGGGGCGCTTCGTGACCCTCCAGGACGATGTGGCCTCGGTCGCCTTTTGGTACCAGGCGGAGCCCCACGCCCCGTATCCCGTTTTCCCGGATTTCGACGCTCTCGAGGTGACCTGACCATGGCGTTTCCGGCGGTTGTCCACCCCGCCCATCGTGGGCAGCCATTCCGATGAATGACCGTGTGCGGACGGCGCTTCTTGGCGCGGGGGGATTCGCCGCGGGCTATTTCGGCGTGCAGGCGCTCGACGGCGCGATCGAGCAAACCCTGACCATCTTTGACGCGTTGCTTGGCGGGGCCATCGGAGGGTTGGGGGCCGTCGTGCTCTACGACCGGATGCGTCCGCGCACGACATCCGGCAAAAAGGAGCCGCCCCCCGGATGAGACCGGGGGGCGGCTGGGAGACAGAAAGGCAGCAGCGAAGCTGGGGCTTAGTACAGGGCCCAGTCGTTGACGTCGGTAAGGGTGCTGTTGGGATCCGTGAGGTCGGCAGGGGCGCCCGTCGATGGTCCCGTCCAGTCCCCCGGGGCGAAGGCAACAACTTCACTGATAATCGGCGAAGTCACCGCGGAGCCGGTGTTGTCCGTGCGCCAGGGGTCGCGGAGCTGGTTGCCGAAGCCCGACGCGAAGATCTGGACCCGGAGGCCCGTCGCGCCGGCCGCAATCGCGCTGCCGTCGTCATTATACAGACCGACGCCCACGCCGCGGAAGTTGTTGGCGGAGTCGAGCACGAGGCCATCATCGACGAGCGCGACGGTCATGTAGTCGGCGTTGATGTCGTCACCCTTCGCGCGAACCTTGTAGGCGACAGCGGTCCAGGCGCTGTTCTCGTCCACGGTGGCATCGGTGGTAGTCTGGACGGTGTAGTTCACCGAGCCGCGGCAGTCGCCCTCGGCATCATTGTTGTAGTTGTAGCCGTAGACGATCACCGAGCCGATGTCTGTCGCCGAGCCGAGGTCATAGATCAGGTCGACCGTGGGGGTGTTGGCAGGCTCGAAGGGAAACGCCGTGGCCGCAGGGAAGTCGCGGGGGAGTTGGCCGGGATAGTCCGCATTGGCGACTCCATCCGTGAACTTCTCCACCTCAATGGGCCCGGTGTTGTTATGGTTGACGACCGGCTGTGCGCCTGCAGGGGCGGGAGCGGTGGACGCAACGATCCCGTCGAGGAGGCTGGTAAGGCCCGCCGCGGGAACATCGGGGAGGGTGTTGAACTGGGTCAGGTGGGTGGCGGGGTCGGGACCGCTCGTCTGGGCGCCCGGGAGGACGCCTTCGCTGTAAACGCGGAGGGTCTGGGCCGGGGCGAGGCTGGCCGTGGCCAGAACCGCCGCCGCCAGCAAGGTGATGTGAGAAGCCTTCATCGGGGTGCTGCTCCTTCCTGTGGGGGTTCGATCCATGGACGGGATCGGTTGAAATTCGGATCTTGCAAGCGTTCCCAAAAAGTCCCTGCGAATGCAAGCTTTCTTTTCGCGGAATATGGACTGGCGTCCTATCGGGGGGAACACGCCGCACGGTCCAAAAATCAGGACATGGCGAAATCGGCTCCCTGTCAACGCCTTCTGACATGAAAACGTCATCCCATCGGACCGAGGCGGCTTTGGGCCTCTGCCAAAATCAGGGCATTCCTTACCCGCCTACCGGACTGTAAGCGCTTACAATTTTTGTACTCCATGCCCCTCCAAAGCAGAGGCTCCCCTGCCGCGCTTCAACCCGGCGCGGCTTCTGCTCGCAATCCTTGACGCGACAAACCTCACGCGAGCTAAATGTCGCCTTATTGGGGGAGGCCCACCGCGCAACCTTGAAGATCTCCGCTCTGTCCGTCCAGAGACCCATCACCACGATCATGGTCTTCGTGGCCATCGCCGTGCTGGGCGTTGTCAGCTATGGGCGTCTCCCCGTCCAACTGCTGCCGGACTTCACTTTTCCCACGATCGCCGTCGTGGCGCGCAACGACATGTCCGCGCAGGAGGTGCTGGAGGAAATTACCAAGCCGGTGGAGGGCATCGCGGCAGAGCTGCCCCGTGTGAGGGAAATTCGCGCCTTCACCCGTTCGGGCCTCATGTGGATGCGCATCGGCTTCGACTACGGCACCGACATCCAGTACATGCAGGTCGACCTCGAGGAGCGCATCAACGCGTTCCGGAGGGAACTCGACGACAGGAGAACATTCCTCGAGGTCTTCCCCTTCTCGACGGAGGACTTCCAATCCCAGTACATGTTCCTCTCGGTGCGCTCCGCGCCGGACCGGGAAGAAGAGCTGCAGACCACGACGGAGCGCATCGAGCAGCAGCTTCGCTCGATCAGCGGCGTCGCCAATGTGGAGGTAGACGGACTGCGAAGGAAGTATGCCGAGGTCGTCGTCAACCCGGACCTGCTGGCGTCATATGAACTGGATCTGGGCCAGGTGATAAGCAGCGTGCAGGCCGCCGCATCCGAGGATACCTTCCTCGGCCGCCTGATGGTGCCCGGCGAGACCCACTACGTTCGCCTGAACGACCGGGTGACAACGATCGAGGAGCTGGCCGGGATCTTCGTCGACAATGAGGGGATCGTCCGCCTTAGCGACATTGCCGATGTCTATACGACGCCAGGCACCCAAAGCCGCGTCAGCCGTCAGGACGGCAAGGAGGCGCTCCGGGTTCGCCTCGAGCGCGAGGCGGACCAGAACCTGATCGAACTCGCCCAGGTCACGCGCGACCGTGTTAAGCAAATCCAAGAAAGCCTGCCCTCTGGCATCGAACTGATCATCGAGGAGGACTTTGCGAAGTACGTGGAAGAGGCCATCTCGCAGGTCCGCTTGCTGGCGATGATCGGTGCCTTACTCGCCCTTTTCGTCCCCATGTTCTTCTTCCGGTCGGTTCGCGTGGCGCTCATCGTCTTCCTGTCGGTTCCCATCTCGCTCGTTGCGGTCTTCAACCTATTTTACGCGGCCGGGCTTTCCATCAACATCTTCTCGATCGTGGGCCTCGCGCTCGGCGTGGGCATGCTGGTCGACAACTCGATCGTGGTGGTGGAGAATTCGTTCCGGCTCTTCGATCGGGGGCTTTCCGCACGTGAGGCGGCGGAGACGGGCGGCGTGGAGGTCGGCCGCGGGCTCCTTGCCGCCACCGCCACCACTGTCGTCGTGTTTACACCGATCCTGTTCATCGAGGGGGAACTGGGGCTGATCGCCCGCGAACCGGTCCTCGCCCTCGTCTTTCCCCTGATTGTCTCGCTGTTTGTCGCTCTCACCATCGTGCCTGTCTTTACATGGCTGGTCCTCCGGACCAAGACCCAGCGTGGCGGGCTCGACTCCACCATGCGCGTCATGACCGAAGGCTACCGGATGATATTGAAGGGCGCCTTGCGCAACCGTGCCGCGCTCCTCCTCGTCGTCGCCATCGTCCTTACCTTTACCATTCTGGAAAGCTGCGAGAACCTCCGTGCCGCGGAAACCTCCCGAGATACCGGCGAGGTCTGGGTCGACGTCTACTTCCAGCCACCCAGTGGCGCGACTCTCTCCGAGATCGACCGCTCCGCCCGCCAGATCGAAACCCGACTCTCTGAGAATCCCAGCATCGAAACCTTTGGCGTCTACTTCGACTCCGAGGACGGTGTCGCCTACATGAAGCTAAAGGAGCGGACCGATCGCGAGGACCAGATGACCGAGGAGGAATTCCGCGCCGGCATCCTCGACTTCATCGGGGATGTCCCCGGGGTGGAGTTGTCCCTCGAGCGGTTCGACCAGCCGGACACGGACTCGGTCCCGTTGCCAGGCCAGCAGGGCCAGGTCGACATGCGGGCGCTCGACCGCGCCTCCCTCGAGGCCTACGGCGGCCGCCTTGCCGAAGCATTGTCCACCCACCCTCTGATTTACGAGGCCAAGATCGAGGAGGACGGCGGCGAGCCCCAGTATCTCGCCGAGCTCGACCGCGAGAAGACCAAGCTCTTTGGCGTCACTGCCCAACAGATCGGGCGCACCGTGCGCGCTACCCGGTCGGAAGGCACCCTCTCCAGCGTCGTGCTGGAAAACGGCGACGACCGGACCGATGTGGCCTTCATCCTCGAAGGGGTGGAGGGCGGCACCGCGGCCGAGGTGCGCGACCTGCCGATCGTCAGCCCCCAGGGGGGGACGGTCCCCCTCGGCGAGTTGATCCGCCTGCGCACCTTCGACGCCGATGACCGCATTTTCCGCCGCGACCGCCTCGAAGGACTCGACATCGAGTACCGCCACGATCCCGCCGCGGATCAGGTCAAGCTCGCCGAGGACATCGAGCAGATTGTCGCCTCCCTCCCCAACCCCGGCGGTGTCTCCGTCGAGGTCGGTGGTCAGGCCCGCCGCTTTCGCGAACGCAACGAGGACTCGAACTTCGTCGTCTGGCTCGGTGCCCTCCTTGTCTGGGTCGTCATGGCCGCCGTCTTTGAAAGCTTCTGGGTCCCGATCGCGATCCTCGCCACCAACCCGCTCATGCTGATCGGCATTACCTGGGCCCTCGATTTCTTCAACCTTCCGCTCGACGATCTGGGCCAGCTCGGGATCGTGCTCCTCGTCGGGCTCGCCGTGAACAACGGCATCGTCATGCTGGACCGTGCCCTGACCCTCCAACGCGAGGGCAACACGCGAACACGGGCTGTCTATACCGCCGCCCTCACCCGGCTGCGGCCCATCATCATGACCTACTTCACGACGGTACTTGGCCTCCTTCCGATGGCGCTCATTGGCGAGGAGGACGACCAATGGCGCTCCGTCTCCGTCGTCGTCATCGGTGGCCTCACCAGCGCCACCTTCCTCACTCTCCTTGTCCTGCCGTGCTTCTACCTCATCGGCGACGATTTCGTGAAGTGGAGCTGGCCCACGCTCCGGCTCACCGGGACCGTGCTGTTCGAACTGGTCGACGCGGCGGTCAACATCATCCTGCACCCGGTGCGGGTGTATCGGCGCGAGATCACCCTGGCGCCGCACCTCGGCCCGCTCCTCCGCCAGTTCGGCGGCTTTCTGTGGCAGTCACTTCGGGTGCCACTGATCCTCCTCAGGGGGCTGCCGGGCGATGTCTATACGGTGCTGATGGCGCTTGTGGCGGGCGACCGCCGTGGTCGCCCGGTTCGCGAGACCTGGCGCACACGTGCGCTTCGGTGGGCCGGCCGGTGGCTCTCCTGGCTCCTGCGCGTGCTGGTGCTGATTCCGGGCCGTTGGGCGGTCCGGGCCGCGTGGTGGCTGCTCCGCACGGCCTGGTGGCTCGCGATGACTCCGATCCGGGTTTACCGCCGTTGGCGCGGCCTGGGACCGATCGTACGTCCGGCAAGGGATGCCGTTCCCCTCTCTCCGGTCGTCATCCCCACCGCCCCGGCGGTCCGTCTCCGCAATATTCAGGTCTACTTCGATTCGGTTGCCGCCGGGCGTCCCCTTGCGGCCCTGCCGGCCCCCGTCCGCGATCGTCTTCCGGTCCCGGCGGCTGGCCGCGTCCATGCGCTTCGCGGCATCAGCCTCGACCTCGACCGTGGCTTGTTCGGCCTCCTTGGCCCCAACGGCGCCGGCAAGACGACGCTCCTGCGCACCCTCGCCGGCCTCCACGATCCCACGCGAGGCTCCGTCCGACTCTTCGGCGTCTCCCACCGCGAGGCCGCCGGGGCCCTTGCCCCCCTTATCGGTTATCTCCCCCAGACCCACGGCCACGACCGCGACCTGACCCTCGACATCGAGTTCGCCATGGTCCGCGGCCCGCGCA
>CAYQTO010000058.1:0-9404 GCA_964420455.1 uncultured Candidatus Sumerlaeota bacterium | reverse complement strand
CCCTTTATGACTTCCTCAATGGCTACGCGACGCTGACCGCCCGGGCGCTGGTACGAGCCCGGGCCCTCGGCTCCGCCCACCCGCAGATCGCGGAGCGAATCCATCGCCTCAAGCCCCTCGAGACGCCCGGGGAACGCCGCCGCGCCGTCCTCGACGCGATCGAGGCGGTCAACCTTACCGAAGTCGCCTTCCGCCGGCTTGCCACCTTCTCCGGCGGCATGCGCCAACGGGCCGGCATCGCCCGCATCCTCCTCCAGTCCCCCCCGATCCTCCTCGTGGACGAACCTACCGCCGGTCTCGACCCGGTCGAGCGCATCCGCATCCGGCAACTCCTCGCCGCACTCGCCCGCGAACGCCTTGTCGTTTTCTCCACGCACATCGTCGAGGACCTCGACGAGCAGACCTGTGGACGGCTCGCCGTGCTGGACCGCGGCGCACTCGTGTACGACGGTCCGCCGTCGGAACTCCGCGCCCCCCTCGAGGGCCAGCTTTGGGACGTCTTCCCCGAGGAACCGGAATCCCCACTGGAGGGTTTCGCCCAAGGGCTCCAAGGGAGTGGCGTTCGCATCCTCGTCCGAATCCTGAGGGACGGCCGCCAGGGCTTCCGAGTGATCAGCCCCACACCCCCCGCAAGCGCTTCCCGCCCCGTCTCGCCCACCCTCGAGGATGCCCTTCTGGCACGCCTTGGCGGGGAACGCCTGCTTCATTCAGTTTGATTCTGGACCCATTTTCCTCCCAAAGGGAAACCGTTGACACATCCCACCCCGTCATTCCCATCCTAACCCCTGATCCTGCCTCCGGCAACACGCAACGTCTATACGCCGCAACTCCAAGAGCTTCATGGCACAACCCGATTACTACAGCCTGCTGGGAATTGACCGCCACGCCCCCGACCGCGAGGTCAAACGGGCCTATTACGCCATCGCGAGAGACCTCCATCCGGACAAGGCCCGCGGCCCGCAGGAGGCACGTGAGAACGCCGAGAAGCTGGCCGTCATCAGCAAGGCCTACAACACGCTGAAGGATCCGGAGAAGCGGAAGGAATACGATGCGACGCTCGGATTCTCCCGTCGCGCGGCAAGCCCAACGACCGGAAGCGGTGGAGCCGCCGCGTCGTCCGCTCCCTCCGCCAGCGCGGCATCGGGTGGTGGCGGTGGCCAGCCAGCGGCACGACCCGCCGCTCCCCCCCCGGCGCCAGGCGCCGGGCCCAAAATGTCGGCCAACGACATCGCCTCGCAACGCGTCCTCACCGCCCAGAAGGCCTTCGTCAAGGGCATGGAGTTCTTCCGCACCGCCGATTACAAGAAGGCCCTTCCCTTCCTCGAGACTGCCGTCCAAAACGATCCAGACAGCGAACCCCAGTACCACATGCGTCTTGCCCAGACGCTGATGAAAACCAAGGGCAGCTTCAGCCGGGCCGTCACCGCCGCCGAAAAAGCGTCGCAGATGGACGCGTACAACATGGAATTCAAGCTTGGCCTTGCCGAGATCTATGAAACCGTCGGCATCCCGTCCAAGGCCATGGCCGTTTACGAAGAGGTACTTAAGTGGGATGGGGACAATCAAAAGGCCAAGATGCGTCTACAGATGATGAAGCAAGAAGAGAAGGCACGAAACCCCAATCTTCTCGCCAAAGTCTTTCCTTCTCTCTTCGGCAAGAAGTAGGATAAGCATATGTCCCGTTCGATCGGGATCGATCTCGGCACCACCAACTCCGTCGTCGCCTGCGTGATGGGCGACCGCGTCGAATGCATCCTGAATACGGAGGGGGCAAAGACAACCCCTTCGGTGGTCCTCTTCGGCGATGAAGTCGTTGTCGGAGAATTGGCCAAGCGGCAAATGCAGACGCAACCCGGCCAAGTGGTGCGATCGGCGAAGCGCATCATGGGTCGCCGTTTTCACGAACTGGGGGAGGAGATCGAGGATCTCCCCTACCGGGTGGTGGAAGGCAAGGACGAGCGGGCGGAGGTCCAGCTCGAGGACGGGCGCGTGCTTCCCCCGGAGGTCGTCAGCGCCCAAGTGCTCCTCAAGATGAAGGCAACCGCCGAGGAGTTCCTCGGCAGCGAGGTCACCTCCGCGGTGATCACGGTACCTGCCCATTTCAACGACGCGCAACGGACCGCCACCAAACGGTCGGCGGAACTGGCCGGCTTGGAAGTCACCCGCCTCGTCAACGAGCCAACGGCCGCCGCGGTCGCTTTCGGATTCGACCAGAACACCAACGCCCGTCGCATTGCCGTCTTCGACTTCGGCGGCGGCACCTTCGATGTTTCCATCCTCGAACTCAGCCGCGATATCTTCGAGGTGCTCAGCACCAACGGCGACACCCACCTTGGGGGCGACGATATCGATTTCCGCATCTTCAGCGAACTGTGCGACGATATCCTCCAGGTGACGGGAATCGATCCAACACTGGATCCAAAGGCCGTTGCCCGCATCCGCGACGCGGCCGAGTCCGCCAAGATCGAACTCTCGTCCCTCGCCTCGACCAACATCAACCTTCCCTTCATCGTGGCGGATGCGAGCGGCCCAAAGCACTACGCCGCCCAGATCACCCGCGAGCAATTCGAGGCCTGGACGGCCCCTCTCCTCGATCGCCTTTTCCCTCCCTGCATGGCTGCTCTGCAGGACGCCAACCTCCACGTGAGCCAGATCGACGAAGTCATCCTGGTGGGTGGATCGACGCGCATCCCCCGCGTCCAGAGAATGGTTGCCGAGTTCTTTGGCCGCGAACCCAACCGATCCATTAATCCCGACGAGGCGGTGGCCCTCGGCGCCGCGATCCAGTCCGGCGTCATCAAGGGCGAACTCCAGGAACTGCTGCTGCTCGACGTGACTCCGCTATCGCTCGGCATCGAGCTCGCCGGAGGCGTCTTCAAGCCCCTTATCGAACGCAACTCCTCCGTGCCCTGCGAGGCCAACCGCAAGTTCACCACGGTCGTCGACAACCAGACCAGCGTCCTCGTCCACGTGCTTCAGGGCGAGCGGGCCCAAGCCGCCGAGAACCGTACCCTCGCAAGGTTCCGCCTCGCCGGCATCCCCCCCATGCCCAAGGAACTGCCCGAGATCGAGGTGACCTTCCGCATCGATGCCAACTGCATCCTCGAGGTCTCCGCCGTCGACCTCACCAGCGGCGTCAGTGCAGACATCCAGGTCGAAGGCTATGGCAGCATGGCCCCCGTCCAGGAGGAGGAGATGAAGAAAATCCTCGAGGAAGTGGAATCGCACCAGAAGGAGGACCAGGAGTTCCTCCGCGACGCCCACCGCCGTGCCCAGGCGGAGCGCATCCAGGCACGCATCTCCGAGGTCCTCGAGGTCGCCGCCGACGTCATTCTCGAGCAGGACCTCAAGAAAATGAAGGAAACCATGCTCCGGCACGACCTGGCCATGGCGGCCAAGGACTGGATCATGGTGGACATGCACGAGACGGCGCTCAATGAACTGATCGAGAAGTACGACGACCACCTCGAGCTCCAGCGCGAGCTGAACCGTCAACTGGATGTCCCCGAGGCCCTGACGGCCATGGACGAGCCTCCCCGAACCCCTCAGGCGCCCCAGACCGCCTACGCAGAACCGCTCGACGAAGACGCCGATCAGGAGGTTGACACCGGCGGCGACACGCAGCGCCTGACAACCGCCAGCCTCAAGGGGACCGGCGGGCCCGGCGGAGCTTCCGCGCCCCCGGAACCAGCCCCACCGGACCCGGAAGACCCGGAGGCTACCCATGGGCCAGGGGGCCGCCGGACCCCGCCCCGCAACGTCGACGACCCCTCCCTGAAAGTTAAGGACGGCATCATCGAGAACACCGCCGAGATCGATGTCTCCGCCCCGCCACCCCCACCGGTCGACTGAATCCGGCAACCGCCCCCATGGCAACTTGCAGGATACGGCACCCGGTGTCCCGCCTTTTCACTTGACCGGTTTTTTAGCAGGCCCAATTCAAGTGACCTATTCTCAGCGCTTGAACGTGCGGAGGTGTAATCGTGACCAAGGCCGAGGTGGTTCGCGTCCTCATCGAGAAGACCGGTCTGCCCCGCAAAGACGCCGTGGACGCCGTCGAAATGTTCCTCGAGTCCGTCAAGAGCAGCCTCAAGGCGGGAGAAAAGGTCAGTCTCGTCGGCTTTGGCACCTTCATGGTGAAGGAAAAGAACGCCCGCAACGGCCGCAATCCGCGAACCGGCGACATGATCCAGATCCCGGAAAAAAAGGTGGCCGTCTTCAAGCCCGGCAAGGCGCTCCGCGAAGAGGCCAACCGGGACTTCGTGACAGAAGAAGCCCCGGAAGTCTGACCCGTAAGCCCTACCCCAACGATTCCAATTCGACAAAGCAAACGGCCCCATGCCCGCCAATCACAAGCCCCACCTCCTTGCCGTCGACGACGAGAACGATATCCTTCTGATCCTCAAGACCGCCCTGAAGGACGATTACGAGGTGGAAACCGCCTCAAGCGGTGCAGAAGCCCTCGCACGCCTTGAGGAGTCCACCCCCGACCTCATCATCCTCGACATGATGATGCCGGAAATGGACGGAATGACGACGCTCGATGAAATCCGCAAGCGCCCCGCTACCTCCCAGACACCGGTGATCTTCCTGACTGGGGTGTCCGAGAAGGAAAAGATCCGCGAGGCCCTCGCGCGAGGAACCAGTTTCTATATCGTCAAGCCATTCAACCACCACGACCTGATGAGCAAGGTTGCCGTCGCCCTGAACGAAACGGGAAACACTGCGCCCTGACATCAGGCGCCGCGGACTTCCCCCCAAGCCAACCGGGAGTTTCACGCGAGCGCCGCGCGTCGGCGCTCGCTCCCCTTTTCCAACCCTCCGCCCACGATCCGCCAAGGAGATCCCACCATGCCCGCCCCCGCCGCCTCCGTCTCCATCCGACTCCCCGATGGAAGCGAGCGCTCCTATGACGCCCCCGTCACCCCCCGCCAAGTCGCCGAATCCATCAGTGATGGCCTCGCCCGCAACGCCCTCGCCGCCAAGGTCGATGGCCGCCTGGTCGACCTCAACGCCCCCATCGACGGCGATGCAGCGGTGGAAATTCTTACCTCCCGCTCGCCCGAATCCCTCGAGGTCCTCCGCCACTCCTGCACCCACCTCATGGCCCAGGCCATCAAGCGCCTCCGTCCCGATGCCATGCTCGAGGACGGCCCCCCCACCGACGAGGGATTCTGGTACGACATCAAGACCGACCCGCCCATCACACCGGAGGACTTCCCCGCCATCGAGGCGGAGATGCAAAAGATCGTGAAGGAGGCCCTCCCCATCGAGCGCCGCGAGCTCTCGCGCGAGGAGGCTCTCGAGCTCTTTCGCGAACGCGGCGAGAAGTACAAGGTCGACCTCATCGAACGCATCCCCGACAGCGACACCATCAGCACCTATCGCCAGGGCGAGTTCATCGACCTGTGCCGCGGGCCCCACGTCCCCCACACTGGCGTCTTCCAGGCATTCCAGCTCATGAGCGTGGCCGGCGCCTACTGGAAGGGCGACGCCCGCAACGACCAGCTCACCCGCGTCAAGGGCACCGCCTTCCACACCAGGAAGGAACTCAAGGCGTACTTGGACATGCTCGAGGAGGCGAAGAAGCGCGACCACCGCAAGCTCGGCCGCGAGCTCGAACTCCTCATGACCCACGAGTGGGCTCCCGGCGTCGTGTTCTGGCTCCCCCGCGGCCTCGCCCTCTATCGCACCCTCGCCCGCATGATGAGCGACCTCTGCCGCGAGGAGGGCTACGTCGAGGTCTTCACCCCCATGCTCTTCAAGAAGGACCTCTTCGAGACCTCCGGCCACTGGAACCACTATCGCGACGACATGTTCATCGTGCCCGGCCAGGAGGCGATGACACTCGACGAGGCGGGCGTCGCCGAATGGGCCCACCGGCTTGAGGACGAGGCCCCCGACATCCTCACCGCCAACGAGTACAAGAGGCTCCTTGAGGAGCTTGCCCCGCTCGCCACCCCTGCCGACCGGCTCGCTCACCTCCTCGCCCAAAAGGGCATCGGCGGCCGCCACTGGCGCCTCTTCCGCCGCTCCACCGGCGAGTTCGTCCTCCTCGAGGACTCCGGCGAAACCACCGCCATCAAGCCCATGAACTGCCCCTCCCACATGCTCATCTTTCGCGAGCGCAAGCGCAGCTACAAGGAGCTCCCCCTGCGCATCCACGACCAGGGCGTCCTCCACCGCAACGAGACCTCCGGCACCCTCTCGGGGACCACGCGCACCCGCCAGTTCTGCCAGGACGACGCCCACATCTTCCTTTCCCAGGAGCAGATCGAGGACGAGATCACCAGCCTCATCGCGCTCGTCAAGCGTGTCTATACGGCCTTCGGGATGGAGTTCGCCCGCGTGTATCTCTCGACCCGGCCGGACGAGTATCTCGGCGAGAAGGAAACCTGGGACACGGCGGAGGCCGCCCTGGAGGCCGCCATCCGCTCCAATCATCTCGACTACAGGGTGAACGAGGGCGACGGCGCCTTCTACGGCCCAAAGATCGACTTCATCGTCCGCGACTGCCTCGGCCGCGATTGGCAAACCGCCACCATCCAGCTCGACTACCAACTCCCCGCCCGCTTTGGCCTCCGCTTCGTCAATCGCGACAACGAGGAGGAGATGCCCATCGTTGTCCACCGCGCCATCTACGGCTCCTTCGAGCGCTTCCTCGCCATCCTCATCGAGCACTTCGGCGGGAACTTCCCTCTCTGGCTCGCCCCCGAGCAGGTTCGCGTCCTCACCATCAGCGAGAAGTTCGAGGACTATGCCCGCACCGTTCAGAAGGAGCTGGCCAAGGCGGGGTTCCGCGCGGAGATCGACCTGTCTGCCGAGAAGGTTGGCGCCAAGATCCGCGAGGGCCGCAATATGCGCATCCCCTACCTCGCCATCGTCGGCGAGAAGGAGCAGGAGACGCGCACCGTCTCCCTCCGGTCGCAGACGGAAGGGGAACTGGGATCCCTCCCGCTCGAGGATTTCCTCGCCCGCCTGCGCTCCGAATCCCGCGACGCCTACTGACCCATCACCCTTCATGGGCCCGGTCCTCCCCGCCGGGCCCATGAACACAACGGAATGGGTTGACCATTTCGAGAATCCGGCTCCTGCTTGTACATTATCGACGTGAGGAATGGAGCCATGATTTCCGTGCCGGTCGCCACTGCTTGCCGGTGGGTTCTGGTGGGACTGATCGCGCTGGCGGGGGTTGTCGCTGGTGCGGGCGGGGCGTGGGCCGATGCGGTGACGTTTGCCGACGGCCGGAGCGAGCCCCACGCCTACGTGCGTGACATCACCACCTCGCCGATTCCCGAGATCGAGATCGCCGTCTATACGTCGGACAATCCTGCGCCGCCCGACTGGCAGTCATTCCCCCTTGGCGAGATCGAGCGCATCGTCTTTCGCGAACGCCGACCAGACGGCACCACCATCCAGGGACGCGTCGCCCACCTGCGCACCGCCGATGGCAGCATCGTCCCCAACGTGCTTGTCGACGAGCTGCGGCGCGGGGCGGACGGCGTCTTTCTGCGTCTGTACCGCAGTGGTTCCCGCTCGCATGGCGAGGCCATCATCGTCACCCAGGCCCAAGTGACCTTGCTTGAGTTCGCCCCGCCACCCCTCCACGTCCAGAGCGGCGAGGTCGAGGAGGGCAGGACACTGACCGGGCGTGACTATGTCCGCCCGGAGGGCGCCGCCGAACGGGCGCCACGGCTGGGCAACTCGCCCGCTCCCCCCGCCAGCGAGGATGTCTTCGGCATCAGGGCCGTTTATGGCGACAATGTTCCGACCGACGAGCCGGAGGATTCCTCCGGCGACTTTCTCACCGGCGCCCTCGGCGGCATGGCCATGGCCGGCCTTGGCTGGGCGGTCCTCGGCATCATCGTCGTCGCCCTCATGGGCGTCACCTTCATCATCGGCACCTTTGTTCTCCTCTTCACCGCCCGTAACGAAGGCATCGGCGACCTCACCGTTCCCCGTGCCCTCATCGCCTCCCTGCTCCTCTCCACCGTCCCCTTCAGCCTCTTCATCGGCATCATGATGATCCCGTTTCCCCTCTGTTCGGTAAAGCTCGTCGGGGGGATCTTCGCCTTCTGGTTCAGTTCCCGCATGATCGTGATGGGGATGCTCGAGGTGATGGAGGAAAAGGCGACCGACGTTCTGATCTCCTATTACCTCGTCTTTCTCCTGCTGGCCGTTGGGATCGGGATCTATTTCCAGGTCACGATGTAAGCGGCAACCGCCCTTCGGATCGTCGCGCGCCCACTCCTTCGCCCCATGCTGCCCGCTCCGGGGCTCCTACTCCCCGGGAAGGAACACAACGATGGAGTTGAGGAACAGATCGGGCTCGCGGCCGTAAAGCTCGGGGTACAGCAGCACCAGTGTCTCGAGATGGTTGACGCTCGCCGCCGTGGGCAAGGCGGGGTCCGGCGGCTGGTCTGTTCCCCGCTGGAAAATAATCGGGTCGTTCGGAAGAATCCACCGGTAGTCCGTGATGCCATAAGGGTCCGGGCGGACGATGCCCGTGAGGGCGGCGTTGATGGGACCGGCGTTGTTCCGGCCCATCCAGGCGGCGAGTGCCGGGTAGTCCTGGCCGGCGTCGGTGTTGCTGTCGCGGAGGATGCGGCTGCCGTGGTAGGGATCGCCACCCGCGGCAAGGTTGAAGTAGGTGGCCCCGTTGGGGAAGGCGAAGGCACACTCGGTTGTATAGACGGCGAGGACCGCCGCGGCGGCCCGGCGCCACACGCCTGCCCGCCCGAGCCAACGCCCCACCGCGATTCCTGAAAGGACCGCCAGCGGCAGGTACACGAACAGGATGTGCCGGTGGCCGATGTTCACCCGCGAGAAGGCCAGCGCCGCGAGGAACAGCGCCACCGGCAGGACGCAGCCAAGGGCCAGCTCCGCCCGCAGGCGCCGCCCCGCGGACATCGTCCAGCGTCTATACAGATAGACAATGGCAACCGCGAGGAACGCGAGCCAGGAGAGCGGCGTCTTTGCAAGGAACGACACGGCGAAGTAGTGGAGGTACCCGTCGGGAGAAGTATCGCCGAGGAGGAACGCACGGCGCCGCTCGAGCGCCTCGAGGTGCTGGACGGTGGCCAGCGCGGCCTCGGGAAGGAGCCGGTGCTCCCACGCGAAGTTCACCGCCCGCTGGCGCAGGCTGATCTCCGGACCCGCACGCGGAGGAATGTGCTCGCTCCGGTCCTCGATCGGGTGATCCGCCCGCGTGTACTCGAACCGAAACCCATACATCCCCCAGACAAGTATATAGACGAAAACCATCATCGCCCCGAGGAGCAGCAGCATCGGCAACAGACGGTTGCGGCGACGGGGAACCGCGGCGGCGACCATCACCAGCGCGAGCAGTCCCGCGATCGTCACCGGCCCCACGGGCAGCTTGATCTGGGACGCGAGCCCCGCCC
>CAYQTO010000057.1:0-20297 GCA_964420455.1 uncultured Candidatus Sumerlaeota bacterium | reverse complement strand
ATGCGCCGTTGGCGCTTGGGGGGCGGGGAGGGGCGGGGTGGGGGCTGCCGTTTGTGCAGATCGGTGGCGGGCGCCAGATCGGCGCCGCGCCGGACGAGGTGCAGGTCGGTGTGTTCGCCCTCGTGGTGGGAGGCAACGTGGGAATCCGCCCGGTGGAGATCCTGGATTTCCTGGCGGGATTTCTTTTTCTCGACGTGAGCAGGGACGACCTGTATGTCAGGAAGCCCGAACGCCGGGAGGAGACCATGGAAGGGGAGGGGACCCTTCCCGACGGATGACCGGGGGGGGCGCCGCCGCCCTGTCTATACGCTTTGGAAGGAGGTCCCGCCGTCCTCCTTCTTTTTTCCCCCGCCCGGCAACGTGTTTGCCTTGCCCGAAGGTTGCGCGCTTTGCCAAGCCAGTGCGGTCAAAGGCAGGAAACCACCGACCCCGTGGAAGCAAACTTCTCCGAAACGATCACCTCCCCGCGGCCCCTCACGGGCGCCGAGCTTGAGCACGTTTTGGGCGTCGCCCTTCCCGCAACGGTGCGGGGCGACACGTTTCGCGGTCTGGCGCCGCTCGTCACGGCTGGGGGCGACCAGGTTTCCTTCCTCCACCGCCGCCACATGGTCGAGGAGGCGAAGGCCTCGCGTGCGGGCATGCTGCTCCACCCGCGAAGGATCGGCTTCGATCATCCCCGTGCGGTTGCGGTGGATGATGTCTGGGAGGCGGTGATTCGGCTGCTGGAATACTTGCACCCGGCCCCGCCGGCGGAGGCATGGCGCCATGACTCGGCGGTGGTTGATCCGTCCGCCTCCATCGGCGCGGAGGTGTACCTCGGCGCCAACGTGGTTGTGGGCGAAGGGGCGCGGATCGGCGAGGGAACCCGCATCGAGGCGAACACGGTGATCGGTCGGGGGATCGTGGTCGGATCCGGTTGCTGGCTGTCGCCCGGGGTGGTGCTGCTGGAGGGTACCGAGATCGGCAACCGGGTGCGTCTCCACAGCGGCGTGGTGATCGGCGCGGACGGGTTCCGCTACGAGATGATCGGGCGAAGGATTACCAAGGTGCCGCAGGTGGGGCGGGTGGTTGTGGAGGACGACGTGGAGATCGGCGCGAACACCACGGTGGATCGGGCGTTCCTCGCGGAGACACGGATCGGCGCCCGGACGAAGATCGACAACCTCGTGCAGGTGGGCCACAACGTGGTGATCGGTTCCGACTGCATTATCGTCGCGCAGGTGGGGCTGGCGGGTTCGGTGCGGCTCGGCCGCGGGGTTCAGATCGGCGGCCGCAGCGCCGTTAAGGACCACGTGGCGATCGGCGACGGGGCGCGGATCGCCGGTGCCTCCGTCGTCGGAGAGGACGTGCCTCCCGGCATGTCCGTCATCGGTGTACCCGCGGTCTCCGCGCGAACGTACACCCAGTTTGTCCGGTTCTATCGCGGATTCGACTCCATCTGGAAAAGGTTGAAGCCGGTTCTCGGCCATGAATCTGGCACCGAGTAAAGAACGGAGGAAGGCGGCGGTGTTATTGCCGCTGGCACTTTCTCCCCAATTGGCATCGCGCGTTCGGACAAGTTGTGAACAGCGGCCCGGCCGCCGGCGTGCTTTGTCCCCAGCTTTTCTACGCAGAATTGACAAGTTGGGGACGAATTTGTTTGACAGTCAAAAAGAGAACACGGAAGCAATCCGCATCAACATCGAGGATTGCATGATTCCGACTGTCTATACAAGCGCCCCTCCGGCCGGTGTTCCGGCGAGTCCCGAACGGGCCATCCCCCCTTTCGGAACAACTCCCAACACCCAAGCAAGGAGACGTGCATGAGTCCCAGGAAGTTCGTCTATTACTTTGGCGATAGCCAGGCCGATGGCAATGGCACGCTGAAGGAGCTGCTCGGCGGCAAGGGCGCCAACCTCGCGGAGATGGCCCTCCTCGGTATCCCCGTTCCCGCAGGCTTCACCATCACCACCGAGGTCTGCACCCACTACTACGACAACAAGCACAAGTATCCCCAGGAACTGAAGGGGCAGGTGGAGAAGGCGCTCCGCAAGACGGAGAAGGCGATGGGCCGCAAGTTCGGCGACGCCAGGAATCCCCTGCTCGTCTCCGTGCGGTCCGGCGCCCGCGCCTCCATGCCCGGCATGATGGAAACGGTCCTCAACGTGGGCCTCACCTCCAAGACCATCCCCGGACTCGTCGAGAAGTCCAACGAGCGCTTCGTCTACGACGCCTACCGCCGCCTCATCATGATGTACTCGGACGTCGTCATGGAGAAAGCCGCCGGCATCGAGCCGAAGGAAGGCCAGGGCATTCGCATGCAGCTGGAGGAAATCCTCGAGGAGAAGAAGCACGCCCTCGGCATTGAGAAGGACACGGATTTCAACACGGCCGACCTGCAGGAATTGTGTGACGCGTTCAAGAAGCGCGTGAAGCAGGTGCTCGGCAAGCCGTTCCCGGACGACGCGGAGGCGCAGCTGTGGGGTGGCATCGAGGCCGTCTTCCGGAGCTGGAATGGCCGCCGCGCCAAGGAATATCGCCGCATCGAGCGCATCCCCGACGAGTGGGGCACCGCCGTCAACGTCCAGTCGATGGTCTTCGGCAACATGGGCGACACGTCATCGACCGGGGTGGCTTTCACGCGAAACCCGGCGACCGGCGAGAACGAGTTCTACGGCGAGTACCTGGTGAACGCCCAAGGCGAGGACGTGGTGGCGGGAATCCGGACGCCGGGCCCGGTGTTGAAAAAGCGCGAGACGAAGGGCCAGGTGGCCCTCGAGCGCCAGGACCCGAAGTCCTTCAAGCAGCTGATGAAGATCCGGGCCGCCCTCGAGAAGAAATTCAAGGACATGCTGGACATCGAATTTACGATCGAGGAAGGGAAGCTCTGGATGCTCCAGTGCCGCGTCGGCAAGCGCAACGGCGTGGCGGCGGTGCGCATGGCTGTCGAGATGCTGAAGGAGAAGCTGATCGACGAGAAGACGGCAGTGATGCGGGTACGGCCGATGCAGCTGACGGAACTGCTGCTCCCGTCGCTGGACCCCGCCCAGGAGTCGAAGCAGAAGCCGGTGGCGACAGGCCTTCCGGCGGGCCCCGGCGGAGCCGTTGGTCAGGTGGTGTTCACCGCCGACAGCGCGGAGGACTGGGCGAAGAAGGGGCATACGGTGATCCTCGTGCGCAACGAGACGTCGCCGGAGGACGTGGCCGGAATGCACGCCGCCGAGGCGATCCTCACGGCAAAGGGTGGCATGACGAGCCACGCGGCGCTTGTGGCCCGCGGCTGGGGCAAGTGCTGCATCGTGGGATGCGGCTCGCTTTCCATCGATTCCCAAAACCGCCGCATGACCGTCGATGGCACCGTCTTCAAGGAAGGCGACTACATCAGCCTGAACGGCACTTCCGGAAAGGTGTACAGCGGGAAGCTGCCGCTCGTGCGTCCGGACCTGGGCAAGAACCCGTACTACAAGACGCTGATGAAGTTGGCGGGCAAGTTCCGTCAGATCGGGGTGCGGACGAACGCGGATTCGGGCCCGGACTCCAAGCGGGCGCGGGAGCTCGGCGCGGAAGGCATCGGCCTTTGCCGCACCGAGCACATGTTCTTTGACGCCGAGCGCATCAAGGCGGTTCGGGAAATGATCGTCGCGAAGGGCACGAGCAGTGACCCGGACGAGGCACGCCGGGAGGCCCATGCGGCACGGCGCAAGGCCATCAACAAGTTGCTGCCGTATCAGCGCAAGGACTTCACCGAGATCTTCGAGGCGATGAACGGACTTCCCGTGACCATCCGTCTCCTGGATCCGCCCCTGCACGAGTTCACACCGGGCGAGCCTGGCCAGATCGAGGAACTCGCCCACGAGATGGGCATCACCGCCCACGAACTTCAAGACCGCATCCACCAGCTCCACGAGCTGAACCCGATGCTGGGTCACCGCGGCTGCCGCCTTGGGATCACCTACCCGGAGATCACCGAGATGCAGGCGCGGGCGATCTTCGAGGCCGCGGCGGACTGCACGAAGAAGAAAGTCCGCGTGTTCCCGGAGATCATGGTTCCGCTGGTCGGCCACAGGAACGAACTGGCCAACCAGTCTGAAGTCATCCGGCGCGTGGCCGCCGAGGTGATGAAGGAACGAAAAGTCTCGATCAAGTATCAGGTCGGAACGATGATCGAGCTTCCGCGGGCGGCCCTCACGGCCGACGAAATCGCGGAATTCGCCGAGTTCTTCAGCTTCGGCACAAACGACCTGACACAGACGACCTTCGGATTCTCGCGCGACGATATCGGCACCTTCCTGCCCGAGTACCTCGAGCGCAAGGTCCTCCCCGAAGATCCCTTCCAGTCACTGGACCAGACGGGCGTTGGCCAGCTCGTCGAGATGGGGATCGCGAAAGGCCGGGCCACGCGGCCCGACCTCAAGGTTGGCATCTGTGGCGAGCACGGCGGCGACCCTGCCTCTGTGGTTTTCTGCCATCGGAGCGGGATGAACTACGTCAGTTGTTCCCCGTTCCGCGTGCCCATCGCCCTTTTTGCAGCAGCCCAAGCGGCTGTTCAATACCCCCGCAAGGAGGAAAGGCAAATGGCCACCACCACGAAGAAGACCACCGCCAAGAAGGCAACCTCGACCAAGAAGGCCGCCCCCAAGAAGGCCACGACGGCCAAGAAAACCGCCGCCAAGAAGCCCGCAACGGCCAAGGCAGCCACCATGAAGAAGACCACCACCGCCAAGAAGGCCACCACCGCCCGCAAGCCGGTCGCCAAGAAGGCCACCGCCAGCAAGCCCGCCGCCACGGCCAAGAAGGCCACGGCCCGCAAGCCGGTCGCCAAGAAGGCCACCACCACCGCCAAGAAGGCCACGGCCAGCAAGCCCGCCGCCAAGAAGGCCACCACCACCGCCAAGAAGGCGACCGCCTCCAAGACCGCCAGCACCACCGCGGCCAAGAAGCCGGCAGCCCGCAAGACCGCAACCACGGCCAAGAAGGCCGTCGCCAAGAAGGCTGCCCCCAAGAAGACCGCCGCCAAGAAGCCCGTCGCCCGCAAGACCACGGCGCGCAAGGCCGCTCCCAAGAAGTAACCCCCTCAACCAACCGACCAACAATCGACAGCGGCCCCGGGAAACCGGGGCCGCGTTTCTTTGTCTATCTCGATGTCTTGATAGACAGCGCCTCCTAGTCCCCCCGGGCGTTCCGTAACCCCACCACGGGCTGCGGGTAGTCGGTGCCCAAGCGCCCGCTCGCCTCGCGAGACTCGGTCGCGGTCATTTCCCAGGGGGTGTGAATCCGCTCCGGTGGCACGCCCCGCAATTCCGTAAGCCAGTGGCGCACGTACGCGCCGCCGGGGTCGTAATTCCTCGCCTGCTTCAGCACGTGAAAGTACCGGTCCTCCCGCGGGTCGTTCCCCACCCCTGCGACATAGTTCCAGTTCCCATAGTTGGAGCACGGATCATAGTCGAGCAGCAGCGACTCGAACAATTCGGCGCCCATGAGCCACGGGAGGCCAAGATCGCGGACGAGGAAGCTCGCGACGTTCTGGCGCCCACGGTTGCTCATGTATCCGGTGGCGGCGAGTTCGCGCATGTTGGCGTCGATGAAGGGATATCCGGTTTTCCCTTCGGCCCATTTCTGGAAGAGGGCGATATCGGCGTTGCCGCGCCGGGGGGCGCCGCGCAGGCCACCGGGCTTGAAGAGGCGGTTTCCCCCCTTCCAGGCGATGAACCGGAAGAAGTCCCGCCAGAGGAGTTCGAAGACGAGCCAGTAGGTGGACTTGTTGGCGATGCGGGTGGCCTCGTAGCGGCGCACCTGGCCGTAGACTCGCCGGGGCGAAAGACATCCGTTGGCGAGCCAGGGGGAGAACTTCGAGGAGTAGTCGGCGCCGAGCAGGCCGTTGCGGGTTTCCTTGTATTCCCTGAGGCAATCGCGCTGGAAGAAGTACTCGTCGAGGCGACGGAGGGCAAAGGGCTCGCCGCCACGGAAGGGAAGGACGGCGCGTGCATCGATCGCGGGCGCGTCGAGGCCGAGTTGTTGCCATGTGGGGAGCTCGCCCCGCTCGAGTTGCTGCGGCACCGGATCGACCTCCCGGGGCGGATCGATCGGCATGCGGACGGTGCCGCGCTTTTCCCCCATCTTGCGGAACTGTGTATAGACATCGGGGATGTCCGCCGGCGAGTCGATGGGGAGGTCCTCCGGGTGATAGAGGGTGGCCTGCCAGTGGAAGGTGGAGGTGACGCCAAGGGGCGTGAGGGCTTTGGCGACGGCGCGCTCCGCACGGAGTTCCTCGTCGGTGACTTCTGCGGAGGCGTGGAGGTGCCGGGCGCCGGTTTCGCGGGCCAGGCGGGCGAGTTCCTCCGCGGGCCGCCCCCAGCGAATGAGGAGGTCGCCGCCGAGGCGGCGGAGTGACTCCCGCAGGGCGAGGACGCTCTCGCGCAGGAAGCGGGCGCGGTGAGCCCCCGTTTTGGGAAACCCATGGCGGGTGCGGCCAAAGGTGGCGGGATCAAAAATGTAGACGGGAATGACGGGGCCGGGATGGAGGGCGGCGTCGAGGGCGACATTGTCGTCGAGCCGAAGGTCGTTTCGAAACCAGAGCAGTGCGGGGGCGGGCATGGCGGCTCCTTCTTGCGTTTGTCCCAACCCCGTCTTGGGCAAGGGAGAGGCCATGATTCCCGTTGGCCGGACGCGTCCGCGAGGAATGGAGTAGGGTTACATCAACGGCAGGAGTGCGAACCGATGCGGGTGCTGATCATGGCCGACATGGAGGGAGTGGCGGGGATCGTCCACTGGGACCAGGTGACGAATGGGACGGCGATGTATCAGGAGGGGCGGCGTCTATACACGGAGGAGGTGAACGCGGCGGTGCGGGGGGCGAAGGCCGGTGGGGCGACGGAGATCGTGGTCGTCGATTCCCACGGGGCGGGAGCGGCGGGGACCATGGCCGGGCCGGCGTTCAACTCGCTGATTCCCGAGTTGATGGACCCCGATGCGGAATTTGTGACGCATCACGGGTGGGCGAACTACACGGCCATGCTCGAGTCGGGCTGCGACGCCTGTTTCTTTGTGGGGATTCATGCCCGCGGCGGCACCCTGAACGGGACGTTAAGCCACACCATCTCGTCGTCCCACTGGCTGGACATTGCCATCAACGACGTGTTGGTGGGCGAAATCGGGGTGGTGGCGGCGTTGTGCGGCCATTTCGGCGTGCCGATGGTGTTGGTTACGGGGGACGACCACGCGTGCGCGGAGGCGCGCGGGTTGTTGGGGGAGGGGCCGGTGACCGTGCAGGTAAAGGAGGGCCTTGGGCGAACGTCGGCGCGGAACCTGGCGCCGGCGAGGGCACGGAAGATGATCGAGGAGGGGGCGCGTCGGGCGTTGGAGAACGTGGGAGCGTGCCGGCCGCTGCGGTTCGAATCGCCGGTCGCCGTCCGGTTCGAGATTGCACAGGCGAACCACATGGAGGCCTACCTGGGGATGGACGGGGTGGAAATCGAACGGCCCCGCACGGTGATCTCGCGCGGGGCCGATTTCTGGGAGGCGTGGCGGCGCGTGGCGCCGTATCGCTAGCGGCGCCTCACTGGCCGGACATGGTCTTCTGGGAACGGACGATGTCGCCGTTGGAGATGGTGCCGTTGGTGGGATCGTAGAGGAGTTCGCCGAAGAAGAAGTCGGCGCCCGATGTGGTCGTGGTGTTGGCGCGCTGGTCGGGCCCGGCGGAGGAAATCTTCCACGCGCCGTACTCCTCAAGCGCATCCTGAATGACGGTGTCGCTGATCGGGCCCACCCAGCGGTTGAAGAAGGGGCCGGGGAACGGCGAGGGCTTCCAACCGGTGCCACGATTCGCCTCGTAGTTGATGTAGCGATAGCGGATGGTCGCGTCACCAAAGCGGGCCACTTCGCTCGAACCGACGCGGAAGAGGTCCTCGATCGTGGAACCGGAGGTCATGTAGGCGATGGGGGTGGTGATGGGGTCGGTCATGTACCAGGGCCAGCCACGGCTATCGAGGTCGAAGACGTACTTCTGGTTGTCGACGGCGTAGGCCTCGAGGGCAGTGGCGAGGGAGCGCATGTCGGCGATGGCGCGACTGACCTTCGAGCGCGTCTGGGCCTCGAGGAAGTTGGGCACTGCGATCGCCGCGAGGATCGCAATGATGGCCACGACAATGAGCAGCTCAATGAGGGTAAACGCCCGGTTACGCTTCATGGCAGGCAGGTCCTTTCAGGTTTTCCGGTGGGTTCTATCCGGGGGGTATGACTACGGAATGTCTGAAGGTCATGCAGGCCTCGCAAGGAAAAACAGGGTGCGGGATTTCGATTTCGATCAGGACAGTTCTTCGCCCGGCGCCAGGGGCGAGGGGTTCACCTGACGGAAATGAAAGGGCAAAGGATTGCGCACAAGCTTGACCGGTCCACACGACGCCGGTAATCCTTTGTCCAGCTTCCAACGGAGTACCCTGTCACCTTGCGTGTCTCCTCCCTTCTTTCCTTCATTCCTTTCCTCTCGATGCTCCTCACGGCGCCCGCCCTCCATGGGCAGGTCACCGTTGCGCCCAACCCCGTTGTTCCCGGCGACGAGGTCACCATCACCTACGACGCGACGGGACGCGTGCTCGCTGGCGAGTCCGCCGTCTTCCTTTACCTCGGCTGGAACAACTGGGCGGAGGTCGTAACCCCGAGCCCGGCGATGACCGCAGCGGGGACAGACGTCTGGACCCACACGACGACCGTCCCGGCGTCTGCCTACCAGCTTGATGTGGTTTTCAACGATGGGGACGGCACGTGGGACAATAACGGCGGCCGGGACTGGCACTTTCCGGCATCGGTCGACCCGGGCACCATCGTTCCGGCCACCTATGGCCCGGGGGCGTCGGCTGTCTATACGGACGAGGGGGCCGTGGCCGGGGTTGTCTTTCGCGTGTGGGCGCCGGCCGCCACGGCGGTCTCCGTCCGCGGAGAGTTCAACAACTGGAGCGCGACGGCGGACCCGATGGTCAGCGAAGGGACCAACGACATGTGGTCGACCTTCGTCCCGGAGGCGCGCATCGGCGACGAGTACAAGTATTACATCACCGCGCCGGGTACCGGCGGGGGACACTGGCGCGTGGACCCGTGGGCCCGCGATACCGACGGCAGCACCGGCAACGGCATCGTCGCCCACGACGGGCGCGCCTTCACCCGCACGGCGACCGACTGGCAGACGCCTCCCCAGGACCAGATGGTCATTTACCAGCTGCATGTGGGCAAGTTCTCCGGCAACGGCGACGGCATCCGGCGTTCTCCCGGAACCTTTCGCGACGTTGTCGACCGCCACCTCGATGACCTCCTCGCGCTCAACGTGAACATGGTCAAGATCCTCCCGGTCTCCGAATGGCCCTTGCAGTCCTGGGGCTACAACCCGGTGCACCTCTTCGCGCCGGAGACGGACTACGGTACGCCGGACGACCTGCGCTACATGGTGGACACCCTCCAGGCCAACGGCATCGGCGTCATCGTCGACGTTGTCTATAACCACATGTCCTCGACGGACAACAACCTGTGGGAGTTCGACGGGTCCGCCAACAGCTGGTTCCCCGCCGAGGACTGCGAGCGCGACACGCCCTGGGGTCCGCGCGTGACCTACAAGCCGCAGCATCCCCGCGACTGGATCGTGGAAAACGCCCGCTACTGGATCGAGGAATTCCACATGGACGGCCTCCGGGTGGACGCGACGCGGTATATGCGCGGCTTCTGTAACGAGAACGGGGCCGGATGGACGCTCATGGCGGAGCTGGCCAACGCCGCCCGCGAGGCCAACCCCCGTGCGGTCATCATCGCCGAGGACCTCCCCAACGATCCCGCCGTTACCCGTCCCACCAGCGAAGGTGGCGCCGGATACGACGCCCAGTGGGCCGACCTGTTCAAGAACGCCATGCGCGACGCCGTCGATACGGTGGCCGCAGGCGGCGACCCAAACGTCGGCTCAATCGCCAATGCGGTCGCCAACACCGGGTTCGACCAGCCCAACAGCCGCGCCGTGAAGTACCTTGAAAGCCACGACGAGATCGCCAACGGCCGCACCCGCGTCACCTCGACCATCGACCCCGATGACCCCTTCAGTGATGCGGCGATCGACTGGAACAAGCTCGTCAATGGTGTCGTCCTCACCAGCCCCGGCATCCCCATGTTTCACGCGGGCAGCGAATTCCTTCATCCCCTGTGGCTCGGTGACGGCTACGACAACCAGCTCGACTGGACCCTTCTCGATCAGTACCACACGGTTCGCGACTACTACGCCACACTCATCGACCTGCGCCTCACCCGCCCCAGCCTCTTTGCCGACGCTGGTGTCCAGATCTACCACGTCAACGAGGGGGCCAATGTCTTCGCCTTCCAGCGGTTCGACTTCGCCGGCGACGTCACCGTGGTCGTGGCCAACATGGGAACGACGGACTTCACCGGCTATGACCTTGGCATGCCCCAGCCCGGCACCTGGCACGAACTGGTCAACGGCAACGCGGAGGCTTTCGAAGGGAACGGCAGCCTGCAGAACGGAACGGTGACTGCCACCCTTGGAAACCGCGACGGCCTGCCGGCAACGACCACGCTCGCGCTCCCGAGCCGCAGTCTCCTCATGCTGAGCCAGACACCCCTGGTTGATCCCGAGCCTTCCGGCCCGGGCACCGGGTGGTTCATTCAGTAAGCTGAGGCATGGTGTTTGGTGGAGCTGAGGGGACTCGAACCCCTTACCTTCGCATTGCGAACGCGACGCTCTACCAGATGAGCTACAGCCCCACCGCGTTGGCAGCCCTTGAAACTGGTGAGGGCCCCCAGACGTGTCAACGGCGAAACCATGGGGCTGCGGGGGAACAGCTTATCTTCGCTCTTGACGCGATCCCCGCCCGATTGGACCTTCGCGATTCCCTCGTCGGGGTGTAGCGCAGTTGGCTAGCGCGCATGCTTCGGGAGCATGAGGTCCCGGGTTCGAGTCCCGGCACCCCGACCATTACAACAAATACATGGCTTGGCGCAGGGGCCACCGTGCGCCCGTTTGGCGCCACCGGGCTGGGCGGAACGAAACCGAGATCGGCGCCGCGGGGGCTTCCCGCACTCGGCCATTGCGCCCGGAGGCAGCGCCACGGCGCGTTAAGCCCCTATGGCTCGCTTGTTTGCGGTGGCAATGTTGGCCCTGGCGGCTGCCGGTGGAATGCTGGCCGTGCTGGGGGCCATGGGGCTGGTGCCGGTGGTGGCCCTGGGCCCTGTGGAGGTGTACCTCGACGAGCCGTCGACAGGGCTGCGCCTGGGCTTGGGGGGACTGGCGGCGTTTGCCTTCACGCGGGAGCGACCGATGGGGCTCTGGCGGCGCGCGCTGGATGGGGAGCTTCGTCCGGAGGACCGTGCGGCGGCGCGATGGTGGGCGATGGCCGGGCTCCTCGCCGTCGGCCTGTGGCTGCGACTGAGGACGCTGACGGCGTTCTGCCTGAATCCCGACGAGGCTATGCTGGTCCACACGGCCGACGAGCCGTCGCTGGAGGCCGTGCTGGCGGCGGCGCGATTTCACGCCCATCCGCCGGCCAGCTACCTCGTTTTGCATCCGTTGCTGGCTCTGGGGCGCGAGGCGGGGCTGATGCGCTTGCCCGCGTTGCTGGCGGGCCTGGCAATGATCCCGCTGGCCTATTGGGCGGGGCGACCGTTGGTGGGGCGGCGGGGGGCGCTGGCGGCAGCGGCGCTGGTGGCCGTGTCGCCGGGGCTTGTGGAGTTGTCCTCCGTCGTCCGCAGCTATACGGAGGCCTACGCGTGCGTGCTCGTGGCCATCGGGGCCCTCGGGCGCTACACGTCGGGTCGCGGGGGGGGCTTTCTTGCCGTCTATACGGTGGCGATGGTCGCCGCCCTTTCCTTCCTCTACGCAACCGTCGTTGTCTATACGGTCCTTGGGCTGGCGATGGGGGCATGGCTGTTGGCGACGCGGGCGGGATGGAGTCGGTGGCTGGCAGTTGCCGCATCGCAGATTCCCTATCTTGCGGCCTTTTTGGGTTACTTCCTGTTGCACATGCGGCCGTTCCGCCAAATGCGAGCGGAAAGCTATGTGGAGGGATGGATGGAGATTCCCTTCAGCGCGGCGCCGGTGCGGTTTCTGCTCAATGGGGCGGATTTGCTGAAGGTGATGGCGGGCGATGCGTTGCTGCCACTGACGGTGCTGCTGGTCGTGTCGGGAGCGGCGACATTGGCGCGCCGGCGAAGATGGATCCTGTTGTTCGCACTCGCCGTTCCCCTTCCGCTGGCCTACCTGCTCGTGGCGGGAAAGGTACTTCCCTTCGGGGGGACGCGCCACTCGCTGCATTTCTTTCCGTTCGTGTTCGGGCTGATGGCCGTTGCGATCGCGGAGGCGACGCGATGGCGCGGGGATGCGGCGCGGTGGTGGGGGCGACGGGCGGCCGCATTGGTGCTGGTTGTCTATACAGGGGTAAGCGTGGGTCAGAATTTGACGCTCGACCAGCACACGGAGCTTGGGGTTCTGCGGTCGGAACTGACGTCAGCGATGGAGGTGCTGAGGGGCGAGGCGGGCCCCGGCGACATCATCGCGGTCGACGACCAGTCGGCGCTGGTCCTCAGCTGGCACGTGCCTGAGTTTGCCGAGTGGGAGTGGCCCGGCCATGCCGTGGCGTACCCTTTCGGTCGGGCCCGGGCACATTACCGGCCCGAGACAGGTTGGTACTTCAAGCCGCGGCGGTTCTTTGATGCGGTGCTTTCCGTCGACGAGGGGTCCGAGGGGGACGCCTGGGCAATTCATGCGGGATGGCGAGAGCAGCGCAAGCTCCGCCAATTGCTCCGCGAGGCGTTCCCCTACGAGGCATTGCCCGAGACCGGGTTCGCTCCGTCTCAGCGCCGCGGGTCGCGCCCGATGCTGTTTCGCCTACCCCTCGAGACCGTTCGACGCCTCGATCCCCAGCTGGGTCCGGATGGCTGAGGCAGAGCTCTCGGGCGCACCGGATTGACACGCAGGTCACCCGGCAGGGAAACCGTCGTCCCATGAATGTGCTTCTTCCCGTGGTGGCCGTCGCGGCAATGGCCACTGTGATCTACATCCTCGGATCAGGGGCCTTCGGCCGGGCGCAAACACAGAAGGCGATCGACCGTTTTCGTGCCTGGGGCGCTGTCTATACGTTTCTGGACCGGCACCATGGCAAGTTTCGCGCGGCGGCGCATTATCTCGAATTTGGCGGGCTGTTCCTGGTGCTCTACTGGTTGCAGGCGGCGCTGCTGGAGGGATCTCTCGTCTTCCGCTGGGGGCCCGCCCTTGCCGTAGCCGCGATTTGCATCCTTGCCGCGTTCCTTGACGAGATGCACCAGCTCCGCAGCGGCACCCGCCAGTTTCGCCGGGTGGATTTCCTCCACTCCACGTGCGGCGTTGCCATCGCCATGGCGATGGTGTATTTACAGATGATCTGGCGGCTGGGTGGATAGAGGGGAGGGTCAGTACTGCCGGACGACGACGCCGTCGGCGATGCGGCGCATCATGTCGGCGGGTTCGGCGCCGGAGTAGGGCTCGAGTGCCTCGAGTGCCTTTCGCGTGTGTTCTGCGGCCTGCTCGAGGGATTCCTCAATGGCGCGGTATCGCTTGACGAATCCATGGACGGTCTCGAAGTCGCGCCCATTGCTCAGGGTTTGAAGGAGTGCCGCCCGGTCGTCCTCGCTGGCCCGCTCGAGCGTGAGGAGTAGCGGGAGGGTTTGCTTTCCTTCCTTGAGATCCGCTCCCACCCGCTTGCCCCACTTCACCCCCTGCGCCTCGTAGTCGAGCGCGTCGTCGGTGATCTGGAAGGCCATGCCGAAATGGAGGCCAAAGGCAAAGAGACGTTCGACGTCCTCGCCCTTGGCGCCGGCGATCATGGCGCCGAGGCCGGTGGAGGCGCTGAAGAGATAGGCGGTCTTCGACTTGATGATCTGGTGGTAGTCGTCAACGGTCAGCCAGGTGCCGCGCCGCTCGATCTGGAGCATCTCGCCCTCGGTCATGCGCTGGGTCGTCTTGGAGAGGACGCGGACGACCTCCGGGTCGAGGACTTCGAGCGCATAATCGAAGGACGTGGCGTAAAGATAGTCGGCGAAGAGGATGGCCACGTCGTCGCCCCACTTGGCATTCACGGTGGGCTGGCCCCGGCGGACGGGGGCCTTGTCGATGACGTCGTCGTGGAGAAGCGTGGCCGTGTGAAAAAGTTCGATGGCGGCCCCGAGGAGCGCATCATGATGCGCGTCGCTGTCGTATCCGAAGAGATCGCTGGCGAGCGATACGAGGGCGGGGCGCAACATCTTGCCGGAGGCGCGACCGACGTAGGCGGCAACCTCGCCCATCAGTTGACCCTCGACGACGAAGGCGGCCTCAATATGGGAGCGCACCCGATCCAGGTCTTCGGCCAGAGTTTGGCGAAAAAGGGCTTCCAAGGGGAGCGGCTCCGACAGTTTCTTGACGGCGAGGTTGTGAGAGGTTCCAGGACCGGTTGCGAGCAAAAACGTCCCGCGCCGCCATCTACCACCAAGGAGCGAGTTTGCTGCCAGTTACTCGCCGGCCCCCGCTTCCCCTTCGGTTCCGGCTTCCTTAAGGAGCTGGTTGATCCGCTGATAACGCCTTTCAGAATCGTCGTATTCGAAATGCAGTTCCGGGGCGAACTTGACGTTCACTTCTTCCGCGACGCGATGGCGGAGGAATCCGGCAGATTTCGCGAGCACAGCCTCCATCTTGTCCAAGTCCGAGTCGCGGTCGGGCATGACGCTATAATACACCTTTGCGGACCGCAGGTCTTTGGAGACCTCGACATGGCGGATGGTGACAAGCTCGGGAAGCCGCGGGTCGCGGATTTCCTCCTGAAAGAGGACTGAGAGGGCCTGGCGGATCGCTTCGCCGAGTCGTTTATCGCGTGAGTGGAGCATGGAGCGGCGAGGAGCCTTTGAAATGATGGCTGGGGCGTCTTCATAAACAGACGCTTTCCACAAGAGGGTGACTGTGCTCGGGTGCGGGGCAGGCTTCAAGGACAAGAGCCGGGGGCGCCTCGCGAAATCGCACCTGGGAGGGTTCCAGCGCGAGACGCAGACCCCAGCTGGCGAGTGTCTCGATCAGGTCACCGCCGTCTTCTCCAAGAAGCCGGTTCTCGAGCCGCTTCTTGTGAAAGGAGACCTGCTGGCGTTCCACCTTCGCATCGGGCCAGACGTAGTCCTCGATGCGCTCGTAGGCCACGCCGTCGCCTGCGTGGCGGGCGAGGAGGTCGAGAAGGCGGAACTGGATTCGGGTAAGTTGGAGGGCGCGCCCGCGGAAGCGAACTCGGCCCGTGCCGCCACGCTGGATCTCGAGAATCGGAGCAGGATCGGGCGGGGAGGGCGTCCAGTCCTGCCGGTCGAGAACGAGGGCGCGCGAGGGCGGGGATGATGCGACCGGTATCGTCGGCGCTGCGACCGCTGTTGTGCCGTTGGCCGTGGCGAATTCCCGGAGCCGGGTCTTCAGAAGGCGGGCCTCATCGAAGAACTCCTCGAGGGTTCCCGGGGGGATGCCGAAGGTCCTGGCGACGTCGGAAAGGGGGATGCCGGCTTCGTGGGCGAGAAGGGCGAGGGTGCCCTTGGCGCCCTGATGGACGCGGCGGGACAGGCCGGCGGGATCATCAAGAAAGCGCAGGAAGTAGCGGGCCAGGGATGTGTCTTCGCGGTGGAGGGCATCGCCGAGTTCGACGAGCCAGCGGGCGCCCTGGCGCTCGGGCGAAAGCAGGGGAAGTCGTTCGGAGGCAGGGCTTCCACCAATGGCAAGGAAGGCGAAGGCAGGGCCTTCGTCGAGGCGGGGAAAGCGGCGGAGGACACTTCGCCAGCTTGCGAGGGTTTCCATCGTAATTCCCCCCGCGGCAAAGAGACGACCGGCCGTGGTGAGTTTGGGGCGGTCTTCCGCATCCAGTTCCCAAAGGCCGTGGCCGTTACCGCGTTGAAGGGCGCGGTGCAGGGCTTCTGCCGGCCAGTCGAGCCGTGCTGCGGCGGCTTCGAGATTCCCCGCGCCGGACAATGCCAGATGGAAGGAGAGGATCTCGAGGTCGCTTGCCGGCTTTTCCGGAGGGAGATAGTCGGCGTTGTTCCAGGAGCGTTGGTTCCTGCGGCCGCTCTGGAGGGTCAGGACATGGCCTGCGCCGGCACCAGGCCGCCCCGCGCGACCGGCGATGTTTTCGATCTGATCTGCTGAAAGGTGCTCCATCCCCGGGAGGAGGACGACGGTTCGAACACCCAAGTTGACGCCTTCGGCGAGGGTGGTGGTGGCAACAACGCAGGCGAGGTTGCCGGCGCGGAGTTCCTCCTCGACGAGGCGGCGTTCGAGCCGTGTCTGGGCGGCGGTGTGGAGGCCGACGCGGTGGCGGAGGAGGTCGGCGAAGGCCAAGGAGACGCTCTCGGGGCTCTCCCGGTCGGTTGTGGGGGCATCCAGGCTTGCGGTGACCGCATCGGCCAATTGGTTCGCCACCCGTTGGGCGCATCGCCGTGTCGGACAAAAGATGAGCGCCGGTTTCTCGAACGGCTCGAGGACCTGGGCCAGATAGGCGCCGAGGGGGGTCTCGTCGCCAAAGTGGGGAGGCCAGCCGTCTGGCGTTGCGAAGGAGGGAGGATCGACGGGCTCGTCCCAGTGAAGGGTGCGCTCGTCCATGCGGAGAGTGAGGCGGGCAAGGGGGGCGAGGCGTTCGTTGTTCTCGACACAGGGTAGGGAGAATCGGCGAGCGAAACGGCGGGCGGCCTTGGGCGAGGAGGTGAGGCCCAGAACGGAGGGCTGGCGGTCGCGGCCAAGCCACCAGTGGAGAAGGACCTGGGCACGCGGACCACGTTGGGGTGTGTAGAGGAGCTGGAGTTCGTCCACGACGAGAAGGGCTGCATTCTCGGCCCAGGAGCGCGAGCGCAGGGCAAGGGCGGCGGCCTTCTCGTAGGTGCAGACGAGGACATCGGTCCGGCCAGTAAGGATGGCCTCATCGTCCTCGCGGGAATCGCGGGTGGACAGACTGACGCGGAATCCGGCGGGGGCAAGGAGGTGGGCAAGGGTTGTGGCGCGTTCGGTGGCGAGTGTGCGTGTCGGGGTAAGGTAGACGGCGGGCCCGCGGTCGCGGCGAAGAGACACGGCGATGGCCGCATCGGCGAGGAGCGACTTGCCGGAGCCGGTGGGGGAGGCGATGACGAGGGACTGGCCGTCGAGAAGCGAGGTTTCGAGGAGGACGCGGCGTTGAAAGGGGCTGAGGGGCGCGCCGGGGTCCAGACGGGCGGCCAGTGGCTCGAGAGCGGCCCGGCCTTCCGGGCCCAGCAGCGATATGATTGATGTAAGAGCAAGGTCGTTCATGGTGGCGATCTCGTCGGTTGATCTGGGGCAAAGGTGAAGAAAAGGCGAAGACAGAGCAAGGCAAATTTCGCCTTATCTTCGCTTCCTCGGGCGGGCACTTTGCCTGCATTTCCAGACTTGCCGCACTGCCCGCCTGATGGCACTTGAGGAGGTCGGGCGCGGAAAACCTCCCAAAGGCATCATTCCTCCACGTGCATCCCATCCTGTTTCAGATCGGCGACGACTTTTTCATCGGCACCTACGGGTTGATGATCGCCATCGGATTGCTGGCGGGGACGGCGCTGGCGGCCTGGCGAGGGCGATACCGCGGGTATCGGTCCGAGGTCTGGTTCGACCTGACCTTCGTGGCGGTGGTGTCGGGTTTCCTCGGGGCGCGGGTGTTGTATATCCTTTTGGATATCCCGGGATTCCTCGAGGACCCGATGGCTTACCTCCTTTCGCGGAGCGGCTTCGTGTTTCTCGGTGGGTTTGTCGCGGCCGCCGGGGCGCTGATCTGGTACATGCGATTGAAGGGTCTCGACCCTTGGAAGACGGCGGACGTGCTGGCGCCGTCGGTTGCTCTTGGGCATGCCTTCGGTCGCATTGGCTGCCACCTGAGCGGCTGCTGCTATGGGGGGGCCTGCAGCCTGCCGGTGGCATTGCGAGTACCACGTGTCGAGATGGGCGACGGCGCCGTTTGGGAGAACGCCTACGCGGCGCAGCTGCGCGAGGGATTGATCGACCCGGCGGCGACCCAGTCGCTGGGGATCTGGCCGGTTCAGCTGATGGAGTCCGCGTCGCTTTTTGTGCTGTGTGGGGTGCTGGTGCTGCTCGCCACGCGGCCCCTCCACAAGGGGATGATCTTTGCGGGCTACCTTGGGGGATACTCGGTCCTGCGGTTTCTGCTGGAGTTCATCCGCGGTGACGAGCGTGGCGGCTTTGCAGGCTTCAGCACGTCACAGTGGTTGTCGGCGGTGTTGCTGCTGGTCGCCGTGGGGATCGTTGTGTACGCTCGGCGGCTTGATGTTTATGGGCCGGACAAGGAGCCGATGCGCCCCGAGCCGGAGCCGGATTCGGGCTCCCGCCAGCGAAAGCGCCGTCGTGCGTCGTCGTGACCGCTGGTCATGTATAGATCGGTTCCAGCCGCACGTTGGTGTAGTAAGCGTCGAGGATGGTGCGGTAGTCCTGGCCGGTAAGGGCGCGACCGAGCCCGCCAATCTGGCAGAGTCCCGCGCCATGGCCCCATCCGGCGCCGCGGAGCGTCGCCTTCGCCAGCCGTCCGTCCTCTTCGAGCTCCTTCTCGACGAGGAAGGCGCTGCTGTAGAGGAACCTCGTCCACAGGCCCGCGCGGATGTTGTATTCAGGGGTGAGGACGTGCTCGCGGCGCTGGCCGTCGGTGGTTGTATAGACGACGGTGACCTGCTCGAGGCGGCCGCTGCGGCCGCGCCGGCCGGGAACCAGATCCAGCACATTGCCAAGGTCGGTGATCCCGGCCCGCGTCGAGAGGGATTCCCGGAGCGATTCCTGGCTTAGCTCCACCGTCCAGCGGAAGTAGGTGCCGGGCTCGTCCACTCGCCCGAGGTATCGGGTGATCGTGTCCTCGGGGACGACTTGCGGGCTGGCATAGCAGTCACAGGTCTTCAGCCAGTCGCCGGTGAGGTATTCGTGAAGGTTGTCCTCCGTCACCGGATAGAATTTCTCGGCGTAGGAGCCTTCGGGGGCGTCGAGGCGTGCCTCGAGCCCCTCGATCGCGTCGCCCCAAACGGAGGCGGAATCCTCCGACACGCCGCCGGTGCTCTTGCTGTAGCGCGCGTCACAGTACTGGTTGCCGGCGGTGATGAGGACCTCGCCGCGGCATCCGCGGATCGCCTCCACGGCGCGGGGGCTCCATCCGCCGGTGCCCTGGTATCGTTGGCAGCAATCGTCGTTGCACCAAAGGAAGGGCTGGCGGGGGTGGGGGGGCTTGGGCTGGCCGAGGAGCCAGCTGCGGGCGGCCACCGCCTGCGCCTTCATGAACTCAATGGGGCATTCGGCGCTCATCTCGCCGGTGATCACGCCAATCAGGTAGGTCTCGAGGGGGATCTCGTTGACGAGAACCAGGTGGTCGCCACCGACGCTGCATTCGAGGATGTCGCTGAGGGTCTGGTCGATTTCCTTGAACCAGTGGAAGCCGCGGCCGGCGACGACCTTGCGGACGAGGATGCCGTCGCCGGCCTTTTCGGGTCGCGCGTCCGGCGGGGGCAGAAGACGGACGACGCTACCGCTGGTGCCGGCAAGGGCCACGCGGTTGCCTTCGCGGATGAGGGTGAGCGGTCCGGTCGCGAGGGGCTGCGGAGCGCCATCAACCTCGAGCGTGTAGCCATCGCCTGGAATCTCGAGCTCGAGACGGTCCTTCCCGTCCTCCGGCAGGACAACGCCGATGCGCACCGCCGGCTCCGATTCCATGCGATAGTTGCCGTCAATAACCGGGAAAGGCGCCGTCGATGTTGCCATGGTGGGTCTCCGTTGTGGGCGTGTCGTAGGGGACGAGGCCCCGGGCGGTGAGGCGATAGGGCGTCTTGCCGGGGAAGCGCTCGAGGAGGCGGGCGTTCTCCGCCTCCCCCAGATCCTTGGGATAGATGGGCCCATGGGGAAAGTCCAAGTGTTGGAGCATGAGATAAAAGTGGCCCTCGGAGTCGATGAAGACGATCGCCTCCTGGTCCGGCTCGATCGGTTCGATTCGCCGGGCGTAGTCGAAGGCAACATTGCGGAGGGGGAGGAACTGGTCGAGAACGTTTCGGTTCTCCACGATGGCGCCGGAAAGAATGACGGCATGGAGGGCAAGGACGAGGATCGGAGCCGGGGAGGCGGGACCCATTCCCCGGAAGACCCGGCGGATTGCCCGCGTCACGGTGACCAGCCCGGCGGCGGAAAGCAGGACGAGGAACGGGAGGCCCTCGTAAAGGAACCGCGGCCCCCAGACCCAGAAGTCCTGGTAGGCGTAAAACGCGTAGGCGACCGGCAAGGACAGGCAGAGGGCGATCATCAGCCCCTCCTCGCGCCG
>CAYQTO010000056.1:0-20409 GCA_964420455.1 uncultured Candidatus Sumerlaeota bacterium | reverse complement strand
GTCGGTTGCGCCGCTCAAGCGAACCGTGCTCCAGGGGGCGCCGCTGATCAGCGCCAGCGTCAAGAACCTCTACGGGCTGATGCCACGGTCGCGCTATCGGGCGAGGAGCTCCTATTCCCGGGGGCAGTTGCATCATCCCGACATCCACCGGGCGATCGTCGACGTTTGGAACACCCTCGGTCCGTCTATACACTTTGCCGTGGTGGACGTGGCGGAGAAGTTTGTAAGCCGGGGGTGGGAGCCGGACAAGGGCCGGGGGGAACCGGTGGGAATCGTCGCCGCCGGGCGATGGGCCCCCGCCGTGGACGCCGCCGCCTGCGAGGCCGCCGGCGAGCCCCTCTGCCGCTACCAGCAGATGATCCTCGAATCCCAAAGGACACCCCACCCAGATGCCTGTGATCCACCTTAACGGCCGCTTCCTCGACCACATGGAGGCCGCCCTCGATCCCCTCGACCGGGGGGTGCTCCTCGGCGACGGCGTCTTCGAGACGATCCGCTGCGAGGAGGGCCAACTGCTCTTCCACGTGGCGCACTTCGCCCGCCTTGCCCGCGACGCCCGCATCCTCGAAATCCCCTGGAACCGGACAAACGAGGAGCTGCTCCAGATCTGCCAACAGGTCCTCGACGCGAACGGCCTGCGGCGGGCCCGGCTCCGCCTCACCCTCACCCGCGGCGAGGGGAGCGGATCGCCGGAGATCGCCCCCGGGAACACGCCTCCCACGTTGCTCGTCCACGCCGCCGCCGTTGACCAGCAGCACCTCGACCGCCAGCGAGCGACCGGATGGATTCTCGCTCCCAGCGCGATCCCCGTGAACCACCGGTCGCCGCTGGCAAGCGTCAAGACAACCAGCTATGTCGAGCGGCTCCTGGCCCGGCGCGAGGCCCGCCGCAACGGCGCCGACGAGGCGCTCATGCTCAACACCGACGGCCTCGTGGCCGAGGGCGCCATGACCAACCTGTTCGTCATCCGCGGCGAGGAGGTTCTCACTCCCTCCGTCGAGGACGGTGCCCTGCCAGGCATCATGCGAATGAAGATCGGACTCCTCTGTCCCCGTCTTGGCCTGCGATATCGCGAGATGTCGATCACGCGGGACGAGCTTGAGAGCGCTGAGACGGTGTTCTGTACCAACGCCATATTGGAGATGATCCCGGTGGGGGCCGTGGGGGGCCGACAGATCCAATTGCCCGGGGAGGGGTCTGTTTTCCACCGCCTTTTTCAGGAACACCGGCGCGATGTTGACCAGTTTCTTGGACTGATGCGGGGAGGATGAGGAAGCGGCCGGCCGTTTTGTAGAGGTTTGACGGTGCGTCCGTGCAATCGGTTTCACCACGGAAAACCGGCGGCCTCTACGGGACCACGCCGTTCAAAACGACCCGTTTGTTCATCCCATCGGGGCGAAAAAAACGCTCCGATGAGGTGAATTTCTCTTGTCATATGGGGCGAACTTACGCAGGACGTCTGTCGTTATAGCGGTCCAAGTTTTGAAGCCTTGCACAATCTCCCTGCAAACTTGGACACGACAAGAGGATTTGCGCAATTTGCACAAGCGCGGCCCGAAACTTGAACCAGGCTTTGCCCTCAACCCCTTCCCCGCTGCGCCCTCGGATTGTACCGATTGCGCAGCCCTTCAGAGCGACGGAAGCCCGACCTTTATCCCGTCCCTGAAATCCCCCCCCAAACAACCCCCGGAGGCCCGACTCTCCCCATGACGCGTTCATCCGCACTTCTCCGCCGCCTGTCGTTGCGAGGCTTCACCCTCATCGAACTCCTGATCGTGGTGGCCATCATTGCGATTCTGGCGGCCATCGCCGTGCCCAACTTCCTCGAGGCGCAGACCCGTTCCAAGGTCTCCCGCCTCTTCGCCGACATGCGCACCATCAAGACCGGTCTCGAGGCCTATCGCGTCGACACCAACAAGTATCCCGAGACCGACCTTGGCCAGACCGACATCCGCGGGAGCGGCGTCGGCATGTTCCGCCTCACGACCCCCGTGGCCTACATCACCTCCATCGCGCCGTCCCCCTTCCAGGAAGACCAGACGGGTAACCCGGGCACGCCCAAGAATACGAACACCCTGAACATCCCCCTGTATGTCCGTGCGGCGGTTTACGGGTCCGCCAACCTTCCCGGTGGCGTCGGCGGCGCCTCGGACGGCAACTCGAACGGAATTGACGACAACTACGAGGCGGACCGCCGCGCGTACCTGCTCCTGAACCAGGGCGGCGGCGGCCTCGGCGGCGTCATCGGTCTCCGCGGCATCCTCGAGTCCGGCGAATACCTGATCAAGTCCGTCGGCCCCGACAACGAAGACGATCGTAACGTCCGCCCCGGCCAGGCGGTCATCTACGACCCGACAAACGGCACCGTCAGCTTCGGCGACATCGTGACGTTCCAGGATACCTCGATCCCGGCCGCGCCCAAGCGCTGATGCGTCCGACGATCGTGAACCCTCTCACCCCAGGCTCAAGCACCCCCGCCCATCCGGCGGGGGTGTCCGGACGACAGTCCAACCATACTTCCCCCCGTTTGGAGGACACCATGCGCAGAACCCGATTGGCTCAACTACTGTTGGGTGCGGGTCTGGCCAGCCTCGGCAGCTTCGCGCTGGCCCAGCCCGGCAAGACCATCACCGTCGACGGTGATGCCACCACGGAATGGACGGCGGACGACTTCGTCCTCGCCCAAAACGACACGGGCGACGGCTTTGGGCCGACCCTGACACTCGACGAGCTCTATGTCACCTGGGACAACCAGTACCTCTACATCGGCATCCCCGGCGACGTGTCCTCGCTTTCCGGCAACCTGGTGACCGTCTTCGTCGACGCCAGCGCCGGCGGCACCGGCAATGCTGGCTGGATCAACACCACCAGCAACATCAACGATACCGGCGAGGACCGCCTCGAGTCCCGGATCTCCAACATGGAGTTCCTCTTCCCCGAAGGCATCGCCTTCGACCTGTTTGCCGGCCTGAACGACGCCGCCCGGTGGGAAAGCTCCGGGGCGTTCGACAACCCCTTCGATGATGATTTCAACGGCGTCCGCACCTTTAACGGCGGTAATGTGGGCGACCTCGGCTACGACTGCTGCGGCAACGAAGGCCACATCGTTGATGCCACCTCGGGCGACTTCGAGTGGCGTGTGCCCTGGGGCCGCGTGTTCACCGAGGTCGGCACCTATAACACCAACGGCACGCTGCCCGCGGGCGCGAGCGGCAGCATCGGCGTCTTTGCGGTGCTCTCCAACAACGACGGGGGCAACCCGTTCGTCTCGAACCAGCTCCTGCCGAATCTGCTCGAGAACGGCAACCCGACCGGTAACAACCTCGGCAACTCGCAGGCTACCGTCTCCACAACCACGACCCCCTTCGCCCTCTCCGGCGTGGCGGTGATCGACATCGACCTGAACGACGACGGCATCCTCGACATTCCCGACTCCCAGTCGCCCGCCGTCCTCGGCCAGCCCCTCGACCCTATCTCGGCCCGCTTCTCCCTGAACAGCGCGGCCCCGGGTATTGTCGCCAGCGGCGCCTTCCCCTTCTGGGACAACCAGACCATCGGCGTCGACTTCAGCGAGGCCCCGGACCCGACCACCGCAACGGATACGGCCAACTACACCGTCTCGGGCCTGACCGTTGACAGCGCCACCTTTGGCACCGGCAGCCGCGCCGCCACCGTCTTCCTGACGGTCAGCGGGGGCGCCATCACCGACGGGACCACGGTCGACGTCTCCGGCATCCAAAATGTCGCTAACACGGCAACAATCCCCGCCACCCAGTTCACCATCGACGCGCTCGACCTCGTCGATATCACGCTGGACCGCACCGGTGATCAGGGCGAGTTCCTCCCCTCCCCTGCCGTTCGTGGCGGCTGGGACGGCTTCAACACCGAGTTCCCCTTCTCGGATGCGGGCGCCGCGGGCGACGTCTATCCGGAAGTTCCCGGCACCCAGGCGGTTGACACCACGGCGGACGACGGCATCTGGACCGCCCGCGTGTTCGACACCGACAACGCCGCCGACACGCCGTTCTCCATCAGCGACTTCTTCGACTTCACGGGCTTCACCACCGGCAGCACCAACCGCCGCATGGGCCCCGGCTACTTCAGCCGCAACTTCAACTACCTCACCCAGGGCACCTCGACCGAGTCGATTGACCTCGTTGATCCGGTCGACAACCGCCTCCTCGCCGAGGAAGTGACCGTCACCTTCAACGTGACCGTCCCCGTGGACGAAGGCATCGACCTCGCGCAGATCGACCAGGACGGCACCAACCCGGGCCTTGCCCGCGTGTATATCACCGCCGGCCCGACCTTCGGCAGCGAGGGCGCCATCCCCTCCGACGACCTCGCCGGCGAGACCGACATCAACGGCGGCCTGCTCCTCGACTTCGTTCCGGGCAGCACGGGCCTTGGCCCCCATAACTTCACCGGCCAGGCCACCTACGCCGCAGGCCTCCCCGACGTCGGCACCTTCCGTCTTGGCTATACGTTCGACCTCAATACGGATACCACCATCGACCCGAGCACGGAGATCTTCCGCGAGGAAGAGAACAGTGGCGCGGCCACAGCCAACAACCTGACCAACGCGGAGGCCGTCACCGCCGGAACGATCCCCGACCCGGCCCAGCCGGCGCCCTACGGCTCCGACGCCAACCGCTACAGCAGCGCGACCGTTCACCCGCACATCGTCCGCCTCGCGAGCGACACGGGCACGAAGGCCCTCGGCCGTACCATCAACCTCACCTACGGCATCCCCGAGTGGGATGTCCCCGCCCCGCCCAGCGACGGCGTCACCCCGGTTGAGGACTGGATGCTGATCGAGGAGTAATCCCCGCCCGGCGCCCAGCGCCAAGCCACACCAACCGAAATCCCCGCCGGGAAACCGGCGGGGATTCTCTTTGAGGGGGGACGGGGGACCCGGGGGGCGCTCACCCCCCGTATCTGGATTCACGCATCCCCGGCAAAGTCCCCGGTGTTGACGAGGCCCCGCCGGCATGCGCCTCGGAGGGGCGCAACAATCGTAGCCCCGGGCTTTAACCCGGGGTTGGTTGGGGTCGGGTTTCCGGACCCCGTGAGGGGTCCTGCAATTGATGGAAAAGGGGGCCGCCGGCGCGACGCCACAAGGGAATGAATCAGGCCGTGTTGCCCTCGTTCCGGCGAACAGCGCACTTGCCGCCATCGACGCCGACCCAATCCGCCCAGTCCGCGTGCAGGGACACGTCGACGCCCTCGCGGATGGCTTCCTTCTGGAGGACCGTCTGGAGGTCGTGAAGGAGGTCGCTCGCCTCGTCGTCGAGGCCGAGGGTCCCCTGGCGCTTCAGGTCGTTCCAGATGCTGCGATACATGATCTTCATCTCCTCGAGCGTGAGACCGAGGAGGTAATGTTGCTCTTTGCCGTGGAAACGCATTGGCGGTGACTCCCGATTTTGGTTTCGCCGGATCGCTGTCTCGGCGAAACGGAGGTGGCGCATTTGCGCCATCTGCCCCGTTGCATCCTTCCTGATGGGGGAAGTGCGAGTTTCATTCCGGGAGAAGCGATCCGCTTACCGATGCCGACAATCCTTATCGCCGAAGACGAAGAAAGAATGCGCCGCCTGCTGGGACTGCTCCTCGGCAATCGCGGCTACGAACTGATTTTGTGCAGTGATGGCGAGGAGGCGCTCGAGGAATTCGAGGGCAAGCAGATCGACCTGGTGATTACCGACCTGCGGATGCCGAAGAAGGGAGGCATAGAAGTGATCGAGGCGATCCACGAGAAGGCGCCGGAGATCCCGATCGTCGTGATCACGGCGTATGGATCGATCGAGTCCGCAGTGGAGGCGATGCAGAAGGGGGCCACGGACTACATCACGAAGCCGTTCGAGGAGGCCCGGATCTACCTGGCGGTGGAGCGGGCGCTGGAGCGGGGGGCGCTGCTGGCGGAGAACCGGGTGCTGCGGTCCGAGCTGCGGGCGCGCTACGCGTTCGACGCCATCATCGCGGAAAGCGGGGAGATGAACGAGGTGCTGGCCCTGGCGCGCCAGGTGGCCGTCTCGCCGTCGACGGTGATGGTCTATGGCGAGTCGGGGACGGGCAAGGAACTGGTGACGCGGGCAATCCACGAGGCGTCGCCGCGGGTGCGGGGGCCCTTTGTGGCGATCAACTGCGCGGCGATTCCGGAGAACCTGCTGGAGAGCGAGCTGTTTGGCCACGAGCGGGGGGCGTTTACCGGCGCGACGGACGCCAAGCGGGGCCGCTTCGAGCTCGCCAACGGCGGCACCCTGTTCCTCGACGAGATCGGCGAGCTGGCGCTCCCGCTCCAGAGCAAGGTCCTCCGCGCCCTCGAGAACCAGGAGTTCGAACGGGTCGGCGGCCTCAAGACGATCAAGACCGACATCCGTTTCATCGGGGCAACGAACCGCAACCTGGCCAGCATGGTCCAGGAGGGGGATTTCCGCGAGGACCTCTTCTACCGCCTCAACGTGTTCCCCCTGGTGATTCCGCCGCTGCGCGAGAGGCCGGACGACATCATCCCCCTGACGGAGCATTTCCTGAAGCGGTTCGCACGGGAGATGGGCAAGAAGGTGCCGCGGATTTCGCCGGAGGCGGAGGAGGTGCTCCTGGGGCACCGGTGGGACGGCAACGTGCGCGAGTTGCAGAACACGATCGAGCGGGCGGTGATCCTGCTGGAAGGCGAGGTGCTGACGCCGGAGCTGCTGCGTATAGACACGCTGGATCGCCTCAGGCGGCTCGGCGGGTCGAAGACCATCGCCTCGGTGGGCCCCTCCCTTGGGCCCGCGCGTGTGGCCGAGTCCCCGGAAGCCGCCGGCCCCCATGCGGAAAACCGGGCCCCCTCGCGGTGGAAGCCTTTCCGCATTCCCGAGATCGGGTTCTCCCTCGAGGAGCACGAGAAGGAGTTGCTCGAGCAGTCGCTTGTCCGGACGGAGAACAACAAGTCGGCGGCGGCGAAGCTGCTGGGACTCAGCCGTGCGACCCTTCGTTACCGGCTCGAGAAGTTCGGCATCGGCGAAGCCACCGACGGCGAGAAGAAGCCCGCGAGGCGAAGCACCAAAGACAGGACGCCGGGCAACAACGAGGACGCGGATGAGTGAACGGCGGGCCGCCGTCGGCCTGGGGTCCAATGTGGGCGACCGGCATGGCTTTCTCCTCCGCGCCATCAATTCCATGGATCGGCTGGCCGGTGTGCGGGTTCTCGGGACCTCGCGGCTTTACGACAGCGCGGGCTGGGGCCGCGAGGGGCTGGCGCCGTTCCTCAACGCCGCGGTCGCCGTGGGCGCAACCGGCTGGTCGCCGGAGGACCTTCTCGCGGAGCTGCAGGGGATCGAGAACGCCCTCGGCCGCCAGCGCGAACTCAAGTGGGGCCCGCGCACGATCGACCTGGACCTGCTCGCCTTTGACGGCGAGGCCCGGCAAACCGACTTCCTCCAGCTGCCCCATCCCTGGATCGCCCGCCGGCCCTTCGTCTATATGCCCCTGCGCGACCTTGCGGATCTCGACCCCCGGTGGGGGCGGCTCTGCGAGCCGACAGAAGAGGGCCGCGCCATCGAGGAGGACACCCGCCCGGCGCCGCAACCGCCCTTCTTCTGGGGCCGCCGGCGGACGGATGCGCCCGCCGCCCGCACCACATCGGTTGACGGGACCGAGGCCCTCGGCCGCCGGATGTCCCTCGCCATCCAGCCGGGAGACACGGTCGCCCTCGCCGGCGGCCTGGGCGCGGGCAAGACCGCCCTCGCCCGGGGCATCGCCCGCGGCCTCGGCGTCGAGGGCCCCGTCCCCAGCCCCAGCTACACCCTCTGCCGTGTCTATACGCTCGAGGACGGCACGAGCCTCGAACATTGGGACTTCTACCGTCTCGAATCGGAGGCGGACCTCGAGAGTGCGGGCTTCGACCCTCGCCCCGGTGCGCCGGTGATCCGCGTGATCGAGTGGGCCGACCGCTTTCCCGGGGCGCTCGCGGGCAACGTGTGGCGCCTGAGGCTCGAGTCCGGCGACGGCGCGGACGAGCGAACGATCACGCCGGAGGGGGAAGTGCCGTTCCTTCTTTCCGCCGCGCTGGAGGTGGCTGCGCCGTGAACCTGCTCGCGTTCGAAACGGCGACGCCGAGCGGGGGCGTGGCCCTCCTTTCCGACGGGGCCGTGGTGGGCGAGTGCCGCCTGGGCGAGCCGCGCACGCACAGCCGTGAGGTGCTCGCGCTGGCGGGGAAGATTCTTGAGGCGGCGGGTCTCCGTTGGGGCGATATAGATATCTATGCGGCTTCCCACGGTCCTGGGAGCTTCACCGGCGTCCGCGTGGCGCTGGCGACGATCCAGGGCGTGGCGTGGGCCCAGGGGCGCCCCTGCGTGACCGTGTCGACGGTGGAGGCGCTCGCCTGGCAGGCGTGGTCCGGCGAGGCGGTGGAGGCGGTGGTGCCGCTGCTGGACGCGCGGATCGGGGAGATCTACGGGGGAGTGTTCGTGCCGGAGGCGGGGCGGCTTTTGCGGACGGAGGAAGACTTCGCGGCGGCGCCCGGCGAGGTCGCTGCAAAGTGGCGGGGGCGCCGCGTGCTGCTCGCGGGGGAGGGCGCCCGGCGCTATCGCGACCAGTTCGACTGGGACGGTGCGCTGCTCGCCCGGGCGGACCGCCTCCTTGCCGCGCCAGGGGCCACGGCCGTCCTCGCGTATAGACACGCCCGTGAGGGCCGGACCATCGCCCCGGGCCGGGTCCGCGCCGTCTATCTCCGCGAGGCCACCACCACGCGTGCCCGCCCCGCCTAGGGCTTCACGAAGGCCGCCACGATCACACTGCCGAGGGGCTGGCGCCGGGCGGTCTCCCATCGGTGAATCCGCCGCGCCAGCCGCCATCCCGCGGGCGTGGCCCAGGGCGCCACCCCGTTGATCGTCCGCCAGTCGCCCACGCGAAACCCCGTCGCGCCCCCGAGGGCCAGCAGGCTGGCGACGTGGTACTTGGCGACGTGTTGCTCGCCGGCGAGCGGGGGCACGAGCCCGAAGGTGTCGAGGGCGGTCTCGATCACCGGCCAGAGCGACCGGTAGTTGGGGGTGGAGACGACGAGGCGGCCGCCGGGGCGCAGCAGCCGGTGGAAGGCCGCCAGGAGCGCCCGGCCCTGCCCGGGATAAAGGTGCTCGATGACCTCGAGGAGGGTGATCCGGTCGAAGCTTGCGGGGGAAAAGTCGAGTTCATCGACGAGGCCGTGGCGAAAGACGAGGTTCCGCCGCCGGTAGTGGGAGGAGGCAAAGGCGATCGCGTCGTGATTGCCATCGATGGCGGTCACCTGCACGCGGGGATCGCGGGCGAGGGCGGCGGCGAGAACGCCGGAGCCGCAGCCGACGTCGAGGCAGCGGTGGCCGGGGCGGACGGAAAGGAGGCGCCGCGCCGTGGAGAACTTGGCCAGGTGCCAGAAGCGCTGGGGCGCGCGGCCCTCGTGGATCGCCCGGTGCTGGTACCCCCCGGCGATGGCCACCGTGTCACCGGTGCGGCGGAATCCCTTGGCGGCTGTACTGATAGACATCTAGACGCCGTCCACCCCCGCCGTTTCCCGCACGAGGTAGCGCGGACGCCGCTTCACCTCGCTGAATACATGGGAAAGGTAAATCCCCAGCACCCCGTTGCTGATCATCATCAGCGACCCGATGATGCACTGGAGGATGATGACCGTGGTGAAACCAGTGACCGATTCGCCGATGGCGTAGCGCACGAGGGCAATCATCGTGAGCACAAAGGCGAGGGCGAGGAAGCCCATGCCGAGGTAGAGAATGAGGAGCAGCGGGACGGAGGAGAAGGAGGTGGTGGCGGTGAGGGCGAGGCGGGCGAGGGCGCGGAGGGTCCAGCCGGATTGGCCGCCGGCCCGCGGCGCGACGGCAAACGCCAGCCGCTTGCGCCGGAACCCCACCCACTCCGCCAGGCCGCGAAAGAAGGTCTGGTTCTCGCCAAGCCGCAGCAGCGCGTCGACCACCGCCCGGTCCAGCAGCTTGAAGTCCGACGCCCCCCGCAGGTCGAACCCGGACAGCGCATGGAACCCGCGATAGAACGCACGCGACACGGCCGTATAGACGGGGGACTCGCGGCCCCGCTCGCGCTTCACCCCCTCCACGACCTCGAACCCCTCCTCGCGCCAGTGAAAGATCATGCGTGGGATCAGGGCGGGGGGGTGCTGGAGGTCCGCGTCCATGACGAGGACCGCGTCGCCCCGGGCGGCCTCGAGCCCCGCCATGAGGGCGGCCTCCTTGCCAAAGTTGCGGCTGAAGCGAAGGCCCCGCACGCCCGGTCGCGTCGCGGCCTCCCGGACGATTTCCCAGGTCGTGTCCGACGACCCATCGTCGACGAGCACCAGTTCGCAGCGGTGGCCGGCTTCGGTGATGGTGCGCTCGATCGTGCGCAGCGACGCCGCAAGGTGCCCGCCCTCGTTGAAGACCGGCAGCACGACAGAGATCAAGGCATCGGCACGCGTTGTCATGGGAGCCGACATACGATGTGCATCCGTGCCAGGGGAAAGGCCAATCTCTAGCACCTCGAGGGTGAGCGGGCAAACAGGAGACGAGGAAGTCAGGAGAGGCTTGACTTCATGTCAATATCGAGATCACTTGTGACGAAAAATCTTGGGGTCTTTCGCGATGGCAATTCCGACCTATAACCAATTCATTGAGCCAATCCTAAGATACTTGGCGGCACATCCAGAGGGGGGAAGAGCGCGAGACGTCTCCGATGCGGCCGCAGATGCACTGGGTGTGTCAGAGGAAGAACGAAAAGAATTGTTGCAGAGCGGAGCATACACTTATCGGAATCGGGCGGCTTGGGCGGTAGTTCGCCTTAAGCAGGCCAAGTTGCTCGAATCGGCACGTAAGGGACATTGGGTGCTTACGCCCGAAGGAAGGAAGTTGGCGGAGGAATTTCCCGAGGGTCTCCCTCCGGAAGAGATCAAGCGGCTATCGCTACCTGGAACACGATCGGTAGTGCCTCAATCGACTGAAGAAAGCCAAGGGCAAGAAGATTCAACTTTTGATAGCGTGGGCGCCTTGAATAAGAGGACACCTGAAGAGCGCCTCCGCGAAGCGGTGGAAGAGATTCGCGAATCTGTAGCTGCGGATATTTTGGAGATTCTTGCCCAGGTCGATCCGGTCCGTTTTGAGCATATTGTGCTCGATGTTCTCTATGCGATGGGTTATGGTACTTCGTCCGATGATATTTATCACACAGGACGTTCGGGAGACGGCGGAATTGACGGAGTCATTTCGCTGGATCGCCTAGGACTCGACAGGGTCTATATACAGGCCAAGCGTTGGCAACACAGTGTGGGCCGTCCGGAGGTTCAGGGGTTCTATGGTGCCCTTATGGGTATGCAAGCGAAGCGGGGCGTCATCATTACCACCTCTGGATTCACTCGCGACGCGCAGGAATTTGCCCGCAATATCGAAGGAGTTGTTCTAGTCGATGGTGAGCGTTTAGCAGAGCTCATGATCGATCACGGCGTTGGTGTCTCGGTCCGAAAAGTAATGCTTCCAGCGATCGATCGGGACTATTTCGATATAGACTGAAGGCTTCTCCATTGATGTCCCTACAGGGGCGGTCAGATGGCCTCCCCCCTGTTAGGGTTCCTGCGTTTGAGGACGCAGGCCCAAGTTATTGGGCAGAGACGTTTTGGGAATTTCGGGGCGACTCACCGCACGCGGGCGATGGTGTCGAGCAGGTCCTGCTTGGTGAAGTCGTGGCTGAGGCGCGCGACGGAGCGGCCCTGGGAGTCGAAGACCTCCACGTGGGGGACGCGGAAGACCCCGAGGCGGTACGCGATCAGCGTGTTCACCGAGACGTCCTCGAAGACGCAGACGAGGCCCTTGGCGGCAACTGCGGCGTCGAACTCCGGAGTGAGAAGCATGTCGTACTCCACGTTGTGGCAGAGGGGAAAATCGCGTCGGCGGAAGTAGACGAGCATGGGCTTTCGGTAACGGCGGGCGTCCTGGACGATGCCCTCGTAGGAGCGGTACCAGGTGGTGGTCGTCTGGTAGTTGCTGGTGGGGGGCGGGGTGGGTGTGGGCTCGTTGGCGGCGGCGGCGGCGGTCACGAGGGCACTGGCGGTGGTTGTCCGGGGGCCGGCGTCGGCGAGGCCTCCCTCGCGCCGCATGACGTGGATCAGGCGCTTGCGAAGGTCGCTGACGAAGAGGGTGGTGCCGTCGAAGGAGAGGCTCGTGTCGGTCAGTTCGCTGTCGTCCTGGGCGGTGGCGATGCGGCTTTCGGTGGCGCGTCCGTCGGGGCCGACGCTGACGAGGGTGTTGCCGGGAATGGGCGTGGCGAGCGCGTTGCGGGTGAGCGGGTCGATGCTGATGCCTTCGCCGGAGCGGACGGCGCCCTCGCGCTCCAGCAGCAGGCGGCGTCTATACGTCGTGGGTGCCCAGGGCTGCCCGCCGGACCACAGGTGGACGCTCCCCGCGGCGATGCCGTAGACGTTGAGCGTGGCGGGATCGATGGCGATGTCGCGGAGGAAGAAGCCGGAATCGGGACGGGGGACCTCGCCAAGGATGGCGCCGTCGGCGGCGCGGAGGACGGCGATGCGGCCCCAGTTGAGGGCGACGAGGACATGGTCGCCGAGGACGTCAAGGCCAAGGGCCCGGGCGCCCGGGCGCATCTCACCTCCCTGGCCAAAGCGCCGGTCCGGCTGGCCGTTGGGCAGGTACTTGCGGACGAAGCTGCTTCCCTCCGCGCCCGTGTCGCCCGCGGTGAAGAAGCTGCCGTCCGCCGCCACCGCCAGGCCCGAGAAGCCCCGCTGGCCCTCGAACCGCACGGTGGTGATGGTCTGCACCTCCGGCGAGGCGCTGATCGGGTTGCGGATAAGCACCAGGGGGGCATCGGCCGGCTCGTTGGTGCCATTGAAGGTCGCGGCAAGGAGATCGCCGGCGGGGGTCGCGGCAAGAAAGCTGTAACGATAGTCGGGCACGTTGAGGGTGCCGGCGCTGATCCAGTCCTGCTGGGCGGGGGCGCTTGGACGCAGGACGCAGAGCGTGGCCACGGCCAGCCAGAGCAGCCGGAGGGATCGATGCAGCGTCAGGGTTCGGGACATCGTCGTGGGGCCCTTTCCGTTGGCGGGCGAGCGGAAGCCGGGGGTCGCCCTTGGAAAGCCGAGGCGTAGCGCACTTCTTCCGGGAGCGCAAGAGGGCGCGGGCAAAAAAAAATGTGGGGATGTCCGGGCCGTGGATGGGGAGCGGTTGGACAACCCCGTTTGAGAGAGATCCGGGAGGGCCGCGATTACCCTCCCTAATTTATCTTCCTAGGGGTATTACCCTCCCTATGGCCCACCCCTTGGGCGTGTGCAGGTGGCTCGAAAACCAACCTTTCGGCGTGGGCGGCAACCGTGCTTTGGGTTGGGGCAACGGGGGTGGCAAAGGGGCGATGGCGGAGTCCCTTCACGGCACCTTTTCGGAGGTGCTAGTCGTACAGGAGCACCGATGCGCGGCGGGCGGCGAAGGCCTTGAATTCTGGGTCCGCGCGCCACCGTTCGACGATGTCCTGGACCGGCGCGCGCTCGTTGAGCATCTCGAGGGCCCAGCCGGCGCCCACAAGACCTCGCAGGCGCTCGGTCGTGTAGCGATCGCCGTAGAGCTTGAGCAGCGCGTCGAGCATGTGGAATCCGGCAACGACGGGGCTGACCACGTGGCGGTCGGTCACGACCACGCGGAACCCGTGACAGACCTCCTCGGTGAACTGATAGGGGTAGTTCCTGCGGCCGGTAACGTCGAGCTCGCGCGGCATGAAGGTGGTCTCCATGAACCAGAGACCGGGGAGCTCGCGCGCGTTCATCTCGTCGGCGAGCGGCTTGCCGTCCTCGATCCATGGCGCGCCCAGATACTCGAAGGGTCTCTCGGTGCCGCGGCCGACCGAGAGGGTCTTCTCCGCCTCGGTCAGCGCGACCATCGTGTAGAGCAGCTCCTGGTTCACGGAACGCATGTTGGGCGAGGGATTCACCCACGGCAGTCCGGTCTCGTCGAAGTACATGGACCGGCTCCAGCCCTCGAGGGGGACGATATCGAGCTCGGGCTCGATGCCGTGGTGCTGGCGGTACATTCGGGCGATCTCGCCGAGGGTCATCCCGTGAACGATGGGCATCTTGACGAAGGCGGTGAATCGCCCCACGAGGTCGTCGTCCTGGACGGGTCCGTCGAACCAGGTGCCGCGGATCGGGTTCGGGCGGTCGAGGACGACGAACCGGATGTCGTGCTCGGCGGCCTTGCGCATGCATTCCCCCATGGTGGCGTTGTAGGTGTAGAAGCGGGCGCCGATGTCCTGAATGTCGAAGACGAGCGTGTCGATGCCCTGGAGGGACTCGTCGGTGGGGATGCGTGTCTCGCCGTAAAGGCTGTAGATCGGGAGACCGGTCTGGACGTCGACGCCGTCCTCGACCTTTTCGTCGGCAGTGCCGCGAAAGCCGTGTTCGGGAGAGAAGAGCGCCACGACCTCGACGCCGTGCCCGAGTGCCAGGTCGAGCAGGTGCTCGCCCCGCTTGTTGATGGAGGAGTGGTTGGCGATGAGGCCGACACGCTGGCCCTCGAGGCGCTCGAAGCCCTCACGCTCGAGCACGTCGAGGCCGGTCAGCACCTCGGCGGGGCGTGCGCTGTCGGGGCGGTTTGCTCCCGCGTCTCCTCCGAACGGGCAGAAGACCAGCAGAAACAGAAGTGCGGCGAAAATCGACGGAACCCGCATGGTTCACCTCATGGTTGATGGCGATGGTGGCCGGGATGCGCCCGCTCCACCGCGAGGGGCAATCCACAACGGCCCGATGCTCGAAATCCCCGCGCGGGGCCTCCAACCCGCTGGCGTCCCGGCGGCTGCGCAAACGAAGGACGGTTCTTTCCCCTCAATGCCCGAGGAGGGCGCGGGCGTCACGGGCGATCATGAGTTCCTCGTTGGTGGGGATCATGAGGATGCGGATGGGCGAGGCGACGGCGGCCACGTCGGTCTGGCCGAGGGAGCATTTGCTGTTCAGGTCCTCATCGAGGACGACCCCGAGGTGCTCCAGGTCGTGGAGGATGCGGTGGCGCATGTCGGGGCTGTTCTCGCCGATGCCACCGGTAAAGACGACGGCCATGGGATCGTCGAGGACGGCGAGGTAGGCGCCGATGTACTTGCGGACGCGATAGGCGTAGATGTCGAGGGCGAGGGCGGCGCGTTGGTTGCCGTCGGCGGCGGCCTGCTGGACTTCGCGGAGGTCGTTGCTCACGCCGGAGACGCCGAGGAGACCGCTCTCCTTGTTGAGCAGACGCTCGACGTCCCCGAGGGGGATGCCGACCTCGTTGACGAGGTGAAAGACGATGGCGGGATCGATGTCGCCGCTGCGGGTGCCCATGGCGACGCCCTCGAGGGGGGTCAGGCCCATGGAGGTATCGACGCAGTGACCGTCCTCGATGGCGGCGAGGGAGCACCCATTGCCGAGGTGGACGGTGATGCCGGTGAAGTCCTCGGGGTCGATTTCGAGATGGAGGGCAGCCTGCTGGGCGACGTAGCGGTGGGAGGTGCCATGGAAGCCGTAGCGGCGGATCGCGTGCTTCTCGTAGAGTTCGTAGGGGAGGGCGTAGAGGGAGGCGTGTGGAGGGATCGTCTGGTGGAAAGCGGTGTCGAAGACGGCGATGTGGGGGACGTCGGGGAAGAAGCGGCGGGCGGCGCGGATGCCCATCAGGTTGGGGGGATTGTGGAGGGGGGCGAGCTTGGCGTAGCGCTCGATGGTTTTCTCGACCTCGTCATCGATGAGACAGGACTGGACAAAGGCCTCGCCGCCGTGGACGACGCGGTGGCCCACGGCGGAGATGTCGCTGGGGTCCCTGACGCCGCCCAGGGCGGGATCGAGGAGCTTGCCGCGGATGAGCGCCAGCGCGCCCTCGTGGTCGCTGATGTCGGCCTTGTCGGTGGCCGCGTCGCCGTCACACTTGTGCTTGTGGAGGGCGCCGTCCTGCCCGATGCGCTCCACGACCCCGTTACACAGGACGCCATCGTTGTCGGTGTCGAAGAGCTGGTACTTCACCGACGAGCTGCCGCTGTTGAGGACGAGAATGCGCATGGGTGGCTCCGTTGGGTGCTGGGGTGTCAGGACTGGCCGCACTGGAGGGCGGCGATGGCGGTGACGCCGATCACGTCGTCGACGGAGGCGCCGCGGGACAGGTCGTTCACGGGCCGGCGGTATCCCTGGACGACGGGGCCGATGGCCTTCGCCCCGGCGAGCCGCTGGACCAACTTGTACCCGATGTTGCCGGCGTTCAGGTCCGGAAAGACGAGGACGTTGGCGTGGCCGGCGACGGGGGAACCGGGGGCCTTCTTCGCACCGACGCTTTCCACGATGGCCGCGTCCGCCTGCATCTCGCCGTCCAGATGCAGGTCCGGGGCGGCCGCGCGGGCGAGCTCCGTCGCCTCGCGAACCTTGTCGACCTTGCCATGGCGGGCGCTCCCCTTGGTGGAAAAGCAGAGCATGGCGACGCGCGGCTCGAGGCCGAGGAGCCGCCGGGCATTGCGCGCCGTGGTCACGGCGATGTCGGCGAGTTGGGCCGGGTCCGGGTCGACCTGGACGGCGCAGTCGGCGAAGAGAAATACCCGGCTGTCCGGCGCCGGCATCTCCATGACGAAGAAGCTGGAAGGGCTGGAGACTCCTTGTTCGAAGCCGACGGCGAGCCCGGCGGCGGAGAGGACCTGCTCGGTGGGGTTGGCGACGCCGGCCACCATGGCATCGGCGACGCCATCGGCGAGGAGGCTCGCCGCGAGGTAGAGGGGCCGCTTCATGAGGCGTTTGGCGATGGCGGTCTTCACGTCGCGGGCGGCCGCATAGCTTTCCGCCTGGCGGTCGATGAGGGCGGGGTCCTTGGGGTCGATGATCTCGACGGCGGCGTCTGCGGCGGCGCGGCCGATGGCGGCCGCATCACCGAGCAGCACGGGACGGCAGGTGCCGTCGGCGGCCATGCGGGCGGCGGCCTCCACGATGCGTTCGTCATCGCCCTCGGGAAAGAGGATGCGGCGGGGCGACTCCCGGGCTTTCGAAAGAAATTGCTCCATGACCGAAGGCGCCGGCTTGGCGGGGCTCGTCATCGGGAAACCTCCGGGGGGTTGGAATGGGGGGATGCCCGGACCCCGCGTTGGTGCGGCGTCCGGGCGGCAAGGCGGGTCGGGCTCAGAGATAGCCGGCGATGAACGAGGCGGCGTCGCCCACGGTCTGCACCTTCAAGGCGTCCTCGTCGTCCATCTCGGTGTCGAACTCCTCCTCGAAGGCGGCCATCAGCTCGAGCGACTGCATGGACTTGGCGCCGAGGTCGGCGACGAAGGTGTGCTCCGCCTTGATGTCGTTCTCCGGGACCTTGAGGACCTCGGAAACGGTCTTGATGACGCGGGGGAGGACGTCGGCTTGATCCGCGGGCATGGAGGTTTTCCTCCTGGGATTGTGGAGTGGTGGCTCAGCGGTTCCTGATCTTGGCGGCGGCGGCCTCGTCGACGATGAAGGTGATGTCGTGGTGGTCCTGGAGGAGGCTGGCGGGGCAGTCGACGCTGAAGTCGCCCTCGTAGGCGGCGGCGAGGGCGTCGGCCTTTCCGGCGCCGGTGGCGAGGAGGATGAGCTTGCGGGCCTCGCGGATGGTGCCGATGCCCGCGGACAAGGCACAGCGCGGGACGTCCTTGGGATCGCTGAAGAAGCGGCCGTCGCTGTTGGCGGCGATCGTGGACGGCGTCAGGCTCACAAGGCGCGTGCGACTGTCCACCGGGCTGCCCGGTTCGTTAAAGGCGATGTGCCCGTTGTTGCCGATGCCCAGCACCCAGAAGTCGATCCCGCCGACGGAGACGATCTTCGTCTCGAAGGCCTCGCACTCCAGCTTCGGGTTCCACGCCATGCCGTTCAGCACGTGGGTGTTCCACGGGCGGATGTCGACCTTGTCGAAGAGGTTCACGTTCATGAACGTGCGATAGCTCTGCTCGTGGTCCGCATCGAGGCCCCAGTACTCGTCGAGGTTGAAGGTGCGCACCTTGGCAAAGCTGATTTCGCCCGCCCGGCACTTTTCCGCCAGCTTCGCGTAGGTCCCCTCTGGCGTGGAACCCGTCGCCAGACCCAGCACTAGGTCCGGCTTTGCCTTGATCGATTCGGCGACCATCCCCGCCGCGTATTCCGCCACCTCTTCCTTGCCCGGCCGGACAACCAGCTTGATCAGACCCGCCATGGAACAACCTCCTGAGAGTAGTGGTGTCCGCCTGATGCCCCGGGCCACCGCAGGAGGCGGGCGCCGAGGTGTCTGCGTTTTCAGGCGGTGAGACGTCGCAAATCCGCTAATCGTTATCCAAGAATAGTGCAAGACGAATCGGCCTCTTTTCGTTCGGACGAATTGTGTTGAGACCCTGTGTGGACCGCTCCAAAAAAAGCCGCCCCATTTCCAACGCCATCCAGCCCATCCCGCGCCAAAATCATCGGCCCCAGGAGGCCCCCATGAGCGACGCCAGGAACCTGAAAACCGAGGAAATCAAAGCCCTTGAGGCCCACCAGTGCACCGCCGGCGACTGGAGTCAGGTCCGCGTTGGCAACGGTTTCGATCCCGCCCGATGCCGCCATGTCAGGTTCCAAGGAAACGTGGTCCTCGGCGACCTTTCAGGCTCCCTCACGGACGACCGCGGCCTCGCCCGCCCCTGTGGAATTTACGACGCTTTTCTTGCCGATTGCGAGATCGGCAACAACGTCCGCATCGCCAATATCAAGAGCGTCCTCGCCAACTATCGCATCGGCGACGGCGTCCTTGTGGAGAATGCCGGCTCCCTCGTGACACACGGCGAGGCGACCTTCGGCAACGGCCTCGAGCTCGAGGCGGTCAACGAGGGCGGTGGCCGCGAGATCACCCTCTACGATACCATCACCAGCCAGATCGCGTATATACAGGCCATGCACCGCCACCGCCCCGCGCTGGTGGACAAGATCAGCGAGCTGATCGCGGAGCGGACCGACGCAGCCCGGGGCGACCGGGGCCGCATCGGCCCCGGAGCCATCATCCGCAGCGTCGGCGAAATCGAGAACGTCCACATTGGCGAGGGCGCCCGCGTCATCGGCGCCAGCTCCCTTCGCAACGGCACCATCCTCAGCGAGAAGGACTGCCCCACGCACGTGGGCGACGGCGTCAACGCCGACGGGTTCGTCATTGCCGAGGGCGCAAAGGTCGACTCCGGCGCCCTCCTCTCACGCGTCTATATCGGCCAGGCCACCAAGTGCGGAAAGCAGTTCTCCGGCGAGAACTCACTCTTCTTCGCCAACTCCGAATGCTTCCACAGCGAGGCCTGCTCCGTCCTCGGCGGCCCCTACACCGTCACCCACCACCGCAGCACGCTCCTCATCGCCGCCCTCTATTCCTTCTACAACGCCGGGAGCGGCTCCAACAAAAGCAACCACATGTACAAGCTCGGCCCCGTCCACCAGGGCATCCTCGAGCGCGGCGCCAAGACGGGATCATTCTCCTACATGATCTTCCCCTGCCGCGTCTCCCCCTTCTCCGTCGTCATCGGCAAGCACATGGCCAACTTCGACATCAGCGACTTCCCCTTCTCCTACGTCACCGCCGAGGAGGACGGCAGCTACCTCACACCCGCCATGAACATGTGGACGGTGGGCACCCGCCGCGACACGGAAAAATGGCCCCAGCGCGACCGCCGCAAGGCCTCCATCCTCCGCGACCAGATCATCTTCGGCACCTTCACCCCCTACACGGTCAGCCGCATGCTCGCCGGCGAGGCCACCCTCAACCGCCTCCACGAGGAGACCGACAAGGCCCGCGACACCATCCGCCACAACGGCGTCCTCATCAAGCGCCTCCTCCTCCGCAGCTCCGCCCGCCAATACCGCGACGCCATCGATTCGTACCTCTACGGGCAACTCCTCGGCCGTATAGACGCTGCCCAGTCCCTCGCCATCGACCGGAACGCCACCGCGACGGACCAGTGGGCCGACGTCGGCGGCCTCCTCCTCACCACCGACCGGCTCCATCGCCTCGAGGACCGCATCGAGGCCGAGGCCGCCACCATCGCCGAGGTCGAGGCCTTCTTTCGCGAGGCCGCCGAGGCCTACCCCATCGACGAGTGGGCCTTCGTCCGCCGCACCCTCGAGCAGCGCCTCGGCAAGTCCCTCGACAACCTCGGCAGCGACGACCTTGCGCAAATCCGCGCCCAGGCCGCCAAGCTCAAGGCCGGCCAGGTCACCCGCATCCTTGCCGACGCCGCCGAGGAGTTCGACGACATCGCACGCATGGGCTTCGGCGCGGACGGCGACGACAGCGCCGCCGCCGCCGACTTCGAGGCCGTCCGCGGAACCTACGACGGCAACAGCTTCGTCCGGAAAATGCAGGAGGAGCAGCCCGGCGGGTAAATGGAGCTGGCGCACGGACTCGAACCGACGACCTGCTGATTACAAATCAGCTGCTCTACCAACTGAGC